>CAZJQR010000007.1:0-42460 GCA_964548345.1 uncultured Candidatus Bathyarchaeia archaeon | reverse complement strand
CGCATACCCCCACCCCCGCCCGCGTGCGTGAATAATGTCTGTCTCTGTCAGTCACTCTCACTGTCACTAACTATCTATCAATCACGAATTGAAAAACAAACGTTAGCGCGCGCTTTCATGTTTATATACTTCATTTTTCAATTCGATAACTTAGAAAAATTTTGCTTTTTGGACGAATTCAATGATTGACCTTGAAAATCTGACAAAAAAGTTCGGCGAACTCACCGCGGTGGAAAGCCTCACTCTCCACGTTGAAAAAGGCGAGGTTTTCGGTTTCCTAGGACCAAACGGTGCAGGTAAAACAACCACCATAAGGATGCTTTGTTGTCTTATATCCAAAACCAGTGGAAATGCCAGAATAGGCGAGTAGCGCGCGCGCTATATACGATTGTACAAACGCGCAAAGGAAAGAGAACATTAAACGGTTTCTTGAAATGCTGGGGATTTGGGAGAAGAGGAACGTTTTGGCAGGGACTTTTTCTAAAGGCATGAAGCAAAAACTTGCCATAGCGCGTGCCCTCATACATGAGCCAGAAATTTTATTCATGGACGAGCCGACAGCGAACTTGGAGCGCGCGCTATCAAACAAACAAAGGGCGACTCCTCGCTATGGGAAGCATACTAATTGTCTTAGGTCTTGTCCTCTATTTTGTAAGAGGCGTAGAAGCTGCGCTAGTATTGCCCGTTGTTGGAATAGTGTTGCTCATTGCAGGAGTAATTTATAAGCCGCACCAGAAAAAGACAGAAAACATCGGCAGTTAAGCACCGTAAGCAGGGTTTTTCAACTCGCTGGTTATTTTTTATTTTCTTTTTATTCATAGGACAGGCTCTAAAACCCAATAATTAAGCCTACATTTTTCAACTTAATTCTTAATTATGCATGTTCTTAGAAGAAAAAAGACTAGGGCTTCTTTATGAAGCGTCCTGTCTTTAGGTCTCTATAACGGTCTTGAGAATTGCCTCTCACCATGACAACTTCGTGTCTGTATGAAACAGCCTTTTGCTGACCTTCATAACCATAGAAGCCTGACGGGCGTGACTCCCGCATTTCTTCACGGATAAAGCTTGGGACGTCAAAGCCCAACCTTTCAGCTTCACGGTTGAAAGCTTCCCATTGCTTTGATGTACCTCTCCATTTCCCACCTGCCCACCACTGAAAAGAATACAGCAACTCACTGTAAGACCTTAACCTGTCAACTTTAACGTCCATCTCAAACCTTTCAAACGCCTCAGGAAACCTATCCAAGCTCAATCTCCTCCTAGGAACCGAGATAGTCACTGACACTCCACAGGAGCTAACGTTGCAGGTTCTGTTGAGCTACCCGGAACTTTCTGTTCAAAGCGCCCTTAGACGAATGAGCATAATAACGGCTTCAATGCAGCGAGACGCCATAAACGCTTTAAAAGGATTTGACTATCAACAAGCTAAAGAAGTTGCGGTTACGGATAACGAGGTAGACAGATTCAACCTGTACATAATCAGACAGCTCAAGACAGCGGTTCAAAACCGACGCATAATAAAGGAAATCGGCCTGCAAAACGCCCGTGATTGTTTAGGTTATCGTCTAGTAACCAAGTCTGTGGAAAGAACCGCAGACCACGCAGCCAGCATCGCAGACAACGTTTTGCTAATAAAGAACAACTTGGAACCAGACACAAATGAAAAACTTGACCAGATGAGCAATTTAGCCGTTTCAATGTTTGAAACTGCAATCGAAGCACTTTTTAGGCAAGATTATGCTCTTGCCGAAAGCATAGTTGAAAAAACAAAAGAGATTGCTTTAATGGAGAAAGAGGCGGTTGATGCTTCTCAAAAGGTAGATGTTGAAGACGCGCCCTATCTGCGATTGATAATTGAAAGCATCCTCAGAACCGCAGAATACGCAAGTGACATAGCAGAAGTCGTACTTAATCTCACTGTTGAATCAATACTATTGTGAGAAATGCATTCTGCAGAACAAAGCAGTTATTGCCTATTTTTTGTGTCTCTTTATTCTATCTTGCCTTTGAGCTTTCTTGCGCCAGTCCCTTTTTCTCTGCGTTTGCAGGGAAAACCTGTCGTGGTATAGATTAGGCGACATTTTTCGGTGGTGCGCTATGTTCCTGTAAAAAGTTTCACAGTCAATCCTGTTTTCTTTAAGAGCCTCAATGTTCCTGTTCAAATCCGCCTTAGCTTCGGCTTCAGTTGCATTATCAAACAATTCCGAGTATACACCGTAAGCGGCGTGGAACGTAAAATTCATTGGTTCATCAATAAGGAGTTTCTCTGGATGAGGGGTTCCATTTTCGTTAGGTTCTTCAGTCATGTTTTTCCCGCTTTTTGCAGTGTAGCAAATGGTTTTTCCCTCTTTTATAGGTGTTCCTATTCAGGACGTTTTTTAGAGATGTTAGGTTTTGAAAAACTCTTTAAACAAACTGTCTTACCCTTTTCGCGTCATTCTCTAGTGCGTCAGCACTGCGCGGTTCAGCGTGGTGTAACCAAGAATGGTTTTTGTTCATGGGAATTATGTGAACGTGCATGTGAAGAATGACTTGCCCAGCGGCTTCGCCGTTGTTCTGCACGATGCGGATTCCTTCCGTGTCTGCAGCTTGCTTTACGGCATAAGCCAGTTTCTTCACGACTTTATACAGGTACGCTACTTCTTCCTCTGGAATCTCGTAGATGTTCTCGTAATGCTTTTTCGGAACGACAAGGGTGTGACCCACGTTTATGGGCTGGATGCTCATGAACGCGATTACGTCTTCATCCTCGTAGACTGTGCTTGAAGGCGCTTCTTTTCGCGCTATTTTGCAGAAGGTACATGATTCTGACATTAGTGATTCCAACTTTTCCCTATCAAACTCGCTGTGGTTCTTTAGTGTTACGGCGAACGTTAAAGGCGCGGCTATAGCTTTAAAAGAATTCTTTTGTCAATATACCTTCATGGACACGCTAGTTGACGACATAGGAAGCTTCCCGCTACCACCTAACGTTAGCAGAGAAGCATTCGATAAGGCATATCAGCTTGTGAGAAAAGCCATAATCAGCGGAAGCGATATTCGAAAAGACGAGTTTCTGCTGAAGAATTTCTGGAAGGTCACGCTTGATTCCTTCAAAACAAAAGTCAGCTCTGGTCTGGATGTGGTTAATTATCCGCAGCAGTATGACGCCATGAAGCAAGTTAGCGATGTGATCCACGTGACCATGAACACTGGCAGTTTCTTGGTTGAAGAGAAAAAAGCTGTTCTGCCGGAAGTGCACGTAATCAGTGAAGAAGCGAAAAACCTCAGCGAACAATACGGGAAGAAAATTCTGTTGCGGGTGTCCATCTTTGGGCCATTAGAGCAGTATTTGAAGGAAGTGGGAAAAACGCCTTACAGCGACGTGCTTGATAGTTTCGCGGAGACCATACGGCGTTTCGCCAAAAACTCCATTTTGGACTCCAAGCACATCAAGACCGAAGTGGTGTCCATAGACGAGCCAAGCTTGGGGTTCCAAAGCATAACGGCTGAAAGCGACGTGATACGCGATGTTCTAGAGAAAGCTTTTGATTTTCAAGGCGCGGTCAGGCAGATTCATCTGCATTCACCGGCAAGGTTGCCCGACATGTTGGAAGTGAAAAACATTGACGTCGTGTCTTTCGAGTACGCCGCGTCGCCCAAAAACATCGAAGGCATCTCAAGGAAAATGTTGGAAGACGCGGACAAGCAAATACGTGTCGGCGTTTCAAGAACAGACATAGACAACATCATAGCGGAATTCAACGACAAAGGAGTGACGAAGCCAACGGCGGAGCAGCTAGTTGAAAGCGAAGCCGTAATAAGGAAACGGTACTTGACCGCCAAAGAAAAGTACGGCGACAGAATGACGTTCACAGGTCCTGACTGCGGGCTTGGAAGCTGGTCTTCTCAAGAAACAGCGGAGTTGCTGCTGGAGAGAACGGTGAAAGCCGTGAAAAACATGTGAATGGCATTTGTTACTGCTGCATGGACTTGCCAGTTGAAAACAAAAAGGAAGGGCGAGTATCATTGAGATACTGTTTTAGACTTCTTTGAGTCGGCGGCCGGGTTTTTAGGGAGTTCTTTGAAGCCGTACATGCCCATGGGCGGCCATCCTGCTTCCGGCATCACTGACGGCACCAGCATAATGGTGTTCGTGCCTGACTGTTGACCCAGCTCGTAAAGTATGTTCATCCATCTTAGCCTTAAGCCTTCGTGGCTTGTCTCGTAGTTGCGGGCGGCTTCTATCATCTTCTCGGATGCTTCGTACTCTGCGGTGGCTAACGTGACTCTGGCGATTCGTTCTCTTTCCGCCTGCGCCTGCCTAAGCATGGCGTCCTGCAGGTTGCCGGGTATTATGACGTCTCTCACTTCGACGGCTGTGGCTTTTATTCCCCATGATTCTGTTTTTTCGTCTATGATTTCGCGCAGGTGCGCGCCGACTTTTTCGCGTTCCGCAAGTAGCTCGTTGAGGGAGACTTTGCCTATAACTTCTCTGAGGGTTGTTTGCGCGGCTAGTTGTGTGGCTTGGTAGTAGTTTTCTACTTGCAGAACGGCGTTTTCTAGGTCTACGGGTCTCATGTAGCGCACGGAGTCCACGTTTACGGGGACGTTGTCTGAAGTCAGCGTTGACTCGGTTCTGAATTGAATGGTGTCCAGTCTCGTTGAGATTCTGACGGGCGCTCTGTCGATGAATGGAATGAGGTAGGCTAGTCCGGGTCCTCGGAGTCCTACGTAGCGTCCTAGGCGGAGGACGGGGATTCTTTCCCATTCTTTGAGCACTCGGATGCCGCTTAGGATTATGGAACCACAACTAAAGCTACAAACGCAGCAAATATTGTTAAAGCATCTATCACTGAATTCACCTCCTTCTCAATGACAGTTTAAGGGTTTAGGATTACGCTTTTTCTTGAGTGGGCTTCACGACGAGGAACATGCCGTCCATTCTGGTTACCTGTACGTTTTCGCCTTTTTTGATGAAGCCGGTTTGGGTGGTGGCTTGCCAGAATTCTCCCATGACTCGCACTGTGCCTTTGGTGTTGAGGTCAGTTGTGGCGACGCCAGCACTGCCGATTAATGCTTCTTTGCCTGTTCGAACCTTGTAGAAGATGGATTCAACTGCTTTGTACCCTATGAATATGAACAGGGCAGCTAAGGCGAAGAAGGCAATTGCGAGTACTGCTTCAGTTTGTGGACTGCCAAAATATGCGATGCCTTGAATGGCGAGGAACGTTAGAAAGCCTGCGATGAATATGCAGAGCACTCCGATTAAGGCTAACCCACCGTGCACGTTTTCGTCTTCATTCCTTCTTAGAAAAGAATTGCTCATTAAAAAATTAGGGTTTGCGGTTGTCAGTCACGCCAGAGAAGTAATGTCGTCAGCGTTCACATTGCGTTGCAGCGTACCACGTACATGCTTCAAAGTCTTTGAGACTTCTTAAACATTTTGCCATGGCGTTCGCGGTGGATTTTGGTCCACTTCGTTTTTTTTTAAAAAAAGAGTTGGGGCTGGAGGGAGTGGTTAGGCTATTTTTGTGGGAGCAGAAATGGGGCGGGATGTAGCGGTGGTGGCTGTAGTGGGCGTGGCGGTTCTAATGGAGTGAATGGTTGATTATTCGTTGTTTTCGCCTCCGTGTGTTGTTGGGGTGACGCTGATTTTCAGTAGTTTTTCTCTGCGGATTATGGTGAGTTTTGTTTCTTTTCCAGCTACGTCTTCGCCCAATAGCCTAGGCAGGTCGTAGAAATTGGTGACGGGTTTTCCGTTGAACTCGACTATCACATCGCCCATGGCTAAGCCTGCTTTTCTTGCGGGTGAGTCTGTCTCAACTGAGAATATCATGACTCCGCTGTGCTGGTCTATGCCTGTTTCCTCTTGGATTTCTGTGGGGATGGCGACGCTGTTGGCTATAATGCCTAAGTAGGCTTTTTTGATTATGCGTCCGCTCATTAGCCTGTCAGCTATGGTTTTGACTTTGTTCACGGGAATGGCTATGCCGCGTGACCATACGTAAGCAGTGTTTATGCCTATCAACTTGCCCTGAGCGTCTACGAGTGGTCCGCCTGAGAAGCCTGGGTTCAGTTTGGCGTCTGTGGCGATTATGTTTTCCATGGTTGTTCCCTGTAAGCCGCGAAGGGTGCCGTCTGGGTTCGTGATTATGCCCGTTGTGGCGGTTGGCTGTTGCCTGTTGAATGGGTTAGCTAAAGCCAAGACGAATTGGCCCGTGTTTAGCGTGGAGGAGTCTCCGAGTTCTATGGGTTGGAAGTCTGGGTTGTTTTCGGTTTTAAGCAGCGCAATATCATTGTAGGGGTCTGTGCCTACTACGTGGGCATTGTAGGTTTTTTGTCCTTGACCTATTTTGACGCTGTTGCATCCAGAGATGGCGTGGTTGCATGTGAGTATATAGCCGTCTTTGTTTAGCACTACGCCTGTGCCTCGTGACATTCGCGAGTTTACGCTGACTATGGACTTGGCGAGTTTTTGGACAAGCGCGGTTGTGGCGTCTGAAATGGACTTTAAAACTTCTAAGGGATTTACTAACTGGCTCATTTTTTTCACATAGAAAGAATAGAGCACAACGGTATTTGTTGACTAAGGAATGGTGAAAGTCGGTCACAAAGGGTTAATCGAGTTCGAAATAGGGGTGTTCGCTTGGGCTGCCATAGTAGGCTACGTGCCTCGCCAACCGCGTGCCTGAGTAAAGTTTGCCTATATGCATCATCAGCTGATACGCGGCTTTCAGGGCTAAGTCAAGGTTGTTGCCGCGTAGGAATTTGGCGTCTATGTTGAGCGCCGTTCCGGATATGTTTGCGGCGATTTGGATGCCGCCGTCTTCGGTGACCCATTTGAGGGTGACGCCGTCGCTGTTTTCTGATGTACCTAGCCAGCGGAGGATGCCGAACCATTTTCCGTTTAGGGCTGAGATTAATTGTTGAGTCAGCATGTTGGATGGTAAGTATGTTTGCAGCAGAGATACGTTTTGCGTTTGCGTTTCTTGGTGTGTGGCGTGGAGTTTAAGGCGGGTTAGTTTCAGTGTGACCTTGTAACCTTTGGGAGTTTTTTTCACGATGCCTTCTTCTTCGAGGCGGCTGAGTATACGGGAGAGCGTTTCTGGATGCAATCCTAGCCTTCGCTTTAACCCGTCGAACGTGAATGTGGTTAAGTTTTCTTCATCTATTAGAGACAGGACGTCGGTGTCTCGTTCGCTGAGAGCGTAGCTTGGAGGAAGACCCTGCCAGTTAACGTCAAATAAAGGTATCATAGTTACCTTAAACACTGCGTAATGGAGTCCTATTAATGTTGCTTTTGATTTTGGCAAAACTCAAGGACTTGAAAAGCTTATTTTCAAGGTCTATGGATACTCTGTTCTAGGGAGTTGTTATGACCCAACTTTTGAAAAAAGGTTCTATGCGCAAGTTTGGTCTTGGTTTTGCTTATGAGGTTCCTTGGGACATGTTGCTCGAAACATAACTGAGAGCAAGAAGACTGAGCGAGTGCTAGTTGATACTCTTAAAGCCTCTCATCGCCGTCAAGCCGAGGTTTCCGCCTTATTAGAAGCATCTAAAGCAGTGCTGATTCATCGCGAGTTTAGTAAGGCAGCACGTGCAATATTCAATTCTTGCAAAGACCTGATGGGAGCATCAGCAGGTTATGTTGCGCTCTTAAGAAGAGATAAGAAGAAAAACGAAGTCTTGTTTCTGGATTCCGGGGGAGGGTTCCCAATCCCTGCAGAAACCAGCAGAGGCGGTCTATTCCTGTTTGCGGTTTTCGCAACCAAAAACATGCAGAAACCAGTAAATGCCCAGCCACCAGCGCGCACGCTTCAGAAAGCCCTGCAGTTTCTTTATGTAAAGCGAGTATAGTTTTTTCCGAGCAGCTAGCCCGAGTGGTCTAAGCAGCAGTTTAATCTATAAATAGAGAGGGTATAAGTTTTGTCGAGCGCTTAAGTGCTAAATAGCTTAAGCAGTATGGCTTTGGCTGAGTAAAGCCTGTTCTCGCTTTGCTCGTAAATCACAGAACGCGAATCCTCAACGACATCTCCGTTTATTTCGTATCCCCTGTGAATAGGCATGTCATGCATAATGTAAGCGCTGCTTCCTTTCAGCAGTTCCCTGTTGACTTGGTATGGCATCATCTGCTTCAGGCGCTTCTCTTTTTCCGCCGCGAACTTCGGGTCCGTGAAGAACTCCATGTCAATCCACGTGTCCGTGTAAACAAAATCCGCATCCGCAACCGCCTCTTTCACGTCTAACGTGGTTTCCCACAAACCTGTCTTCTCAGCCGCTTGCATCAGCGCTTCATCACGCGCATGCTCGTTGACAATTGGCGTCACCGTGGTAAGCTTCACACTCGTCTTGGTGCAGCCCTCAATAAGCGAGTTGCACACGTTGTTGTGAATGCCTATGAACGTTAGCTTCACCCCCTCCAACCTCCCCTTCAACTCCTTAATCGTCAGTAAATCCGCAATGGCTTGGCTCGGATGGTACTTTTCGTCGCAACCGTTAATCACCGGAACACGCGACGCTTCCGCCATTCGCTGCAGGTCAGCGTTCCTCAGCAACCGCGCCATAACGCCATCAACATTTCGCGATAGATACTGCGTCTCATCATAAATGTCAGCCAACGTGAAGTTTGTGGTACTCCAATCAATGTACAATGCGTGACCGCCAAGCTGCGTCATCGCCACCTCAAACGCAACCCTAGTCCTCGTGCTGGTCTTCTGGAAAACCAGCGCCAACGACTCAGCGTCCAACGCTTTTCGATACTTCTCAGGGTTATGCTTAACTTCGATACCCAAGTCAACGAAGGCGTTAAGCTGCTCAGCGGATAACTCTTTGAAATTAATCAGATGCATTTCGCTGGTCTCTCCACATGAAAGGTTGAACTTTACTTAACGATTATAAGCTTTATGGAAAACTTTTTTCCCGAGAACACCTCTTCCTTTTAATCGAAGGTATAAACATGATTCTGCTTGCCGCTTCAAACAAAGACCCTGCAGGGTTAAACATCGCACGACAAGTTCTCGACCACTACCCCTTCAAAATAACGGGTGCTACTTTCCAGAAAAACCCAGTTTACTCAGCCCAAGTGAACAGAAAAGAAGTCACCCTAATCGTACTCAGCGAAGAAACCATAAACGCACAACACCTACCCGAAAATTTTCCGAACCCAAACCTAATAGTCTTCATCTCCCGGCACAGCAGCACAAGCGGCAAGCCCACGCTCTCCGTTCACACACCCGGCAACTTGGGTTCAGCGGAATTTGGAGGATTACCCAAACAAGTCTCCATCTCACCAGCCACCGCAATGCAAGACGCACTGAAAGCGCTTGCCTACCTCAAAGAAGGCATGAACCTCGCTTACGAAGTGTCTTACGAATGCACCCATCACGGACCATCATTGAATACGCCAACAATGTTCGTGGAACTAGGCAGCTCACCAGAACAATGGCGCGATTCAAAGGCTGCAGAAGTCGTTGCACACGCCGCTATGTCCGCCATCGGCAAATTCACAGCTTCGCAGAACACAGCGTTTCTCGGCATAGGCGGAACACACTACAATCAACGGTTCACTCGCATGGCTCTGGAAGACGAAGCGATTTTCGGACATATGATTCCCAAGTACGCTGTTCCATTTGTGGACGCTGAAATGCTCCGCCAATGCGTGGAAAAGACGTTGGAAAAAGTCGATTACGCCGTTCTCGATTGGAAGGGAATAAAGAGCGCAGACAAGCCGCAACTGCTAAAGGCGCTGAAACAAGGTGAGCTTCCATACAAAAAACTTAGAAATTAACAGCACATTTTGAGTTGTTATTGAAAACCGTGTAGAAGATTGTTATAGAAGAAAAATTCACACAATATTCAGCATGCGTTCTAGCAATTACAACTACTGAGAAGGAGACTCCGAAATGAAGAAGAAAACACTTTTGCTGGTTCTTCTGTTAACAACTGCAGTAATCCTGCCTTTATTGGCAATACGAGCCCAAGGTAGTGTATACGCTGGTCCAGACCAACAAGTTTACACAGACCAAACCACTGTTTTCAACGGAACAACCATCGAAGACCTCAACTCTATAATCCAAGTCACCTGGGACTTCGGCGACAACACCCATCATTAAACGGCACCAGCCCAGCGCGCGCGTTGGAGAAATGTTAATAGTCACGGTGTAGTTACTTTTTAAACCGTAAAACTTACAGTAACGTTTATTATTAC
Organism: uncultured Candidatus Bathyarchaeia archaeon; assembly: GCA_964548345.1. Lineage (GTDB taxonomy): Archaea > Thermoproteota > Bathyarchaeia > Bathyarchaeales > Bathycorpusculaceae > SG8-32-3. The sequence continues at coordinate 32,271 of CAZJQR010000007.1, read as the reverse complement.
TAAGTGAAATGATGAGTGTCGGTAAATATGGGCATAAGATCATGGCTATCTCAAGCAGCAAGAACCCTGAAGTTAGCGGTAAAACCAGGGAGAACCGAGCTTTGGCTATCCATAAAAATCAGCTTGCTGGGCATAGGCGTCATTGGACTGGTTGGTTTCGTCATTAAGCTTTTATCTCTCGCAACAGGTGGCGCAACAGCCGCAACCGGCTAGAAGGCAGAAATCAATGGAAAAGAAAGAAGAGGAGCAACTTTCAGCGAAGATTTTTGTTGTCAAAACGACAACTGGGCAGGAGCGTAACGTAGCACGGCTTATCGCCGCAAAAGTTGAAATGACCCATATTCCCATTAAAGCTATACTTGTTCCTGAAACGTTGAAAGGGTACGTTTTCATAGAAGCTGATGGTCCTCACCTCGTGGAAGAAGCCATAGCTGGCGTAAGGCACGTGCGGTCTCGAATTCCTGGGTTGGTGAGTTTCTCTGAAATTGAACGTTACATAATCAGAAAGCCCGTTATCGAAGACCTAAGCGAGGATGACGTGGTGGAGATCACTGGTGGACCCTTCAAAGGCATGCGCGCCAAGATTACACGCATTGACAAGTCTAAAGGCGAAGTCACGCTTGAGCTGCTGGAAGCCACGTTCACTTTGCCGATTACAGTTCACTCAGACTACGTTAAACTGGTTGAGAAAGCAAAAACTAAGAGTGGTGAAGCATAAATGGCTGAGAAAAAAATTGTAGAGTTGCTCGTAAACGGAGGGCAAACGAATGCTGGTCCACCGTTGGGTCCTGCACTTGGTCCTTTGGGAGTTAACACTATGGCCGTTGTAACCAAGATTAACGAGCTTACGAAGGATTACGCTGGAATGAAGGTTCCGGTGAAGGTGGCTGTTGACGTTGAGGAAAAAACTTTCGAAGTTACGGTTGGCACTCCCACCGCTTCAGCGCTGATCGTGAGCGAGTTGAAGATTGAGAAAGGTTCAGGAACCCCTAACACGGAGAAAGTTGGCGACCTCACCATGGAACAGGTTGTCCGTGTAGCCAAGATGAAGCGTCCACAGCTTTTGGCGCAGACTCTGAAGGGCGCTGCAAAGGAGATGCTGGGAACCTGCGTCAGCATGGGCGTAACAGTGGAAGGCAAGGATCCGCGAGACGTGCAACGGGAAATTGATGAAGGTAGCTACGAAGAGTTGTTTGGAACGGGCGAATAGTAAGCGAATATTTTTATAATTGGGTTCCAACTCATCATTGGCATGAGGCTTCAAGATGCCCTTAGATAAGAAGACACTGTTAGATGCGGTTAAAGAGGCAAAGACGCAGTCTGGGGAGAAAAAGTTTAACCAGTCTGTAGAGTTGATACTGGACATTAAGGAGATTGACATGAAATCTCCGGAAGGCAGGATTCAGCAGGTTATTGAGCTTCCTCACGCCACAGGGAAGCCGAACAAGATTCTGGTTGTTGCCTCTGGCGAGTTGGCGCTTAAAGCTAAACAGGCAAAGGCTGATAAGGTTATGGAGAGAGCTGAGCTTGATGGGTTGGCTGGCAAGAAGAAGGAGCTGCGGAAGTTGGCGAATAATTTTGATGTGTTTCTTTCTGAGGCTCCGTTGATGCCGAGTGTGGGCAGGATTTTTGGTCCGGTTTTGGGTCCTCGGGGAAAGTTGCCCGTGCCTGTTCCGCCTAACGCGGATATAGCAGGTTTGATTGTGAAGCATCGTAAGACGGTTTTGGTGAGGATGCGTAATCAGCCGATCATTCAGTGTCCTGTGGGTACAGAGGACATGAAGGAGGAAGAGTTGGTGGATAACATTCAGGCTGTTCTGAGGGTTTTAGAGGGAAAGCTTAAACGAGGCTTGAAAAACGTCAAATTCGCTTTCATCAAGACATCAATGGGTAAGCCTGTGAAGATTAAACCTTAATGGGGGATTGGGATGCCGTCTCAACAAGTGTTGGAAGAAAAAATCAGTGAAGTTGAAGAAACTAAAGAGTTGCTGAAAGGATACAAGTCTATAGGGCTTGCCAGTCTGCAGAAGGTTCGTGCTGCGCAGCTTCAGGCGTTGAAGAAAAACTTGGCTGGCACGGTTTACATGAAGGTTTTGAAGAATACGTTGACGAGACTTGCCCTTGAAGGCATGGATAACGATGACTTGAAGAAGCTTGAGGAACACTTGGAAGGTGCAAACCTTTTCCTTTTCACAGATCTTAACCCGTTCAAGTTGGCGCTTCTGTTGGAACGAGGCAAGGTTAAGACAACGGCTAAGTCAGGGGATATTTCCGCTATGGACGTTGTTATTCCTGAGGGCAGCACGGGTCAACCACCTGGTCCGATAATAAGTCAGCTTAACGCGGTTGGTTTGCCCACTAGGATTGAGTCTGGAAGCGTTTGGGTGAGCAAGGACACGTTGGTGGTGCGGAAAGGCGAGGTTATTTCTGAGCGGCTTGCGGCTGTTTTGTCCAAGCTTGGAATTAAAGCGGTTGAGGCTGGGCTTTCCATGAAAGTGGTTTTGGATGAGGGTCTCATCATAACTGGCGACTTGCTCAAAATCGATGTTGAAGAAACACGCAGGAGCGTTGAGGAAAACAACAGGGAAGCTTTCGCTTTATCCTTGAGCATAGCTTATCCAACACCTGAAAACATGACCCTGCTGTTGCAGACTGCTCACCAAAAAGCGTTTGCGCTTTCGCTGAACGCTGCTGTACCGACGAAAGAGACAATTTCCGACTTAATCAGAAAGGCGCACATGGAAATGCAGGCTCTGAACAGCGCTGTGGAGAAAACAGCACCAGCAACCTAAAAGCTGCTGTGTCTGTTGTGCTCTGCAAAGCTTATACCCCCTCTATAAATAGCTTGAACTGCTGCTTAGAATACTATGCTGGCGTACTTCAAGAAGCGCAAGCGCTAGCCTTGGGCTCATTTTTTGAAGCCTTTTCTGAGGCTTGATGTCGAGGTTTAATTAGGGACTTGTCGCATAGGTATGATGGGCACCTTTTACAGGCGTCTGCGTGAACTTGAGGTTAGTGTGAAGATGCCGGTCAACAGGCTGTTCGAAAAGGCTAAACGGCTCGTGGAAAGCGGCAGAGTCGAATCTTTAGGTCAAGGAGTTTACAACGTTATCGGAGACCACGGAACCTACACGGTGGCTCAAGACTATACTGGAAAGTGGAGCTGCACCTGTCCAGGTTTCATGAGCAAGACAAAATGCTCGCATGTGGCAGCGGTAATGCTGCTGACAAAGATAAAAAGAAGGCGAAAGCTGAAGCAAAGCTAAGTTTTAAACAGGATCCCTAAAATTAGGGGTTTGTTGAGTTTGTGGGAATAAGCACCGGCGTGCCGTCTGTGCCGACCAGCAGTATGTCAATGTCAGGCGCTATTTTCTGCAACGTTTGAACCCAAAGGTAGATTTCGGCGATTCTCGTTTCGTTTCCGCTCTGACCGACCGGCTCTAAGATTAACTCAATAGCTTGTTTTGTAGCGTTAGCCTCTATCACCTTGGCTTCGGCTTCACCTGAAGCTTTAATGATGACCTCCTGAGCCGTCGCGTTTGCCAACACCAGTATTCGCTGTCTCTCAAAGTCCGCCTGAATCTTCTGCTGCTTAGCTACTAGCTTATCCTCAATAGCTGAAGTGTACTTCGCTGGATAACCAATGTTCCGTAAGTCAAACTCGAAACGCACTAATGCTCCAGCCAAAGAGGGTTCAGTTGTCACTTCTTGCCGCACAGTGCTTTCTATATCGTTTCTCACAACGTCCCTAAACTCTATCGTCTGCAACGCCGTGAAGTTCTTAGTTACCAAGCGTATTGTCTCAGCCATAATCGATTCGACAGCCGCTTGTTTGTAGTTCAATCGCGGATAGTTCTGGTACAGCGCTCGCAGCTTGTCAGGGTCTAAAGACCACCTTAGCAGGACTTGAAGCTGATCTGAGGAGAAACAGGCGATTGTGTCTTCAAAAGAGTCAGTGGCATAATACACGTCGACAGCCGTAACCCAGGGCGCTTTCACCACGTAAGTCGGTCCAACTATAGGGTCGCTTGTTGACTTCGTAAGCGGGTCAACTAGCAGTACGGCATGCCCCACGCCCACCGAGATTACCATGCTTAAACTAAAAATTACCGATACTAACAATATCAGTATGAGGGCGAATACGAGCCCTGTGATTTTTCGGGATGGTTTCCAGTTAATTTCTCTCTGTTCCGTTTTTTCACCTCCTCAAAGCTCGTTTTATTCTTCTCTAATGAGAAATACTCGCAAATCTATATGGAGTTTGTCCAATTTTTATGGGAACAAATACCGAAAACGTTTATTAAATTGAGAATAATTCTCATAATTGAGGACTGTGATGGATAAGAAAAACGAAGCCATAATAAGGATTTTAAGCAGAAAAGCAGGATTATCAAGCAGAACTCTCTCAAAAATGCTTAAAATCCCCATATCCACCGCGCACAGGCGCGTTAAGAAATTAGAACACGAAGGCATAATCCAAGGCTACAAAGCCATAATCAACTTCGAAAAAACGTCATCGCCCATAGGCGCATTGTTGATGGTGAATCTGGCTGAAGTGATTCCGGGAAAAGGACACGTCCCAAAGAAGGATGTTGTGCGGTCTTTAAGTCGTTTCAACGAGATTGAGGAGATAATTGAGGTTCAGGCGGCTGACTTCGACCTTATCGTAAAAGCCAGATTTGAAAGCCTCAGGGGCCAGTCTGATTTTGTCGAACAGTTACGCTGCATAGATGGCATAGAAGAGATATCCTCCGCTATAATCGTTGAAGAAAAAATTCTGCCCGTTCCAAAAATATTCGGCTAGTTTTTCTGCGGCGCATACATGTTTCGGCACTACACATAAATAACCAAAATAAGGGAAAGTATTAATGGCTCAAGCCGACTCATCTCGGAGAGTACCAAAGAATGAAAAAACTTTTCTTGATCGTAATACTGGGACTTTTGGTAACTGCATGCGCAACAATCACCCCTGTTTTTCGCTCAACCGGACTTTGAGGTCTTTTCAGGCAACCCAATCGACGACACGGCAATTGACGGAACTATAGGAAGCGAGTGGGACGACGCAGGCAGCTACACCGATATGGCTATAAGCCCGCAGGGAACAGCGGACATCTGGACGAAGCAGGACGGAACCTACCTGTATATGGCGGTCAGGTTAACAGCTGACTCCAACAATCCGTGGGTGGCATTTCTTTTCGGCGGCACTGCCTGCATGCAATCAGGCGCAGACGGAGCCCTTTTTGGAAATGACGATTACGCCGCAAACGGGTATCGAGACATCTGGTTCGGTGGAATAGGCATCATTTCCCTAGACACCTCTCAAGATGGAAAAGGCGCCATCACAGTTGACTCCTCAAACGTGGTCACCCCGGAGTTGAAGAAACCACTTAACAGCGGAGACTCTGAAGGAAAGGACATAGCGTGGGTAGAAGACAACACATACGCGATGATAATCATGTGGGATTCAAACGGCGGCGGAAGCAGCAGCGGAAGCACAAGCCACTCAAACGGACCTCTAAGAGCGCGCGCGCTCCAGGCTTGATGATGTTCTCCGCCCTCCTAATTGCCACAGCGATTGCTGCAATTCTTCTAAAAAGAAGAATCACCACAAAACCCGTAGCAAACATAACCTCCTAAAGCCATCCTTTTTTCTACAGTCAAAACATAAATCGAATCGAAAAGCTGATTTTTAGGGTCAAAGTCCGTGCCCATAGGCGAGCCTTTCATTGTGAGATGTTAAAAATTAATTAGCAAGTTAAGCGCTACCAAAGTTCGGTGTGAAAGAGTGAAAGGAAAAGCCATAGTGCTGATGGGTTCCGAGAGAGATTTGGAGTTTTGCCATGCAATAACGAAATACCTGAAAGCTTTAGGAGTAGAATACGCTTTCCGCATTGCTTCTGCGCATAAAACTCCCGAACAGGTACTTGCAGTCCTGAAAGAATTCGAAAAAGAAAAAACCGTTTACATAACCGTAGCTGGACGATCTAACGCCTTAAGCGCGTTCGTGGACGCCAACACTTCAAAACCTGTTATCGCATGCCCGCCGTACTCAGAAAAATATGGCGGAGCAGACATCTACTCGTCGCTCAGAATACCAAGCGGCATAGGCTCCACTGTGACTATCGAGCCTGAAGGAGCGGCTATCGCCGCGGCAAAAATTCTCGCGTTAGACGACAAGGAACTGGACAAACGCATTGTATACTATCAGTTGGCAAAGAAGAAGGCAGTCGAAAAAGCTAATGACGCAGTGAAAAATCTGAAGTAGCAAGTGCCAGACTTGGAAAACGGTTTGGGCTGAAAAAGCGATATAAGCTTAGTTGGAATATTCTGTTAAGAATTGAAGTGTGAATCATGGGCAGCGTAAAAGACCTTGAAGTGATAGAAAAGCCTACAGCGGACACGATGGGCGTAGGCAGATTCTACTTTTCCGACCGCTACTCGGTTTTTGACTGGGGCGAAATGCCCGACCACATTGATGGGAAAGGCGCGGCGCTGTGCCTCATGGGCGCTTATTGCTTCGAAAAACTCGAAGAAACAGGGGTCAAAACCCATTACAAGGGCTTGGTGGACAAGACGGGGTGGCTGGTCACCTTTAAAGAGCTCAGAGAGCCCACAAGCACTATGGAGGTCAACCTCGTCAACGTCTACAAACCCGAAACCCGCACGGCACAGGGAAAAGTCGAGTACGACTACAGCATGTACACTCCGAGCCTGAAAAACTGCCTCATCCCGCTTGAGATAATCTACCGGAACGGGTTGCCCGAAGGCTCCTCTGTGTTTAAGCGGCTTGAGCAGGGAAGAATCACCTTGAAAGACTTGGGGCTGGGTCACACGCCGAAGCCCGGTGAACTCTTGGCGAAGCCCATATTTGATGTCAGCACCAAACTGGAAGAGGCTGACCGCTACGTCACGTGGGAAGAAGCCAAAAAAATCGCGGGCATAACCAACATCGAGTTAATCGCGGTGAAAACGGTTCTCGCAAAAGTAGACGACGCCATAACCGAGATGGCTTGCCACGCGAAACTGGAGAATGAGGATGGCAAAATCGAGCTAGCCTTCGACTGTCAGAGAAAGCTCATGGTTGTGGACGTTGTTGGCACGCTGGACGAGTGCCGATTCACCTACGACGGCGTCCACGTGAGCAAAGAGGTCGCACGGCAATTCTACAAGAAAACAGGCTGGTACCGTGATGTGGAAGAAGCCAAGAGAACCGCTGAAGCCAGAGGCGTCCGAGACTGGAAGACGCTGTGCAAGTCGCAGCCTCCGAAACTCGATGAGCAACTCAAAACTGTTATCAGTGAAATGTACATGGCAGCCGGCAATGAAATGACTAACCGCAACTTATTTGACGCGCCCCCTCTTGCTCAAGTGATTGAAAACTACAGGGATTACATGGGTGAAAAGAAATGATGATAACAAAAATAAAAGAAGTAATAAGCCAATACGACCCGGGAAAAATCCGTATAGGAGTTTTAGGCTCCCACTCGGCGCTGGAAATCGCTTCAGGTGCCAAACAGGAAGGCTTCGAAACCGTGGTGGTGTGCCAGAAGGGCAGAGACAAAACCTACACGCGGTACTACAGCAACATCTTCGACCACACGCTGCTTCTGGACAAGTTCGCGGACATAACCAGCCCAACCAACGTGAAAAAACTGAACGACCTGAGCACGGTTTTTGTGCCTAACCGATCCTTCTCAGTGTACGCGGGCTACGAGAACATAGAAGAAAAATTCACCGTGCCCCTTATCGGGAACAGGTACATGCTCCGAACCGAAGAGCGCAACACCCCCCAAAACCAGCAGTACCTCCTCCAGCAAGCAGGCATAAACACTCCAAGGATTTTCAAGTCACCCAGCGAAATCGACCGCCTCGTAATCGCCAAGGTTCCCGAGAAACAACGTGCCATAGAACGCGCCTTCTTCTACGCTTCCAATCCTGAAGAGTTCGAGAAAACGGCTGCGGAACGGGTAAAGCAGGGAATAATCACCGACGAAGCGCTGAAAGACTCCATCATAGAAGAATACGTCATCGGCGCCAAGTTCAACGCCAACCTTTTCTGGTCGCCCTTAACTGGGGAGATTGACCTTTTGGGCTTTGACCGCAGGATACAGACAGACCTTGACGGCGTGCTTGACCTGCCAGCCCCAGAACAGCTGGAACTCAAGATACCGACACAGAACATCGAAATCGGACACATGGGCGCAACCATGCGGGAAAGCCAGATAGAAAAGATATTCAATGCGGCAGAACAGTTCGTGGACACCTGCAAAAAGGAGTATCCGCCTGGCATGATTGGGCTTTTCGCGCTTCAGGGCGCCGTGACTAAAGACTTGAAGTTCTACGTTTTCGACGTGAGCCCACGCGTTCCAGGCTGCCCTTGCGTTGAGCCAACGTCGCCTTACATGAAGTACAAGTACGGCTTTGAAGTGGGTCCAGGAAGACGCGTAGCCATGGAGATAAAACGCGCCGTGAAAGAGGGACGGCTTGCGGAAGTGGTAACGTGATAACAAGCAAAGACTCTGCCGAAATGCTGGAAAACTACGATTTGGACAAGCTAGCAGTAGGCACGTTGGGTTCGCATTCTGCCCTGAACATTTTCAAGGGCGCTAGGGAGGAAGGCTTCCGAACTGTGTGCGTTTGCACCGAGAAAAACGCCATACTCTACAAAAAGTTCCCTTTGGCGGACGAGATAATCATCGTCAAAGACTTTACCGAACTGCTCAGCGAGGCACTTCAGGAGAAACTGCGACGCCTAAACGTCGTCTTGATTCCTCACGGCTCGTTCACGGCTTATCTGAGCACCGAGCAGTTAACCAGCAGTCTCTACGTGCCGATGTTCGGAAACCGCCAGCTGCTTCATTGGGAAGCCAACCGCGAAGAGCAGGCGGAGTGGCTGCGCAAGGCTGGTCTCCGTTTGCCTGCAACCTTCAAATCGCCAGATGAGATTGACCGCTTGATAATCGCCAAGCTGCCTGGAGCGAAAGGCGGCAGAGGCTACTTCTTGGCTAATTCGCCCTCGTCTTTCCGCAAGAAATTCAAGGAAATGGTGGAGCGCGGCTTGCTTCGCGAGGAAGACGTGGACAAGGTGCATCTGCAGGAGTACGCTTTGGGCGTGAACGTTTACCCCAGCTACTTTAGTTCAATTATCAAAGACGATGTCGAGTTTTTGGCGGTGGACAGGCGTTACGAGTCTGCGGTGGATGCCATCGGCAAGATTCCCGCGAGCGAGCAGCTTGAGATAGATGTAAACCCGACATACACTATTGTGGGCAATTTTCCCATGGTGCTCCGCGAATCGCTGCTTCCTGAACTCATTCGAATGGGCGACAGTGTCCACAAGAAAGCACGAGAACTGGCGCCGCCTGGAATTATTGGGCCGTTCTGTTTGGAGACGGTGATTACGGATGACTTGAAGATTTACACGTTTGAGATTTCAGCTCGTATAGTTGCGGGAACCAACATCGGCATCGGCACTTCTCCTTACGCTTACTTGAAGTACGGCGCTGGTATGTACATGGGCAGGCGCATAGCGTTGGAGCTGAAGGAAGCCCGAGAGAAAGGCAGGCTGCAAGAAGTGTTGGCGTAAGAATATGGAACATTAACTGTGAAGTTATAGAATTTTCCTCTAGTATTTTTTTCCATAGAGGATAAAAGGGTACACCACACTTTTCCTTGTTAGGGGAGAAGGTTGGCCGCAAAAGAAGAACTTTACAGTTGGTTATTTGTGAACACGGTTCCTTTGCTCGTTGAGGAGAAAAAGATTGAGCGCCAGAGTAAGATAGAAACTTGGCTGGACCTCTACCAGATTACCCGAGAACTGAAAATCCAAAAACCAGAAAACGGCAATGGCACAAGCGCACCGATGAACTACGTCATCTAAGAGAGGCAAGCCTGCACTACGCGATTGAAATTCTCGTGTGTTCTATCCTTTTTGTAAAGCCTCAGTGCACAGATGATTTCTTCTCTTTTTCTTTCGCCGAGAACTTCAGCCAGCGCTCTCGACACCCTACCTCCGCTTGTGAAGAGGAACTGGCATACAGAAGTCACATTCGCCATTTTTCTGTTGACGCTGGCGGTTTCGAAATCAACAATCCACGGCTTCAGTTGTTTGTCGACGATTATGTGCTTGGGCGCTTTGCTGAGTTCCCCGTGGTCCAAGCCTGCGTTATCCAACCGCCAACACTGCTCCAACACATCATTCAAAACATCACGTACATGCTCTTCCTCTTTGTAGGCGCCAAGCCAGTCAGGAAACACATCACCGTCAATGAGTTGCATCAAAAGAAAGTTTCTGCTCATGCTGATTACTTTTGGTCCTACCTGCACAGAGTTGGCTTTGGCAAGCATCTGTGCCTCATGCTGCAGTCCCAGCCTGTCAGCGTCTACTCTGCGGATTTTCAACGCTAACTTTTGTTCATCTAAATGAGCTGCTACGACGATGCCTACGAAGCCTTTGCCCAAAACAGGCACATTGAAAGCACTTGCTTTTCCCGCGAACTCAATTGCTTTAACGCCGTGCTCGTGCAGTTCCACAATGCGACTTTGCACTTCAGCTTCGCTTGGTTTAGGGTAGCATAGGACTGAAGCGTAGGGTTCTTCCCGTAGGTTTTCAGTAAGCACCATTAGCGGCATTTTCAACATCTTAGCCTTCTTTTTCTAGCAACAGAATAAGATGTGTGCTAATCATAAATTTAATAGGCACTCTTAATTCAGTAAAAGCCGTCTAAGCGGGTTGAGAAATGCCGAGGTTCAGACAAATCACTGACATTCTAGCGCTGATGGATAAAAAAGAGTCTATTCGGAACTTGGGAATCCTCGCGCACATAGACCATGGAAAAACCACGTTAACCGACTCTTTGCTAGCGGGCACGAGATTGTTGTCGCCTACGGTGGCGGGTTCAGCTAGAGTTCTCGACTACCTTGAAGAAGAGCAGAAACGCGGCATAACGCTGAAAACAGCCAACATCTCTCTGTTGTACCGAACAGCCGACAATTCTTTCATAATCAATTTGGTGGACACGCCTGGGCACGTGGACTTCACGGGCAAGGTCACCAGAGCCTTGCGCACCATCGACGGTGCAGTGGTGCTTGTTGACGCTGTGGAAGAGGTTATGGCTCAGACGGAACTAGTTCTTCGACAGGCGCTTGAGGAACGCGTGCGTCCAGTGCTGTTCATAAACAAAGTAGACCGCCTAATCACCGAGCTGAAATTAACAGAGGAGGAAATCCAGAAAAAATTCACCCGCATAATCGGCGTCTTCAACGATTTAATCGAAATCTACGGCGAATCACCCTTCAAAGAGAAGTGGAAAGCGAATCCTGCCGAGGGAAACGTTGCTTTTGGGTCGGCTCTGCACAGGTGGGGCTTCACACTGGAAATGGCGCGTAAGAAGAACATAAGATTCAGCGCCATCATGGACGCGTACCAAAACGCGAAATTAGAAAAGCTGCGTAAGCCTCTTCCGCTCCACATCGCCATTCTGGACATGACTGTTAAGCACGTTCCGAACCCTTCGGAAGCGCAGAAGTACCGTGTGGAAAAAATCTGGAAAGGCAACCTATCGTCTGAGGTGGGGAAAGCCATGATCGACTGCGACGACAAAGGACCAACTGTGGCGTGCATAACAAATGTTCAAGCCGCACCGAACGCGGGTTTAATCGCCACCGGGCGAGTGTTCTCCGGCACGGTAAAAACCGGAGACAAGGTCTACATCGTTAACGCTCAAGCGGAGCACGTGGTTCAGCAGGTTTCCGTTTACATGGGTGCCTTCAGGGAGCCTATGGATCAAGTGGCGGCGGGTAACCTTGCTGCGTTGTCAGGGTTGGAAACAGTGAGGGCGGGCGAAACCATGGTTGATGCTGAACACAAAGCGGGGATGGTTCCGTTTGAGCGCGTACAATACGTTTCTGAGCCTGTGGTGACGGTGGCGGTTGAGTCCAAAAACCCTAAGGAACTGCCTGAACTTCTCAAAGGTATGGATCAGTTGGCAATGGAAGATCCAAACCTTGCCGTTTCGGTGAACAGGGATACGGGGGAATATCTTATGAGCGGAATGGGTGAGCTGCACCTTGAAATCGCGGTGAAGCATCTGAAGGATACGATGGGCAGCGTGGAAATCTCTGTTTCTTCGCCGAGAGTTGTTTACAGGGAAAGCGTCACGCGGAAAGGTGCCATCGCCACAGCTAGAAGCCCTAACACGCAGAACAAGTTTACGGTGCAGATGGCGCCTTTAAAAGAGGAAGCCATTGGCTTTCTTGAGCAAGAAGTTTCCGAACCAAAAAGCGCGGCGAACATACTTGCGGTTGACGAGTACAAAAACGCGCTGGCAGATTGCACTGCGAAACCCGAGTTGCTTCAGATTTTGGATTTTGTGGTGTCAGGCTTCAGGTTCGCTTGCAGGGCAGGACCGTTGTGCGGAGAACCCATTCGAGGCGCCAAAGTCAATTTGACGGACATCCAGCTAAGCGAGAACCCTGAACACCATGGTCCTGTTGAGGTTATGCGGGGCGTGGGCAAAGCAGTTTTCGGCTCGTTCTTAACCGCCAAGCCCGTGCTGCTTGAACCGGTCTACAAAACCGTCGTGTCTTCTTCCGCAGAAGTGGCGGGTGAATGCTCCAAAATCATCAGCAGCAGGCGAGGCAAAATATCCGCTTTCGAACAGAAAGGCGCTTTCACGGTAGTTACGGGCTTTATTCCGGTTGCGGAGACTTTTGGCTTGTCCGAGGAACTGCGTTCTGCCACCTCGGGTCGCGCCTTTTGGCAGTCAGTGTTTGACCACTGGAAAACAGTGCCCGAGAAACTCGAAGCAAAAGTCATAGCGGAGGTTCGGAAAAAGAAGGGTTTGCCCTCGGAAATTCCTAAAGCTGAGCGGTTTTTGGAGGAAAACACGTGAAGCTTGACGTGGTTCCCTTTAACTTGGATGTTACGCTTTGCTGCGGGCAGGTGTTCAGGTGGGACAAGAAGGGCGACTGGTGGTACGGCGTCGTCGGAAACCAAGCTTTCAAGGTGCGGCAGACTGGCGCGGAGCTGGAGTTTGCAGGCGCCGACGAAACGCTAATTGTGCGCTATTTCGGCTTGGATGATGACCTGCAGAAAATCAGCGCCAGCATCGGCAGGGATGAGCACATTCGGAAAGCGTTAACTGCGTTCTGGGGTTTGCGGCTTATTCGCCAAGAACCGTGGGAGTGCCTCATCTCCTACATCTGCGCCACGTACAAGAACATCCCCGCGATACGGCACATGCTGCTGAATCTTACACGGAAGTTTGGGGAGAAAACGGTTTTTGATGGCTGCCCGTTCTTCACGTTCCCAACGCCTGAGATGCTGGCGTGCGCCTCGGCCGAGAGCTTAGCAACGTGCGGTTTAGGCTACCGCGCCAAGTACGTACATGCAACTTCGAAGCGAATTTTCGAAAACGATTTCGAACTTGAAAGCTTAAGACAGTTGCCTTACATGCAAGCCAAGAAGCAGCTGTGCAGTTTAGCGGGTGTGGGTCCGAAAGTGGCTGACTGTGTCCTGCTGTTTTCGCTGGGGAAAACCGAGGCGTTTCCCGTGGACCGATGGGTCGAACGTGTCATCCTGAACCATTATGCCAAGCAGCTTCCACCTGAACTCGCGCACAAGCTTTCACGGAGGGAAGGGCTCACCAACTCTGAATACGCCAAGCTCAACGCCTTCGGAAGAAAATACTTCGGGAAATACGCGGGTTACGCTCAGGAATACCTGTACCACTACGAGCGGATGCAACCGTAAACACGCACGCGGTTGGTGCAGCGGAAAACGTTTAAATTCGTTCAGAAACAGCAATAGTAAGGAAAGCAGTGCGGGCCCGTAGCTCAGCTAGGCCAGAGCGCCAGGCTCATAACCTGTTGGTCGGGCGTTCAAATCGCCCCGGGCCCACCATCACCGTTAGCCCTTGAGGTTTGCGGTTAAGTGGGAAGGGGCGGTTGGGGTTTCAGCTGAATTTTTTGATTATTTCGTCAACCGTCATTATCTTCGCGTTGTAAACGTTCTCCAGGTACTTCAAGCCTTCCTCATGGTCTTTCTTGGTGAAAGCTTCTACGCCGTCTTTGGCAACGATTATGTGGTATCCCCTGAAGAAAGCGTCTGCTGCCGTGTGCCGAACACACATGTGCGTGTGCAAACCGCCCAGAATCACGGTTTTCACGCCTTCGCCCTTGTACAGGCTTCGCAAAAGCGGGTCTAAGCCTGTCTCGTAGAAACCGCTGTATGTTCTTTTCTCCACCACGTAATCCTCCTTGGCAGGCTCCAGTTCAGGAATCACCTGAGCGCCTTCAGTGCCTTTTATGGCGTGGTTCCCCCATTTACGCGTGACTTCCACGTCCTGCGGATAATGCGCATCGTTGCTGTAGATTACTGGAACCTTGTTCTGGCGTGCAACCTCAACCAGCCGTTTCAAGTTCGGAATGATGTACTTTGTTCGCTCAACTTCCAGTTTTCCCGTCACAAAATCATTGAGCATATCGACAATTATTATTGCCGGATTTTCCAAAAAGAATCACCTTCAAAAACAAGAGCAAACAAGCATTTTAATCTTGCCCAGCTACTGACCTGTGGATATTTGCTATTCTGATAGCTTGGGGTTCTATAGCACTAGGATTAATGGAAGACATAGCCATTGTATACTTTACTCATACTCCACAGGCATGCTTAAAATACGAAGCAAAGCTGTAGTCCAGAAACCTTGAATCAATAAATCTTTACAAAAACCCTTTAATCACAAATAGCGCGCGCGTGGACGAAAGTCAGCTTGGCCCAATCCTCGTCTTCGGGGTACCACTCATAGCCATAGCGCTATTCTTCGTCATCACAAGAATTAAGGGTAAAAAACCGAAAAATAACGCGGAATAGCGGTCCTAAATTAATTATGGATTACGGTGACATTTCAGCAACATTTTCGCGGGTTTTTCTGAGCCACCTGCACCATCACACTCTCCTACGTAGCATCTTCACCTGCACCAACGTCGACATCGACGCCCAGTGAAGAATCACAACAAATGCTACAGTTTAAGGCAAGCATAAGTGTGGCTATCGTGGTTGCAGTAATCGGCGCTGGCCTAGGCTTTCTAATCTACCTCATTAAAAAAAGAAAAAAGGAAAATAAACAGAAATCGCTATTCTTTGCCTAGCGCGTAGGGTGCGTGTGTGAGTTTTTCCGCGCCGTTTTTCTGCACCAGCACGGTCTCTTCGATGCGGATTCCGCCGTAGCCAACAAGGTAGACGCCAGGCTCCACGGTCACCACGTTGCCTGTTGCCAGCGCATCTTTGCTGTCGGGGCTTAAAGTGGGCGGTTCATGCACTTCCAAGCCTACGCCGTGACCCAGACTGTGCACGAAGTACTCGCCGTACCCCGCATCCGCAATCACTTTTCTGGCAACAGCGTCAACATCCTTAGCTTTTACACTCGGCTTCACCGCCTCGAATGCCGTTTCCTGCGCTATCCTCACGACCTCATAAAGTTTCTTTTGCTTCTCCGAAGGTTTCCCAGCCACAAACGTTCGCGTCATGTCAGAACGATAAAACTTGTACGTGGCACCCACGTCGACAACCACCAAATCGCCTTCCCGAATTTCCTTGTCAGAGCAGCCGCCGTGAGGAAACGCCGAGCAAACGCCAGACGCCACAATCGTCTCGAAACCCGTACCAGAAGAACCCCGCTTCCGCATGGCATATTCAATTTCTGCTGCCACCTCATACTCTTTCACGCCAGCCGACACCACTTCACGAGCAACTCGCATTCCTTCGCTCGTTAACTTGGCAGCCTTGCGCATCAGCTCGATTTCGTTTTCGTCCTTAACTTTGCGAAGCTCCTGTAGGTATCGGTTGTCAACCTCAAGCTTTTCTCCGCCGCCCAAAGCCTTGGATAAAGAACGCCAACTTTCGATGGTTAAGGCGTCCACCGCAAGCCTCTTAATTCCCAACGCCGAAGCCTGTTTCGCTATTTTTTCCGTCAATTTTTCGCCGCGCTTCACCAGCTCTACCATAAACCCGCCCATTTCCGCCTGTGCCTGTGCATAGTTGACGCCGTAAACGTAAACCTTGCTTTCGCCGTTCTTCGGAATCAGCAACGCGCTGGCGCTGGAAAAACCCGTGAGCCAAGTCTGGTTGGCGCTGTTAAAAATTAGGAACCCATCAAACCCGCCTTTCTCAAAGGCTGCTTGTTTTAAAGCATCTATTCTTTTCAAAGTGTTCGCCGCTAAGTAAGATTGCTGAATACTAGGTTTAACGCTTTCGCCTTTTTTAGCCGCCGGTGACAACCGGCATCAGAATTAAGCGGTCGCCGTCCTTAAGCTTGGTGCCTATCCCGTCTAGCTGGTTAAGCAATAAGCCGTTTACGGACAAGATGTAATGCGCTTTCAAGTCAAGGTCGCTAGGCTCATAAACGGCTTTCTTAAAAGGTTCGCCGTGTTTTTCAGCAAGCGCAGACAGCAAGTCACTTACCGCAGCGTCGCCTTCAAGTTCGACCTGCTCTGCCTGTTTTAAACCTAACGTTTGTCTGATGCTGCCTAAGTAGTCAACCATTACCTTCAAGAGACGTGAACCCCCAGGGCACGCCAAGTAGTAGAGGTGCCTGAGACGTTATATAATCGTTTCTTAACCAAAACAGGCATCCCAACATGCGCTGTAGCCATAACAAGGGTGCTCTGCGTCAGGTTTACAGCCCATATCAAGTTAAGGGTTTGTACATCAGTTTTCCCCGTGGGAATCCATTAGGTTAATATACTTTTTATTGACGCTATATAAGCTAATAACACGTGTGAGGGAAAAAAAATAGATGTTCGCTTACGCAGGTAAAATTTTACGTGTTGACCTTACAACTGGAAAAGTTTCCACTGAACCTTTGAGTGAAAAAACAGCTAAGAGCTACATTGGCGGTATTGGACTCGGGATTCGCTTGCTCATGGATAACTCGAAGCCGGGCACGGACCCGTTTGATCCGGACAACCCGCTTATTTTCGCTACTGGTCCTCTCAGCGGCACTATGGGACCCACGGCTGGAAACGGGTACGCCGTTGTTTCTAAGTCGCCTGCCACTGGTGGGGTGGGTGAGTCGAAGGCTCACGGGTTTTTTGGTCCTGACTTTAAGCGTGCGGGGTACGATGCGATTATTATAACGGGTAAGGCGCCTAAGTTGTCGTACTTGTGGATTGACGATGATAATGTCCAGGTAATGAATGCTGAGCACATGACTGGGAAGTCGCCATATGAGACGGACATGCAGATTCGTGAGGAGCTTGGCGACTATTACATTCGGGTTTCGGCGATTGGTGAGGCTGGTGAGAGGCTGTCGCGGATAGCATGCGTTATAAATGATGAGTTCCGCGCCATCGGAAGAACGGGTATGGGCGCGGTTATGGGTTCTAAGAACTTGAAGGCGGTGGCTGTTCGGGGAACGAAGGATGTTAACGTAGCGGACATGGAGGGATTCCGGGAGTTTGTGAAGATGATTCATGAGCGTATGAAGGGTCCTGCCACGAAGAAGTATAAGACGTTGGGGACGCCTGAGAACGTTTTGGTTTTGAATTCTCTTTATGCGTTGGCGACGAGGAATTTTACTAACTCGCAGTTTGATGGCGCTGATAAAGTGAGCGGTGAATACTTGAATGAGCATTACGTTAAGAAGATAGTGGGCTGCGCAACCTGCGGGATGCGGTGTGACCACATCGCGGTGGTTCCTGAGGGGCCTTATCAGGGCGCGACTTCGCGTTTGGAGTTTGAATGCCTTTGGTCTATGGGTCCGTTGTGTGGGGTTGACCGGTTGGACGCGATTATAGAGGCTATGCGGATTGTGAATGAGTACGGCATGGACGGTATTTCCATCGGCGTAGTGGTTGCGTTTGCGATGGATTGTTATGAACATGGTGTGATTACGAAGGAGCAGGCTGAGGGTATTGACTTGAGTTTTGGGAACGCTGAGGCGCTTATTGCGATTATTCATAAGATTGGGAAGCGTGAGGGCTGGCTTGGTAATGCGTTGGCTGAGGGTGTGGCGAAGGCTGCTGAAATTATTGGTGGTGACGCGCCGAAGTATGCTTGTCACATTAAGGGTTTGGAGTTGCCGGGTTATGATTTGCGGACTTTGAAGACCGCGGCGCTTGGGTTTAGTGTTTCGTTCCGTGGGGCTTGTCACTTGCGGAATGGTGCTTATTCGCCTGATGTGAAGGGTAAGGTGAACCGCTTCAAGATTGAGGCGGGTAGGGGTAAGATGCTTGTGGAGAACGGTAACATTTACAACGTGATTGACTCGTTGATTGTTTGCAAGTTTTCGAGGGGCACGTACTATGATGGTAATGAAGATTTGGCGAAGTATTACACGTTGGCTACGGGGATTCCGATGACGGCTGCTGAGTTGGATAAGGATGGTGAGCGGATTGAGAATCTGGCGCGGTTGTTTAATTTTCGTGAGGGTAAGGGCACTCGGGAGTATGATACGTTGCCTTGGAAGATTAAGAATGCTCCTGTTCCTGAGGAGGGTCCGGCGAAGGGTGCGGTTGTGAGTGAGGAGGAGTTGCAGGTTGGGTTGGATGATTATTATGCGGCGCGGGGTTGGACGAGTGATGGTGTGCCTACGGTTGAGAAGCTTAATGAGCTTGGGCTTGGTGAGTACGCTGGTATTGTGAAGGGAGGCGAGGCGTGATGGTGCGCCCTCAAGACCGTAAGTTTGTTTCGGCTGACCCTGAAAAGTGCATAGGCTGTTTAGTTTGTGAGTACGCTTGTTCCATGACGAAGGAGAACACGTTTAATCCGACGAAGTCGCGGATTCGGGCTTTGCGGTTGGGTCCGCTTAATAATTTGGCGGTTACGTGTCGGCACTGTGAGGATCCGGCGTGTGTGGCTGCTTGTCCGAGAGACGCGCTTTCGCAAGAGGAGAACACGGGGATAATCATGGTTGATGAGGATGCTTGTAACGGTTGTGCGTGGTGCATTAGTGCGTGTCAGTTCGGTGCTATGATGATGCATCCTGAGAAGAAGGTTGTGTTTACGTGTAACAGCTGCAAAGAACAAGAGGATGGTCCGCAGTGTGTGAAGTGGTGTCCTGAGGAGGCTTTGACGTTTGTGACGGCGCAGCAGCTTGCTCAGAAATCTAGGATTAGCGCGGTTAGGAACTTGTTCCAGGAAGCTAAGGAGAAGAAAGCGGCGAGCAAGTGACTGCGGTAACCGAGCCTGTTTGGCGTCGGTTTTCCTTTTCTTTTTTGTTTTTTGTTGGTTTTGGTTTGGGTATGTTGTTTTTAAAATGTTTAAATATAACAACGTTATATAACGTTGTTATCCGCAAACCAGCGGAAACAAACAAAAAGGAGAACAGGAAAATTGCCCGCGCCAAACAACACACAACCCCCCTCTTTTAACACCAAAAAAACCAATCAGCCACGGCGCGGGAAGGGCTGAAAAGGACTCTGAACGGAAACCCCATTAATAGCCTTAGTTGCGTCAGGTTTTAGTTTCTTTTTTCTCCTATATTCTGTCCGTTCAGAGCCCCCAGCAAACCCTTCAACGCCACGCTTAATTCATTGGTATCCTCACAACACGCGTTATGTTTACCAAGACAGCTTTTCAAAGTCCATTTAAGAAAGGGCTAACGCAGTCCAAACGAAAACGGAATCTAAGCTAACCCTAGAACTCTCGCATTGTTTTCTTGATCTTTTCAGCTATCTCTAATGTTTTTTCAAACGGGCGTTGCCAAAGATTCCTTCCAAACACCAAACCCGTTGCTCCAGCTTCAAGGGACATTCTAACTCTCTGCATAAGTTCCTCATCTGAGATTTTTGCTCCTCCAGATATCACCACCAGCGTCTTCCCCGCTGACCGTATAACTTTTTCAAGATTTTCCTTCATGCCAAGCTGAAGCGTATCATAGGGTTTAGGGTATAGCTGACTCTTATCATTCTCGTATTCCGGCACGTTAATTTTAACCATGTCAGCGCCTAATTCGTTGGCTACTCGCGCTGCGTGGTCAACCGCGTAAAGGCTGTCTCTTCCACCTTTAGCTTCAACCGCTTCACCTCGTGGATAAGCCCAAACGATAAGGGGCATACCAAACCTTTCGGCTTCCTCTCTTATCTTAGCAAACTGAACAAAATCTTTGCCTTGAGGAGGTGAACCCACATACAGAGTGTACCCAACTGCGTCAGCTCCAAGCCGAACGGCATCTTCCACCGAAGCTGTCTGTGGCGAGAAGGCTTGAGCATCTGAGGGAATCGATGTTTTTCCATTCAGTTTAAGAATCAACGGAACTTGACCTGCGAACTCTTTCAAGTATTTTGCAGCCAAGCCAACGTGAAAAACTATTGCTGAAAAGCCGCCTCTCTCCAATAGTTTCAGCTGGTATTCTGGGTCGATGCTCTCTGGGTTCGCAAAAAAGTCTCTGGGTTCGCAAAAAAGTCTCTGGGACCGTGCTCCAGTCCATGGTCGATTGGCAATATGAGCGCCATACCGTTTCCCGGTCCATGTTCATAGAGAATTCTGTGAAGCCTGGTTCTCTTGTCCAAATTTACATCCAGGTCTTTAAGCAAAGGTCTCTAACGTTAATCATGTTTCGCAACCCTGCAACTGTTTTTTCTGAAACTGGACTTATAAGAAGTTGTGACTGTATAGAGGTAGCCACAAAGCTTAATTGACTTTCCAGTCTTTTTCTACGTTCAGAAAGACAGGGTGAATGCTTCAAAAGTAAAAACCTGTCAGCGTTGATTCTGGTGAAGTGGTGTAATGTCTAAAATAATGAAGATAAAGGCAAGAGAAATTCTGGATTCCAGAGGCAATCCCACAGTTGAAGTGGATTTGTTCACGAAAAACGGTTTGTCAAGAGCATCTGTTCCTTCGGGTGCAAGCACAGGTAAACACGAAGCCTTAGAGCTCAGAGATGGCGGGAAGCGCTATTTAGGAAAGGGAGTTCTGAAAGCCGTTGGCAACGTAGATGATGTGATAGCTGAGAAGCTTGTCGGCAGGGATTGCACAAAGCAGGAAGAGGCAGATGAGTTGATGATAGAGCTGGATGGAACTCCTAACAAGTCCAAGTTAGGAGCAAACGCTATTCTCGCGGTTAGCCTGGCAGTGTGCAAGGCAGGAGCTTTGGAGTCGAACATGCCGCTTTACGAGTACATCGCCAACTTAGTTAAGTCAAAAGGAATAACCTTGCCAGTTCCACAAATGAATGTGATTAATGGCGGGTTACACGCTGGCGTTGAAAACGATGTTCAAGAGCACTTGATAATTCCTCGTGGCGCGAAAAGTTTCTCTGATGCCTTGAAGATGTGTTCTGAGACCTATCATATCTTGAAGAAAAAATTTAAGGAAAGGTTTGGAAACTCGGCGATACATGTTGGCGACGAAGGGGGATTTGTTCCTCCGCTGAAGAGCGTTGATGAAAGGCTCGAATTTATTACGGAAGCGATTGGAGAGCTCGGTTACACAGAGGAATTCGCTCTGGGCATAGACGCTGCAGCATCTGAATTTTACCACAACGGAAAATACAAGATTTTGAAAAAGGAATATTCGGTTGCGGAACTTTCAGATTTCTACGGTGAAATGTGTAAAAAATTCAAGGTAATTTCGATCGAAGACGGCTTCAGCGAAGACGACTGGGAAGCTTGGAACATGCTGGAGTCGAAGCTGGGCGAGAAGGTCCAGATTGTTGGGGATGACCTTTTGGTCACGAACGTTAAGCGGATTAAAAAAGCGTTGGAAATGGATGCTTGCGATGCTCTGCTGCTGAAGCTTAATCAGATCGGAACTGTTTCCGAAGCTTTGGACGCGTTTAGGTTAGCCAGAAAAGCTGGGTGGAACGTTATCGTTTCTCACAGGTCGGGAAGCACGGAAGAGACTTTCTTTGCGGATTTGGTTGTTGGTTTGGATGCTGGCCAGTTCAAGTACGGTGCGCCTGCAAGAAGTGAAAGAACCTGTAATTACAATCAGCTGCTGAGGATTGAGGAAGCCTTAGGAAGCAGAGCAGTCTACGCAGATGTTTTGGGATGAAAAAACATTGGTAGTTTGCCATCTGTTCGTGTTCAGGCATGCGGAGACAACCGATAACGCCAATTCAATTTTCTCGGGATGGCGTGATCCAGACCTTACTCCAAAAGGGCTCTCGCAGGCACGGGAAATCGCGGAGCAACTCAGGCAGGAGAAGATTGATTACGCGTTTACTTCGCACCTTAAGCGAGCACGAAAAACTCTTGAAGTGGTTCTTGAATCTCATTCTGACGTGCCAGTTTTCGTCGATGATCACCTTATCGAACGCTGCTACGGTTTGCTTCAAGGCGAAAGTAAAATAGAAGTGGCGAAGGAAAAACCTGAATGGTTCGCTAAAATGCATCGGGGCTATGATTTTCCACCTCCAGAAGGAGAAAGCCTGAAGATGGTTGAAAAACGCACAGCCCCATTTGTTGTGCAGCTTGAACGGTGGTTGCGGGGGAACTCTGGTAATATAGCTATCTCTTGTCATGGCAACTCTCTGCGTCCGATTCGCAGGATTTTTGAGCATCTAAGCCTGAAACAGATGCTTCAGCTTGAGAATCCACAGGATCGGGCGATGGATTACGCGCTTAACATTCACCGTGTCAATGTTACGGGTGATGCAGAGAGAGGTGTTGAAGCTGATTGGCAGGGTGTTTTAGTGCCTCGGGATGTGCAGTTGGCGACGGATGCGAGGAACCCGTTGAAAAAACACTATTAATCCGATGGTGAATAAGCTAATAGCTTTGGTTAAGATTGGTTAGGTGAGAGAAAATGAGTATCTTTAGAGCGTACGACATTAGGGGAATTTACGGGAAAGACCTGACGAAAGAAGTTATGAAGAAAATTGGTATGGCTGTTGGAACATACACTCCTGGCGACTTCACAGTTGGAAGAGACTTCAGGGAACACAGCGACGAGCTTGAGGACGCATTCGTTTCGGGCGTTGTAAGCACTGGTTCAAACGTTCACATGATTGGAACTTGCCCAGCTAGTCTATGCGTTTTTTCAAATTGGAAGTTGAAGAACAACGTGGCTGCTTATGTTACGGCTTCTCATTTGCCTGCGGAGTGGAACGGCATCAAGTTTTTCCATCAAGACGGCGTTGGGTTCTTCGAGGATGAAAACAAGAAACTGGAGGAAATCCATAAGTCTGGACCTTTCAGGAAAGGTGAGGGCTCGGTGGAAAACGTGGAGGGCATGGAACAGGAGTACATTAAATTCATCAAGGAACGCATAACGCCGAAAAGGCTAAAGGTGGTTGTTGATTTCGGAAATGGAGCCGCGTGTCTGATTGTGCCAAAAATTTTGAAGGAATTCAATATCGAAGCGAAATACCTGTATGATTGGCCTGACCCAACTTTTCCGAACAGAGACCCAGAACCTAAACCTGAGACCTTGACAGAACTAAGCAAGAGGGTTGTTAAGGAGAACGCGGATTTGGGAATCGCGTTTGACGCAGATGGAGACAGGGCGCTTTTTGCTGACGCAACGGGCAAAGTTATGATGGCTGAGCAAAGCGCGGTTTTTTTCATACGAGACCTGATGAAGACGCAAAAGGGTCCTGTTGTCGCCAACATTGAATGTTCAAGTTTAATCGATGATGAAGCCAGAAAATACGGTCAACCCGTGTTTCACATACCTGTGGGTCACACGTTTCTGGTGCAACAGACAAAAGTGCACAACGCGGTTTTGGGAGTTGAGAAGTCAGGTCACATTTGCGTGCCCAAATTCTACTGGTTTGACGATGCCATAATAAACAGCGTATACATGATTGAGATAGTGTCCAAGCTTGGCAGAAAAATGTCCGAAATTATTGAGGAGATGCCTAAAGAGTTCTTCGACAGGACAGAGATAGACAGCACCGACGAGAAAAAATTCGCGATAGTAGAAAAAATAAAAGAGAAAGCCATGAAGAAATATGAATACGTAACAACGATAGATGGCGTTAGAATAGATTTTCCCGATTCATGGGTGCTAATCAGAGCTTCAAACACTTCTCCGAAACTGCGATTAACCATAGAGGCGAAGAACGAAGAAAAAATGTTAGAGCTGAAGAAAGAGATGATGCGGCTGATAACTGACGTTGCTAACCAAGAATTAGCTTAGCCGCGTTATGGCTACCATTCCTGCTCAAAGGCGAAGAAAAAACATTTAAGGGCGTCGAATGGGTTATTAGGCAAAGAGCATGGTTCTTTTTCCGTGCGAAATAGATGATAAGCATTTGTGATTGACGGAACACAACAACAAACGTTAAGGCATAGTAACTGGGGACAGAAGAAACGGCGCCTTTGGTTCACCAGTGCTCGTAATGGACTATTTCTTTCATTGGTTTTCTTTCCGTGACTGGCCCTTTCTGTTCCGCAGGGTATCCCAATGGGGTCATCGCAACTGGGCGCACTTCTTCAGGTATTTTTAGCACCTCTTTTACTTTGTCTTCTTTGAACGCGGCGATCCA
This sequence comes from uncultured Candidatus Bathyarchaeia archaeon, assembly GCA_964548345.1. Lineage (GTDB taxonomy): Archaea > Thermoproteota > Bathyarchaeia > Bathyarchaeales > Bathycorpusculaceae > SG8-32-3. Next base: position 7,840 of record CAZJQR010000007.1, on the reverse strand, counting down.
ACATGTGCCGAGGCCAAGTTCGTGGGCGACAAGCACCATGCTTTGCATGGCTATGGCAGCGTCTACTTTCCAGTACTCTTCGCCATCCTGTCTGGACCAAGCCTTTGAGGGTGTTGAACACGCAACTATTACGACAGGAGCCCTGACGAACCAGTCGCGGTTGTACGCTGGAAAGAGCTTTTCTCTTACTGCTTTGTCAGTAACCGCTATGAAATCCCATGGTTGATTGTTACATGCTGAAGGCGAAAGTCTGGTTGCTTCAAGAATTTTCAAGAGTTTTTCTTTTTCCACAGGCGTATCCTTGTATTTTCTTATGCTTCTACGAGTTCTTACTGCTTCAAAAACATCCAAGCGAAATCACCAATCCATATTAACGCAAACACTCAAATATTCTTATCTTTTCAACTCGCAGTTCCAATTCTCGCAAAGCCTATGAAGGCTGGCAACACCACCATTGCGTTTTTTATTAAAATAACTGCCTGTGACTTTTGATAAGCGGAAAGAATTTAAAACCAGGAACGTTTTGATTAAAATAGAATTGGATGTGCGTTTTGTTTGTCGACTTTCTCAACATTCAAAGGTCCTGATTGGAACTACCGAATAATTGCAACAAGACCGATTCTGATCAAAGCCAAGAACGACGGAATGCGAAAAGCTGTGGCAATAGACCTGTTAGTCAATCTTCCTTTTGCTTTTGAATTTTCCGAAAAGGTCTCAACAAAAACAATTGAGGTTGAAAAACGGTTTTCAGCAACACTCAAAGTTTACACTTCAAAAAACGTAGGGGGCGTAGAAAACGAGTTTGTCGAGTTCTTTGAGGTTTTAGATGTAGATCAAAGCTTTGAAAACTTCGTCAAAGCCTACTGGATGTACCCAAACTACATAACCTTTGAACTCATAGAAATAGTGCCTTTGTAGCGGCTTATTGGCTTAGACCCAGCATTTGGTTCAGAACGTCTAAAATCATCTCTGAAGACTTCGGGTCTGGAAACTCGGGATCTTCAGGATTCGGTTCCGTGCCCGCAAAGAGGCATAGAGCATCGACCCCTTTCCGTTTCGCCAAGCCAAAAACTAAGCCTGAAAACCCGTAAAACGGGCCTACATAATCCACTTCAATCTTGAATCGCTCTTTCATCTCTCGGACTAAATCGGGGTTCGTAGCCGCGCAGCAGACCTTTCTTGTTTTTGAGCCGTAACCCGCCGCTACAATAATTCTCGTGACTCCAAATTCACTTAAAAAACCTACCACTTTATCAGCAACGTCATACTGACCTGCAAAATTCGCGTGGTACCCTTTTGCCAAAATCATGGACGGAGAAGGACACGTGTAGAACTTGACTTTTGGCAAATCCACTTGACCCTGTTTCACAGTGGCGCCTCCGATGCCTGGCAGTGCGTAATGCGATGCATAAGAAGGTTTAGTGTGATAAACAAGTGGGAGGTGAGTTGAGTAGAGTTCCGCAACCAGCTCTGCTCGTGTTTTGTTGACAAGCTGCTCTACGACGAGTTCGCCTATGGACCGTAAGCCTGGGGAGCCTACTACGGCTATTGGCTGCTTCAATTCGGCCTTTCTCAGGTGTTCTATCCAGATGTCCGCGCCCATAAAAAATTCCTTCGGCTTTCATGTCACGTAGCTTGGTTTCTTGGCGGACTCGGACATTTCTTCCTTGATTCGACGTTCGACTTCCGCCATCTTGGCGATTATGTCATCCATTTCCTTAGCCTGCTTATCCAGTGGCTCCATGTCTACCTTCAAGTTTAGAATTGACGTAAGCAGGTTCAACACTGCCTTTGTTGCTTTAGCGTCTATAATGTACTGCCCTGTGGGTGTTTGATAGCCCCGCGTTTCGCCCAGCAAACACACTGCTTCAACGTCTCTCTTTTTAGCTAAACCCATAATTAACCCGTTCTCACCAGAAATGATGCCTTGATCTAAAGGCACCACACCCTTCTTCTTCAGCTCTTCGAGCGCTTCAGAACTCGTCGCGGTCCCGTAAACATTAGGCGTTTCAAACGTGCGATCCGTGACGTATGCAGCGAGAGAGAAAACCTTTTTCACTCCGTTGGCAACCGCCCAGTCCAACAGCGTGTCCGCTACTTCGTATTGTCCCTCAGGCGAGAAAGCTTGAGAATTGCCTGAAAAGAACATTATGTCCCCTGCAGCGTCGTCCCTGAAGAGGTGTAGTTCGTTCCTGAGAAGTTCCACCAAGCCATCTTCTCTTATAAGCACGTAAGGCGGAAAATATTTTGAGTAGACTTCCCCAATTAGTTCAGCCTTAAGCTGCTGTATGAGATAGTCCACTGACAGCTTTCCAATGTAGGCTATTCCTGGAAGCCCATTGACCAGCACGAACTCTTTGGGTGCAAACTTCTTCAAAATCTTGATCTCGACGTTCATAGGTTAACTAAATCAAGGGTGTCGCTATTAAGCTGAATGCTTCTGTGAAACGCGGCGCGTGCACCTTTTTGAGGAGCCAAGGAAACCGGGAAAGTTGCCGAGGTTGAAACAACCTAGTTTTTAGGACACTTGAGGTAGAATGGACTAACAAGAAACTTTCGAATGAGACACTGGGGCAGCTTTTGCGATGTTAGAGGCGGTGATTTTCGATTGGGACGGAACCTTAGCTGAAACCACAAATGTCGTAGTCACTTCCTTTCATAAAGTCCTTGATCCACTGCCCATCAAAATCAGCAAGGGGTTTATCGAAAGTCGAACGGGAACCAGAGCTAAGGAAATTTTTTCGGAAATTCTCCGAACTTCACAGGTGAGGTTTGATGAGGAACCTGTGAAGAATCTGGTTGCGAAGAGAATTGAAGCTGAACTGGAAATGAGAGACCAAGCTAGACTCAAAGCAGGTGCACTTGAGCTTCTGGGTTCTCTGAAGGGTAAAGTTAAACTTGGCTTAGCCTCAATGAACAATAAACCTGTACTCGACCATATGCTAACGGCGTGTAACCTGAGAGTTTTTTCGATGTGGTGCTTTCAGCAGATGAGGTTCTTAATCCTAAGCCTGACCCTGAAATATTCCTGAAATGCGCGTCTAAACTGGGTCTTCATCTAGAACAGTGCGTAGTCATAGAGGATTCCGTGTTCGGCGTGAGAGCTGCTAAGGAGGCGATGATGATGTGCGTTGCTGTGCTTTCAGGAGCCGCTTCCAAAAGTGAGTTGGAACAGGAGCAGCCTGACATAATGGTAGCTTCTCTCGAACAAAAGGAAATTATTCTGAAGTTTATATTCTGCTCATGAAAGCAAGTTTGATTGTGGATTTGCCCTTTGTTCAGGTTCTAGTCCCAGCGGACTCGGCGTTTCGCCTGTAAACGAAATATAAAAAAGACTTCTTTTACAATCTATACCGAATAAAACCATCCGAACGGTGATTTTGATGAAACGGAAGGATTACCTCCAGAATCCAGTGAAGCACATAAAAATAAACGGGGCACTGACGGTGGACCAGTTGATGCGGCAGTTTCAAGGTTCCGGCTCTTTCGGGGCTGGAAGGCTTTCTAAGGCATGCAACATATACGAGAAAATGCTGCGAGACAAAGACTGCACCGTTTTTCTAGCTCTTTCAGGAGCGGTGGTTCCTGCGGGAATGCGCACGCTCATCACCGACCTCATTCGTAAAAGACTCGTTGATGTCATAGTCAGCACAGGCGCCAGCATGGTCCACGACACCATTGAAGCCTTGAACGGGCACCACTACAAGGGAAGCTGGACCGTGGATGACCGTGAACTTTTCAGATGCCACATTTTCCGCATTTACGACGTTTTCGTTCCGGAAGAAGACTACGTGAAGCTGGATTATCAGGTTTCAGAAATGTATCGGGAGATTGCGGCTGAGAGAAATGGGGAAAGCCTCTCTTCAAACATGTTTGCGTGGGAACTGGGCAAGAGGCTTAAAGACCCGAACTCTATTCTGCGCGCCGCGTACGAGGAAGACGTACCTGTCTTTATTCCCGCGGTCCGCGACTCGGAATTCGGCTATGTCCATTTGCTTCACGCCTCGCAGGAAAACCAGAAAAACATACTGGAGGTGGACGCCTTCAAGGATGTGCCGCTTTTATGCAAGATATGTGGGAAATCGCCTAAAAACGGGATGATAGTGATTGGTGGTGGAGTGCCTAGGAACACTGTGCAATCAGCCGCCATAGCAGCTAATAAGGGCATGGACTACGCGGTGGTGATAACCATGGACCGCCCTGAAACCGGAGGGTTATCAGGTTCTACGCTTAGAGAAAGCATGAGCTGGGGAAAAGTGAAAGGGGAAGCCGACAAGATCATGGTCATCGGAGACGCTTTAGTTATGTTTCCCATAATTGTGGCGTCCGTGGTTGAGAGGCTGGGCAGCGAGTTCACACGTACGCCGTATCTTAAACGCGGAAAACTTGACTTTCGGAGGAGAAAGTAACGGCGACTGAAGCGAAAGAGAAAAAGTTCTGTGGCAACTGTAGCAACCACAACCCCTACGAATACCCCACAAGGATGTTCTGTCTAAAGCGCTATGCCCAAAACAAGGACCCAATAGTGGACACGTTATGGTGCTGTGGCGACTGGACTCCAGTTGTCCAAGAATGCCGCTGCGTCCGAGACGCGTTTAAAGAAAAGAACGGCGAATGACACAGCGCTAAAGTTATTACGTAGAATCCGTGTTTTGATGGCGAAGACTGGAGCCCGGTGGTGTAGCGGTCAAGCATAGGGGCCTCTGGAGCCCTCGACGAGAGTTCGAATCTCTCCCGGGCTACCATTCCAGAACCATAAATTATACCGTTTATTGCCTTGTTGCCTGTGTTTCAGCGATGATCTCTTGTTTCAGCTTCTGCATGAACGCCCGCAGCATTAGATTGATCTGTTCCTGTTCCGAAAGACCATTATGGTGTTTGATAACGGTTCTGTGCGGCATTGCCTGCGCTTACTTTTTCAGAGTATTTCAATCCCTCATGGAATGTTTGTGAAGTGAAAACTAAATAGATAAGGTCACTATAATACTCCTGAGTGTTAATGTATTGTTGATTGAAGTTTTTGATGATGAGCATTTAAGGAGACTAATCTCAAATAGTGGGTTCTTGCTGAACGTTGATTATCCAACAAAAAATGTAAAACTGCACAGAATTGCATGCTTAATCTGTAACCCTAGCAGCGCTGTAGCGGTTAAGCCATCAAGCAAAAAACAGAACAAAACGGGGGAATTCTAGTATTCAGATAACCGCCAAGAAGCAGGTTCTAAGGCTGTTGAATTTTCCAAGAGAGGCGGCTACAGATACTCATTTTGTCTTAGCTGTAAACCACGACTATAGAAAACTGGAACACAAAGTTTGACTAACCGCTCTCCAAGGTATGTTGTGAAGTAAAAAGACTCAGATAAGCTGTATTGTGTCTAACTTCTGTAACTTGGTTTGTTTAAGCAGAGGTAGCATCCTGAAAGTTTGTATTCATGGAATACTGGACAGAAAGCACAACTGCAGCCTAGTGCACGCACTTGGTCTAGTGGCTTCTTGGTTATTCCTCTGGAGCAATATAGGACTGTTTGGTCAGGATTTGTTGGGCATTCAGTGCATAAACATTTCTTTATAGTTTCTTCAGTGTCAGGCACTGGTTTCCTTTCCTTCTTTTTACGTTTGAAAAACATAATTCTATTTTACCAAAATACAAGATTAATTGCTTTCGGAATTAGGGTTTGTCCAATCTTTGGAATGCTTGTGAAGTGAAAAGAAAAAGGAAGTAAATTCTTAACTTAACTCGTTTATTTAAATATCCTAGAGGAATTTAGTAGGCGCGCGCGCTCCATAAAAAGAACCGCCACAAGAAGTGATCTGAGTTGAGTATGGCTGGCAAACGCGATTTCTGTTTGCATGATGGTCCAATAGCCCGCAACGGCAAAATGCAAACTTCGCTTTATTTCTGCCTTCTCTGCAACGAGCCAATGATAAACGACATCCTTGACGTGGTAGGGTACCTCAAGAAACCACGGATTCTTCAAAACGGCAAAGTAAAAGCCAAAACCTTCTTGTATGCATTGGTTTAACCTCAACTGAAAAATATGATGCCAAAACGTTTATTCAGCGCACCTTATGATTATATAATTAGGGACTAATTATCTAATCGCTCAAATTCTGATCCTTAATATGAGGAATTGCGTTTTGCGAAGGTTATCTTGTCATGACCCTACTCCATATGATAGAGACAGAAAAGATGGAAAAAAGAAAGAAAGTGGCACGGTCTCAGCAAACGTTGCCGGATAAGTGCCCAGAATGCGGTAGTGTAAACCTTGTCCATGATTATGATACTGGTGAGACTGTTTGCGGCGACTGCGGTCTCGTCCTATATGGGCAAATGATTGATAAAGGGCCAGAATGGCGCGCCTTTACCCAAGAAGAGAAAGCTTCAAGAAGCCGCGTTGGGATGCCAACATTTTATTCTGTTCATGATAAAGGCTTATCAACAGCCATAAGCCAAGTTGACCGCGACGCCTTCGGAAGAAAGCTTTCATTATCAACGCGCCTGCAGATGTGGCGCCTGAGGAAATGGCAGATACGCTCGCGTGTGCACTCTTCCATCGACAGAAACCTTGCTCAAGCCATGGCGGAATTGGATCGTCTTTCCGACAAGGTTTACATTCCCCCACCCATCAAGGAAAAAGCCGCTGTCATTTACCGCAAAGCCTTAGATAAGAGCTTAGTTCGCGGCAGGTCTATCGCAGCCATAACGGCTGCTGCGGTTTATGCGGCTTGCCGTGGAAGTGGAACCCCAAGAGCACTTCATGAAATCGCAGAGGCAAGCCTGGTCGATAAAAAGGACGTTGCCCGTTGCTATCGACTTTTGCTGCGTGAACTTGATATGCACATGCCCATCGCTGACCCCCTCACGTACGTTTCAAAAATCGCTGAAAGAACAGGAATTTCGGGCAAGACGCAGGGAATTGCTATACAGTTTCTTCGAGAAGCCAGAAAGAAGCGGGCTGCTGCCGGAAAGGACCCTATGGGATTGGCTGCTGCAGCACTGTACATTGCTTGTTTGCAGAATAACGAGAAGAAGACGCAGAAGGACATCGCTGAAGCAGCAGGCGTCACTGAGGTCACGGTGAGAAACCGCTATAAGAACCTGAAAAGGCAGCTGAAGCTGGAATTACTGGACTAATCATCTTTGCTTCTCAAATTTTCAGGATACCTTTACATTAGAGCAGGTGATGCTTTGGTGAAGTCGCTGAAAGCCCAAGCGGGGGGGTGTGTGTGGGAGAAATCTCCACCTCTTGAATCTACGGCTTCATAATAGATGTTTAAAGACTTCACTATAAGAAGTGCTGTTTCATATGCGCGCTTTATTCTGTAAATTGAAAGAAGTGTTTTAGAATAGATGAACAAGAAATTTTGAAAAGATTAGAAGAAATCGAAAAATGGGGGAAGGGGGAGAGTGTAAACTTGATGCCATGCCTTCTCCACCCACATCAGCGTTACTTGCGACTTCTTTTGTCTTTTTCTTGCCGTGTTCGATGTGCCTAAATAATCTTCTTGCCTAGTACTTCTCGGAAGGGCTTCTTGCACTTTGGACAGTCGAAAAGGCCGATTTCTAACTGAACTCTTTTTCCAGCTTTGGATAGGCGTCCGGCCATTGTCCACTTCTTCCTAGGCGATGAAACAACTGTTCCACATTTTTTACATTTTCCCATCTAATTTCCTCCAATATATCTTGATAACCATGGTTTCTGATGAATGATGGATAAAACACTTTCCGTTGTTTTCGGATACGAGCCCTTTCTACTTCACTACGATGAGGAATATACAAACGAAGGCGATTAACGTGTGAAGTTTTCATCGTAGAATATGAGGTTTTGCTCCTCCAAGC
>CAZJQR010000006.1:0-42606 GCA_964548345.1 uncultured Candidatus Bathyarchaeia archaeon | reverse complement strand
AAGGAAGTTTTCGATTAATTCGACTTTGATTTTAGCCATGAAGGTTTCCGCGCTCTCTGTCACATAATGAAGGATAGTATGCGCGCTGTGTCCGCTGCGTCTTCCGCTTTGTCCGCGGAGTTTTCCAGAAGTTGAAGAACGTCTCGCATAAGCAGCAGGACTGGAAGGTCAAGTTTGCTGCTGAGGACTTTTATTGACAATGCGCGGTACAGGTCGTCCACGGTTCTTTCGGCGATTTCCACATCTTTGGCTTTTTCCAGCGTTTTGGTTGACCCGTAGTTGAGAACCATCATTGTCTCCCTGAGCTTAAGCACCGAGTCAAAAACAGCTTCGGAAAGCTCCAGCAAATCCTTTTTTATGTCGCTTGGCACGTTCCAGTTGTGCTCCATTATTTCGATAAGATAGTAGGCGATGCCTTCGGAGAAATCGGCGATTTCGCTTGAGAGGTTTGTGAACCTGAGGAAGTCTTCTCGACTGATGAGAATGGCGCCTATCTCCGCTAGTTCCGTAGAGACCATGCGTCTAGCCCCGATGACTTCTTCTTCGCCTTTTCTTATTTCGCTGACAAGCTGTCTAGCTGAGTCCTTGTCGCCTTTCGAGAAGAGTTCGACCAGTTGAGGGATTTTTCTTGTGAGGTCTACGACCTTGCGCAGGTTATCCTGAAGCGCGTTTAAGGCTCTGCGTTTTAAGCGTTGTTCTGTTTCCGCTGGAAGTACCAAATTTTTTCCCGCCCATAAATATCGCTGTTCTGTCTAACACTTAGTATTATGAGTGTATTAAAAAAGCTAACTACTTGATTTAAGCAAAGTGCCTAAATCGTTGAAGTTTGTTTTTTCTTGGAAGTACTTGTGCAGCAGCTCGGGTAAATTGTTGATTTTGGTTCTGACCTGCTGCCAGGTGTCGCGGTCTCGGATGGTTACGGTGCCGTCCTTCAGCGTGTCATAATCCACTGTTACGCCCAAGGGGACGCCTGCCTCGTCGGCGCGTGCGTACCTTCTGCCTATGCTGCCTGTTTCATCGAGCTCCGCCGCCAAGCCCTCATTCACGAGGAGCTGGTGCACCTCCCGCGCTTTGTCCGCTATGCCGTCCTTGCTTACGAGGGGGTAAACGCCGAGCTGCGTCGGTGCAATGCCTCGGGGGAAGCTCATGACTACGCGGTCGTCCTTCACGCCGTAAGCGTACTCCAGCGCCACGTAGAAAAGCCTGTCGCAGCCGAAGCTGGGTTCGACAACTTGGGGGATGAAGCGTTTGCCGCGGACGATGCATTTTTGGCTGCTGACTTCCACGTGCTCTGGCAGAATCTTGTAGGCGCCAGCCATGTAAAAGCCGTTTTTCTTCAGCTGGGCGGCGACCACTGCGGCGGGTGCTTCCGCAAGCAGCGCCGCGGCTTTGGCTGCTTCCGCCTTGAACGCGGGACCCAGCTTCGCCATTACAGGTTTGACTGTGAGCCGCTCCTCCTCTATAGGGGTGGGGTATTCTTTGTAGACGCGGAGGTCTACCCCGCTGGCTTTCATGTGGCTGCTGAGGTCGTAGTCAGTGCGGTGGGCGTGTCCTGACACTTCAATCCAGCCCCAGCGGTCCACGTAGACTTCCTGGTCGAAGCTTTGGCTTGCGTAGTGAGCTTTTTCCCACTGGGTTTTTTCGATGAAACGCTGGTTTTCCGGGGGCACACCGATTTCCGACAGGAGCTTTTTCGCCATCGCCATGAAGAACGCCTGCCACTCCGAGCGGATTAGCTTCTGCGCTACGGCTTGTTTGACGGTGACTTCGATAGTTTTTTCGGAGCACTTCAGCCGTTCAGGCGCAAGATAAAGCGTTAGCGTCTCGTTTTCCACGTCTTTCAGGAGGCAACAGTTCGGCTCTTCGGGGTCGAAGAAGAATTCGAGGTCTGCGATGGTGAATTCGCGGAGGCGGATAAGCCCTTGCCTAGGCGAGATTTCGTTTCGTAGTGCATGCCCAATCTGGATGACGCCAAAGGGCAGCTTTTCCCGCGCCGCCTGGTAGAGGCGGTTGAATTCGACGAATATACCTTGTGCGGCTTCGGGTCTTCCGTAGCCTGTGGCGCCTGAGTAGGGTCCTATAGTGGTTTCAAACATGGTTAGGAACTGCTGTGGCGGTTTGAAGCCTCCGCCGCAGTCGGGGCAGGTTATGCCCAGTTTTTCCAGCGCCTGCTGAATTTCTATGAGGGTCATTTTTTCGGTTTCTACGCAGCTTTTTTTGGCGTATTCCTCGAGGAGGTGGTCTGCGCGGAAGCGTTTGTTGCATTCTACGCATTCGACCATTGGCTCTTTGAAGTGGTTAACGTGTCCTGAGGCTTCGAAGACCTTGCCGGGTGCGATGACTGAGGATTCTATTTCGAGGATGCCGAGTTTGGTGACGAAGAGGTCTCGGAGTTTGCTTTCGATGTTCTGTTTCAGCCGTGCGCCGAGGGGGCCGTAGGTTACGAAGCCGCCTACGCCCCCGTAGATCTCGTACGACTGCCAGAAGAAGCCTCTGCGACGGGCTAGCTCGTTAATGGCTGTGAACTTGTCGCATTTTGCTTCGTTGCTCAATTCTGTCAACTCGTTTTTAGGTTAGTGCCGCTACGAGATTAAAAGGTTACCATGCCACTGCGGCGATTAGCGCTTGGGTTTCGGGGTTAACGCGCGCGCTAGGGAGGTGATATGTGCAGGTTTGCCTTTTTTGATTCCGCTATTCAGTCAGCACTTCACTGGTTAAGAAAGCGGGACAGCGCCTCACCATTCATACTTGGAGCATATTGGGAGCCTAATAGCGGTTCTATGCAGAAAACTATAGAGGGGTAGGTCCCGTATTGGCGCAAACACAGCCCAATAGCATGTTGAAAACCAGCGCTTCGCAGAATTCTATGCAGTTTAGTATATATAAGGGGGTACAGTCTGCCGTGAGCATAACGGTTCACGCCTGTTCCAGCCCAACCACAGCGATGGTTTTTATAAGGACAACGCAGATAAGAACACCCCAAACAAGGTGGCACAGATGCCGAAAATAAAAGTCGCATTGGCAGGCGTGGGAAACTGCGCCTCAGCCCTCACACAAGGATTAACCTACTACACCATTTTCGCGGAAAACCCCGTTGGACTCCGCAACCCCAAACTAGGCGGATACACGCCCAGCGACATCCAAATCGTAGCCGCGTTCGACATAGACAAACGCAAAGTCGGAAAAGACCTCGCAGAAGCCATATTCGCACCGCCCAACAACGCCCCCAGAGTCACCGACATCCCCAAAACAGGCGTAACAGTCCAGAAAGCACCGTTGCTTGACGGCATAGGCAAAAGCACCCAAAACATCATACACGCCAGCACCCAACCCGACACAGACGTGGCACAGGCACTCCAAAAAGCAAACGCAGAAATCCTCATCAACCTCCTCCCAAGCGGGGCAACACAAGCCTCACAACACTACGCGGAACAAGCGCTAGCCGCAAACTGCGCTTTCATGAACGCCACACCAACCTACATAGCCAGCGACGCCGCATGGGCAAAACGATACGAAAACGCAAAATTACCACTCGCAGGCGACGACCTCGTTGACCAAGTCGGCTCAACCGCCCTCCACAAGACGCTGCTCAAACTCCTCTCAGACAACGGCGTAAAAATCAGCGAAACCTACCAGCTAGACGTTGGCGGAGGAACAGAATCCCTCGACACGATGGACCGCACACGCGAAACCAAACGTAACATCAAAACCCAATCCGTAGCCAGCTCAATCCCATACAAAGCAGAAATCGTAGCAGGTTCAACCGACTACGTGGACTTCCTCCAAAACAACCGCGACAGCTACTTCTGGATCACAGGCACCTACTTCTGCAACGCCCCCATGCAAATAGACCTCAAATTCAGCACCGTAGACGCACCCAACGCAGGCAGCGTGCTCTTCGACACCATACGCGCCATGAAAATCGCACTCAACAAGAAACAAGCAGGCGCAATAATACCAATCTGCGCCTACGCCTTCAAACGCCCCCCACAAATGATGCCGCTGGAAACCGCGGAAAAAACCTTCACCACGTACATCAAACAAAACACGTCAACGTGACCCAGCCAACCGCTCCAACTCACGAACAATCCGCTCCTTCGTTCCGCTCTGCTTCATCTTCGCCTTCAACAGGCTTATAGTGTTCACAGGAGTTGGGTCCACACCCCGCAAAACCGCCAAATAAACACTCACAAAATCGCCCACACACACTGCAGACAACATCCGCGCCAAAACACCCTCACCTCGACTCCAAACTTCGAACAACTTCGACCCACCTGGCATAAGCCCCTTCGTTATTTCGATCCTACTACGAATCTCAACAGGCTCATTTTCGTCCCGGATAAAAATCGCCGAAAAACACCCCGCCAAATCCCCAGCACGCTCCCAACCCACAACCTCATTATGATCAAGCTCCGAAAAGTACTCCCATTTCGAAGGCACCTTGGCATTCTCATTAAACTGCGTCTTAAAACGCTGCGCCACACCCCGAAAAACGCCAAACCCATAAACCACGGGCACAGACCCATTAACCCCCAACGCCAAACCCTTCGCAACATTACCGCTCACAGGCACTTCAGGCGCACACTCACCACCAACCCGCCCCAACACATCAATCGCTTCTGAAAACTCCCCAGAAACACCCGAAACAAACCCAACCTCCTCCAACACCTTAAGCAAAGGCACAAACAAGTAAGGAAGAGCCGCACGCGGCGCAAAACCCGAAGGAACACGCAAAAACGGCACACCCAACCGCTCAGCAAACCCCAACAAACTCCCCCCAGAACTCACACAGAAAACCATACACCCCCTCCTCACAGCATCCAAAAAACTGCTAAGAGTCTCCTCAGTCTCACCCGAATAACTCACCACCAACACCAGACTCCTCTCACCCGCATAAGCCGGCAACGAATAACCCCTACTAACCTCAACAGGCACACGCACCCTATCACGCGCCCAATCCTTCAGCAGCTCACCCCCAATAGCCGAACCACCCATCCCAGCAACAACAACGTTCTCAGGCACAGAATAACTCAACGAAATGCCCTCAGCCGCCCCAACAGCAGCACGATAATGCCTCGCCGCACCCACACAAAACGCAAGCATACCACCCTTATCGATCCCCCCCATCCTACCCAAATCATCCAAAACCGAAGCCGCCACTTCACTCACAACAACAACCTCACCTTTATATTCGGTTCGCAACTTTTAAGCTCAACGTAATCCGCAAAGATTTTCTGCGAAAGGAGCACTGAAAGATGGAAAGAAAGAAGCTTGCAATAGCAGTACCCACATCGGTTATTTCAGACACACCACACCTGCGCGAAAAAACCTCAAAAACAGGCTTAATCGGAAGAGCAGCCGCAATTTTCAGAGTAAACGAAATCATAGTTTACCCCGACCACCCCAGAAAAGCCGAACAAAAAAGAGAAACAGACTTGATCGCATCATTACTGGCTTACATGGAAACACCACAGTACCTTCGGAAACGCCTCTTCAAACTTGACCCGCAGTTACAGTTCGCTGGGATTTTGCCGCCGCTGCGAACACCGCATCACCCGCTTAACAGGAAAACCGAAAAATTGAAAGTTGGCGAATACCGTGAAGGCGTGACCTTATCCAGAACTAAAGAAGGCGTACTTGTGGACATCGGCGTTGAACACCCTGCGCTTTTACGAGAAAACCAGTGGGCGCTGGGCAAGCGTTTGATATTGCAAATAGTTTCAGCAGGTGAACGCGTTGAGGTTCAAACAGCAAGCAAAGGCGAAATTCCTTGTTATTGGGGATACACGGTTACAGTGGAAAACCATTCTTTTAGAAAGCTTGTAGAAAAAGGAGAATTCGATTTAACCGTAGCCACATCTAAATTGGGCGATAGATTCTCGAAAGTTGCTGAAAGAATAGCTGGAAAATGGAAAAAAGCAAATTGTACGCTCGTAGCGTTCGGCGCACCAGCAAGAGGGCTACATGAAATCGTAAGAGATGAAGGCGCAAAACTAGAAGACATTGTGGATTTTGTAGTAAACATGGTTCCGGAACAGGGAACAGAGACTGTTAGAACCGAAGAAGCGCTCCTTGCGTCATTAGCCATCTTGAACGTGCAGTTTGGCAGGTAACGTTTTGAAGTTTAAGGCAACTTTATAGGATAAAGAAATAAATGTCCGTTTAGTATGTGCTTTTTCATGGTAACTCTTGACATCGCGATGCCACTCGCGTTATTTGCCGTCTCCATTGCTGCTTTGCTTTTGAACGAGCGAACCGAAGCAAAGTTAAAAACAACTTTTGAAGAAAGAGAACTTCGCACGCGAGACGTCATCCTGCTTGTAGTGATGGTTGTCGTGGCGATATCTGTCATCGCCTACATTTCCATATTAAACCCAGGACAGATTTTCCAAAACATAATACTCTTAGTATTCGTTTTCTCGTATTCGCTACTTCTCTTCACGTTTTCATATTTTTTTTCAGGCATGAAAAAAAGAAGATCACAGCTGTTTTCGTTAGGTTTCGCTGTTGCCGGCTTGCTTGCGGGAACCATTAGTCTGCTGGAGCCTTTTGCCGACGCCTTTGCGTTTTACAGGGCGTTGGCTTTTTATGGTTTGGCAGCGTTCGCCGTCTCTTCAATAATCGTTGACGCAAAAAGGGCAGATGTACAAGAGAGATGGTACGTCGCGGTTCAGCCACCAGCTTTGTTCGTGTTATTATTCGCTTTTTTCAATGCGATTTATAATGGAGCAGCAGGTATATGGTACCCAGTTCTGTTGGATATTTTTGCGTTGACATTTGCCGTGTTGATAATTCTTTATCTTGGGTCTTTGTTCACATGGAAAACTATGCTCATTTTTGCTGCGCTCCTTACGATAGTAGACATAATTCTGGTGTTAGGAACAGGAAGCATGATTGTTGCGGCACAACAGTTCACTGGATTAGGGCTTCCAGTACTTGTTTACCTGCCGAACGTTCCGCTCATAGGAGCACCACAAGGCGTCCTTAACTTCTTCGGATTTCTTCCCAGAGGTCTTGGGCTTGGCGACTTCTTTTTTGCGGGGATTATCGCCCTTCAGACTTTCAAGAAATTCGGCAAAAAAACGGGATACATGGCAGTGGTGGCAATGACTATTTCTTTCGCTGTTTTTGAAGCTTTCATCCCTGAAATTAACGTTGCTCTCGAACCAATACTTAACCGTCAAATAGACGGTTTTCCAGGAACGCTAATGATTATTTTGGGCTGGCTACCTGTAGTAGCTTGGAAAATGTTGAGTGAGAGAAAACAAAAACTGCAAGATAGGGAACTGGATCAAAAATAGGAGCTGGGCTTTTTAGCCGAACAGGGCGCCTAAACCTTCAAGCGCTGCGTCTTCTTTCGCTTTTTCTTCTTCAGCTTTCTTCTTCTTATCTTCAGCTTTCGGTTTTTCTTCTGCGGCTGGCGCAGCTGGTGCTGGTGCGGCTGCCATCATGGTCGGCGCAGCTTTTATCGCCTCGTCAATGTCGACCTCACCTAAAGAAGCTACTAGAGCTTTCACTTGTACTGCCTCAACGGTTATTCCTGCCGCTTTCAAAACGCTTGTCACGGTTTCCTCGTTGATTTCTTTTCCTGCCTTGTGAAGGAGCATCGCAGCGTAAATGTTTTCCATACTTTTCACCTCTTCATTCAACTATTTTAACTTTTAGTTAATACAGCCTTTTCCTCTTAAAGGAAACAAGCTAATACTTAAACCTAGGCGTTGCCTACGGCGTTTTCTTGCCGTTTAGAAGAATGCCCAATCGCTTAAGACCCTTTCGTCGCAGCTACAACTTGATTTTGTGAAGCAATAGATAATATGGGGTAAACTGAAATGTTTGTTGCTCTCAAGACCAAGCTTTAAAAATATTAGAAGAAAACAGCCTGTTTCAAATTGCCATGTCTAGCGTTTCCTTTTATTCTAATCTGAAAACTATGGCGCACTTTTTCTTGCTTAGATCTTCAACGATTTGAATCCACGACTTAGGTATTTCTCTCTTTTCGTCTTCCGTTAGTTTTCTCACTGTTAAGTCCTTGTTAACGTAATAAGCCTGGTCACATGCTTTGCAGCTCTGATAGGGAAAGAACCTTTCTAACGGCTTAGTTATCCTCTGTTTTATCCCACAGTTAGGACATGGATGAACCGCGAATTTTTCTTCCTTTTCTGTTCCTTCTGTTGTGATTTCCACGTGTTGCTCCAACTCTTCCCATGAAGAATATATTCGATGTAGAGGCGAATCTGCCTTACGCCACATCTCTTTGAAAATGCTCAGCACTTCTCTTCTTTCGTGCTTTCCACACGTTGGACAATCACCATGATCGTCCATACAATTTCACCAAACCTGCCAAAAGTAGATTAAATGGTTTTAAGCTAATAATTTTTGCTGTTTTAATGTCGTGCACTTTCGTTTGTTTGCTTTCTCGTGTTAACCTGTTCAGCCATTTCTTTTTTCGGTTTCTGCCTCCGATAAAGGAACATGAGGAATATGGAGATAAGCGCTAAACTTCCTAAAAATACAAGACGTTCATAATGAAGCGTAGGCAGAAGCAACCGCATCAAGAAATAGCCAATTAACGCTGAAACAGCAACAAGTGTAGCTGCAACATTCAAATTCATTTTTTCTCTCTTTAGCTGTGGCTCATTTTTCTTAATAACGTTTGCTTTAACATTTTCAGAAAATCAAAATAGCAACGTTTCTCTTATTCATGTTAAGGTGAGTCAGGTTGAAAGAATGGAAATGCGTGTTAGTGGGACACCACGACAACGTCGGAAAAGCAATCGAAAAGTGGGAAAAAGTGGGTTGGCGTCTTCACACTTATGCCTGTGCTGGAAACGCTGCGGTGGCATTGGGCACGAATCATTACTTGCTGTTTGAAAGAGGCTAGTATACCCTCCCCCCATTTTTGTGTATGATATATTGCGATACTGAAATACGCCTTTTATACCATGCAACGATTAATATTTTTTAATGAGAAAGGGGAAGGCTTCATAACGGGGCTTTGCCTTCACCCTTTCATCCCTCCTTAAATGCTAACATAATTTCTTTTGCGAAAAAGGAACCCACAACTTCAAATTTCCCGAAATAAACAAGTAGCTTGAACATTAGGCACTCAACGAGTGAAGTGGAATGGCTTATTTACGGAAAGAAAAAGAAACGTACGAAATAGACTGCCCGCTAGGCAAGATTTGGGCGGCTATTCCAAAAGCTCTCGCCAGCCTAGAATGGACGATGGAAGAAAACGATGACAAAGAGCATCATGCCAACGCCAAAACGAAAGGAGCCTTCATGTCATACAATTCAGTGATAACAATCGACGCGGTGCCCGTGAACAAGAAAACCGCGAGAGTCACGGTGACCGCCGAGACACCAGTTACAACAATTACGGCTATAGCTGATTTTGGGCGGACACAGCAACGAATTGAAATGTTCTTTGAAGCTTTAGCGAAACAATTAACTAGCCAAAAAACCACTCGATAATAAACTTATTAACCAACCTGTTTGATTAGCAAGGAAAACGCTTAGCCATGGAACCAAAAAAAGAAAACACAAAGGCGCCGCCAAAAAACGTGGCGAAAATTAAGGTAAGCAAAAATGGTCCCTACCTGATTTATGGCGAAATACCCATCCAAAAAAGGGTAATAATAGCAGACTCCGATGGAACAGCCACAGAATGGCAACCTGACACAAAGTATCCGCCGCAGAAAATCTATTCACTCTGCCGCTGCGGCCAATCCAAGAACAAGCCGTTTTGCGACGGAACACACGTGAACGTCGGTTTTGACGGCACTGAAACCGCAGACAAAGAAACCTATCTTGACAAGCCCAAAGAAATCGATGGAACAACGTTGAAACTGACAGATACAGAGGAGCTATGTGCTTCTGCGCGCTTCTGCCACCGGGCTGGTGGAATCTGGAACCTTGTCCCAGAATCGGGCGACCCAGAAAAAAAGCAAATAGCTATTGAGGAAGCCTGTGATTGCCCTTCTGGGCGTCTCGTGATTTTTGATAAACAAGACTCGAAGATAATCGAGCCAAATCTCTCCAAGTCGATCGGGTTGATCGAAGACCCTGGGATGGGCGTGAGCGGTCCGATTTGGGTGCGCGGCGGCATCCCCGTTGAATCAGTTGACGGAAAGGCCTATAGGATTCGGAACCACGTTACTCTTTGCCGCTGCGGCAAGTCGGCTAATAAGCCGTTTTGCGACAGCAGCCACTACCCCGAAGCTGAAGACGTGGAGAAGATCCACAATGAGTAAAATCGACGTTGAATACGAACTTGACGAGGCGTTGAAAAGCAATGGCAGAATATTCGTTCTTTTCTATGCGTCCTGGTGTCCTTTCTCGCAAAGGTTCTTACCGATTTTTGAGAAATACGCCAGAGAAAAACCGGAAAACTGCTTACGCGTAAAAATCGATGACAAAGCAAAACTGTGCAAAATATACTCCGTGGACGTGGTGTCCACAGTGCTTCTTTTTGAGAATGGAAAAGTCGCAAAACGGTTGGACGGGACACCGGGCGTTGGATTAAACGAGAAGCAATTGAAGAACCTCATTGATTAGCACTAACGTGCCACACCTAAAGGGAAAAAGGGCTATTCAAGTACTTGCGCTCGTTTAAACGCGATCCACGCGATGATTAAGAAAACGATTATGTACGTTGCTGCCGTAGCAACTGACCGCAAGGTTATCACTGATATTGGTTCGGAGTAGGCAAATGTTTGTGTTATGTTTGGCTGACCACCTTGAATCTGAATGCTTGTCCTGTTAAAATCCACGTTGGCTGAAGGGTAAAGCGCGTAGTTAATCAGGTTGACGCCGATGCTGTCTGTTCCAGCTCCTATGGTTATTGGTCCTTGCGTGGTGATTATGTTTCCGGAGGCTCCGGCGCTTGGGACATAGTTAAGCGCGGGTGAGGGACCTGCAAAGACTGAAACGATGGGCACGGCGAGTAATAGCCCTATGAAGAAGCCTAAAGCTATGAGGGTGGATACGATTGTGCTTTTTGAGAGCGCGCCTGCGGCTAGGATTATGGCTACCCATATGAAGGTGCTTATGATGTTTCCGAGAAGTCCGAGTGGAACGAGGTGGAGGTTGTTTTGGGGACCGTAGACGAATATGCCGCCTATGATCGTGTAAGCGAAGAGTATTGTGTATGCTACTAGGATGATTAGGAAGGTGGCTAGAAGTTTGCCTAGGAAAACCATGGTTCTGGAGACAGGTTTTGTAAGTAAGGGTACGATTGTGCCGCTTTCGAATTCGCTTGAGATGCTGTTCATGGCCATTATGAGCGCGAAAAGGAACATACCGAACGCGGGGATGGTGAAGGTGACTGCGTAATCTGGGTTTGCGTTGATAGTTTGGTCGGTGGTGGCGCTGAGGACTACAGGTAAAGCCCAAGATAAGGTGGCGAATATGAATGCGATTATAATGACGCCTATGAATTTTTTCTTTCGTATGTTCCAGAGCATTTCATATCGCACGACCGCCCAGAAACGGGTGAACCAGCGGGGACGGATTCGTCCAGTGCTTGTTTTGGCTGCGGTCATTGTGGTTTTCCTCCTTGGTCTTTGCTAACGAGTTGTATGAATACGTCTTCGAGGTTTGACGTTTTCTGGCTCATGCCTACGATGATTCCTCCTGCCCGAGTTATTTCTTGAGACACTTGAACTCGCACATCCTCATGCGTGGATATTTGAATTCTTAAAGTGCTGCCCGTCTGCACCACGCTTGAAACAAAGGGCAAGCTCTTCACTGCGCTGACAACATTTCTGGATGTTTTGGCAACCTCAACATGCAACAAAGCTGGTCCTGAAAGCAACCCTGAAACGTTTGGAAGACTATCTGAAACCAACGCGGTGCCACGGTTAATTATTGTGACATCTGTACAAATTTGCTCCACCTCAAAAAGCAGGTGCGAGGATACGAAGACGGTCATGCCTTCCCGAGCTATGTTTTTCACCAACTCACGCACTTCTACCATTCCAACAGGGTCTAAACCTAGGCTTGGCTCGTCTAAAATGACCAAGTCAGGATTGTTAAGCAGTGCCTGCGCGATACCGATGCGTTGCTGCATTCCTTTGCTGTATTTCCCGATGAGGTCATTTTCCCTGCCTTTAAGCCCAACCATCTCAATAAGTTTGGGTATTTGCTCTTTCCGCTGCTGTTCGGTCATGCCGTACATTCGCCCGTAAATATCCAGCAGTTCCCAGCCTTTCAGGTGTTTGGGAAATTTAGGAAGTTCAGGCATGTAGCCGATGCCTAACCTGCTGTCGGCTTGTTCGCTGAAAATCTGAAGAAAGCTCTCGTTTTTGCCTCCGCGAAGTTCTTGTCCGAGAACTTTAACGGTGCCTTCGTCGGGTCTCAGCAGACCGACTATGATTTTCATGGTTGTAGTTTTTCCCGCGCCGTTAGGTCCGAGGAAACCGTGGATGGATCCTCGCTGAACTTTCAGGTTGAGCTTGTTAACCGCGGTTAACGCACCGTACCTTTTGGTTAGGTTGTTGGTTTCTATAACAAGTTCCATCTATGAGAGCTTCCTCACTTTGACTATTTTCGTTTGAGTGCTTATAAGGTTATATTGAAAATCAAAACTGGGTTAAATCAACACCTATTCTTTTTGACAGCCTGAGCAAGTCGTTTAGGACGTAGACGAAGGCGTAACCTTTCCAGCTGCCCCAACGTTCTTCTGCAACTTTTTTGAGAGCGGGTATGGCTTCGCGTGGTTTTGACGGCTCTTTGCCGAAGAATAGGACGTGGAAGATTTTTGCGCTCCAAACGTCGAGTGGAAAACCCATCTTGGGCATTACGAGTTCTGCGGAGTATTCGCCGATTCCTCGCAGGGTGAGAAGTTTTTTCTTTGCTTCTTCAGGCTCCAGAGTCCACAGTTCATCCACATTGGGAAAACCGTTTTGCAAAGCTTTTGCGATGGCTATGAGGTTGGCGGCTCTGTAGCCGAGTTTGGCTTTCGTTTTTAATTCTTCAGTTGTTGAGGCGGCAATTGTGTTGGTGGAAGGCCAGTACTGCATGGTTTTTCCGTCGAAGTCTGCGTAGTCTCCGAAGTTTGTGATCAGCAGTTCCATCATTTGGTTGCTTCTTTTCATGGGTGCCATCTGGAGGGTTACGGCGAGGATTAATGCGGGGAAGAGTTCTGGCCATCCTATGGTGTGCATACCATACAAGTCCTTAACCACAGCGCTTAGGATTTTGTCGTTTGTGGCTAGTTTGTAGAATTCTGTTAGGTCTTCTTCGGTTTTCAAGGCTCTCTTAACCATGCGCGTTACGTGTTGCTTCTCTGAGGCGTCCAGTTTGGTTTTGGAATAGACTGTACAGTGCATTCGCGGCTTCTGCACCTTTCCTGTAGACCGAAGTTTTAAACCCAAGAGTACGCCGTTGAACCGCGTTAGTGTCCAGCAGGTGTTGCTCTTGTAGATTTCGTCGGGTGTGGACCACCACCAACCAGCTGGCTTTCGCAGGGTGAGTTCAAAACTGTAAGGTGGGATAGCCTCAACTTCAACTGAGTACGTTTCTTTCAGGTTCAAAAATCTTGGCTCCTGTATAACTCAGGTGGTGCTGGAATAAAAATGGCACCGTAGAATTCCGGTATCGAAGTTCAATGTGTTTATAGGGGAAGGAGAGATTTTGTGAGAGAGTTGGGTTAGTCGTATTTTTTGAGTTTGATCATTTTTCTGTAGTTTTTGAGGTCTTTGGAGACGCGTTTGAGGAGGTGTAGTTCTTGCATTGTTTTTTCGAATTTGGTCAGTTGTTGGTTGACTTGGTGGTGCAGGGTTTCTTGTTTGGTCATGGTTTTTTCAGCTTTTATTGTAATTGTGTGTTGGAGGGCGTTTGTCATTGTTTGTTGGCTACCCAACGGCCAATCCGTCATCGAGGAGAAAGGAGAAGGCTTCGAGAACGGAAAAATTCTGTTGGCTTGTTGGGTGTAGCCTTCAACCTCAATTGCCCTCCACACTGTCATAAGACTTACGATACTATACACTTATAAGGGTTATGAATTCCTACTAAACAAACGGTGACGTTTAGCCTATAGCTAAAACGCCTTCCAAAATCTTCTTCTCAGGAATCTCCAACTGCTTGGACAGCCACATCTTCAAAAGTGCCGTAAGCTGGGGAAGTTCGCCGCTGTACGTTATGATCTGGTTGCCCTTGAGCGCATCGGCTTGGAAGGTTTTCTCTGCTTCCTTGTACATGAAGGACAAGGTTTGGGCTTGAAAAGCCAGAGTCTGAAAATCGTCCCATTGTTTGCATCGCAGAATTACTGGTGGTCCGTGCATGAGGCTTGGTTGCGCGACTTCGGCTTGTACTTCAGCTTGTTGTTGGGAGGTTAAAACAGGGGTTTCTCGAGGTGAAGTAGACAGGTAAGTTACCAAGGTGTTTATTTCGTTTTGTAAACCGGTTATTCTTTCTTCGACTTTTTCTACTTTGTAGGTTAATTCGCCGGTTTCGCCGAGTGCTTCGGTGACTGTGCCTAGCTCGTTTATTAGTTTGTCAAGGTCTTTTTCGTGTTCTTTGAGTACGTTGACTATGAAGTCCAGTGCTTCTAGTGCTTCGTCTTTGGATTGTGGTTTCTTCGACATCGATTGCATCCCTTGGTTTTCAGGTTTATTCAATACAATCAACTATAAATAAACGTAGCGAATCCTCAAAACATATCCCTGTGAAGACATAACCGTACTTATTAAGAATAGTGTCTTTAAATGGAGATTTCGCTCGCATAAACGTTACTCTTTTTTCTTTTTCAATTTCCGACCTGTTTCTGCCTTTTTGTTCAACACAAAAACAGGAAGCGCTTGAGAGATTTTGCGGGTTGCCCGTGAGGCCAGCAGGTTCTGAACGATACTTTTAAGTTATTTAGCATCAGATATGAAAGCAATTCTGAGCGTGGATCCATGAAGATGAGAATGATAAAATTAAGCCCTGAATTCCTTACGCAAGCGCTGCGGGGAAAAACGGAAACTTTCGCGTCTAATCTGCCAAGCGACATAGAACTTCTGGACATAAAATACGACCTGTTTTCTGGGCAAGTGTTTGCTGTCGTGAGAAGTGACAGTTTCGAGGACGTTGCAGCCGCTTATCCGATTCCAGAGTTCAAGGTGGTTTACGCGAAAAGCGCGAAAAATGTTAAGGTGGAACCTCAACCTTTGAAAAGCGTTAGGTTGGAAGCCAAGCCTGCAACAGTTGCTAAGCCTGTTGAAAAACCGCGTGTTCAAGCAAGCCAGGATGTGAGTGCGGTGGAGGAGGAGTTCAGTCCTGAGCAGCGTGAGTTGTTGAGTTTCACGGTGGACGGGGATTTCGTTGTGGTGAAGCCTCTTGAGTACTTGAAGGCTGAATGGAACGAGATTAACGATGTCGTGAAGAGTTTAGGTGGCAGATGGGTGAAAGGCGACATCATCAGCTACTGGGAAGTACCAATACTATAAACCCCCAAAAATTACGAGTTTGCCAGAAACAAAATTGATAACCATAAATCACGGGAAATTATCGCAAGTTACAAAATGTTCTTTCGCAAGGGACTGAACTATTGTGTGATTTTTGTCTATACCCCCTCTATAATGCGGGCCGGTTGTGTTTTGAAACCTGTTCACTGTTCAGGATGTGAAACGGGTTTTTCACGCGTCTTTTTATGTCCCAGAAAGTCCTGAAAAGACGCAGAAAGCCCACGGATGCGCATTGTTTAGGGTTGCGCTGGCGGGTTCGCGAACTATCTGCTCGGTAAGATTATCGCTGTAAAGTTTCTTGATTTCGATAGTAGCTGTAATAAAAAAGGAAGGCTTTTTGAACGTTTTATTTTTTTGTGGGGATTTGGCGTGTTGAACGCACGCGCGCCCTTACTTAATTCAATATTGCCTACGCATAAACTAAAAAAAGGGAAATTGAGTTTGTGCTTGCGGTTTTCGTTTTGATGCTTATCGTTTTCGTAGCATCAGGATGATTACCATCCCGATTGCTATGATTGCGATTATAGCGCCTGCGCCTATGCCTAACACGTACGTGTCTGTCATTGGTGCTGGTGTCGGTGTTGGCTCTGGCGTAGCACTGGGAGCTTCTTCCACGTTTATGGCGGCTTCATCGAAGGAACCATAGTAAGCACCGGAACCATCGAAACTGGCGATGACAGTGTATTCGCCTGGAACCTCTGGAATGAACGCGAGCTTGAAGAAGCCGCTTGAGTCGCTTGTTGTTCTGCCGACCTCGTAGACGTTGTTGTTCGGGTCGATCACGCTTACAACTACGTTAACACCGACAATGTCTGCTGGACGCTCAAACTGCTTGTAAACGTACAGCATCCAGTCACTCATGTTCGCGTCAGAAACAGCTGGAACACCATTCGGGAACCTTGCTGTCAAGCCGTATTTTTCTGTGCCCGGAGATGTATCAGTCACCATGCCCTGTACCAGAACAGATTTGCCATATGGCACACCTACGTCCGGTGCAGAAACAGTGGTTGCGCTAGGTCCTTTGCCTATGCCGTATACGCGCTGGTCGTACGTATCCATTGTTGCGATTATGCTGTCACCGATAACCGCGCGCCCACCCCAAACAGTTTGACGGAACAAACCATCCGCTCGCCAGATTTCCTCGCCTGTTGTGGCGTTAAGGCAGATGAACGGTCCACCACGCGGAATAGGCTGATTCACAGAGTGCTCCAGATTGGCGATGTAGATTTTTCCGTCGGTAGCGATCAGATGGCCCACAGGGAAATTGTTGCTCCACAAGACTTGCATGTACGGATCCACAGCGTTGTAAGTCCACACGAGCTCGCCGTTCGTAACGTCGTAAGCCTGAATCACTCCGCTCATGGTTCCGCAAATCAGTTTGCCGTAAACGATGTAGCCGTTCTCGCCAGGCGGTCCACCTGTGAGATGACCCAGCATTGCTATCGGCTCAGAGATTGTCCATAGGTAGTCTCCTGTTTCGGTGCTGAAGCCATAGCGCATTCGGCTCTCTTTTGCATTCACGGTGAAAACGCCGTCTATATTACTTATGGCTCCAAAGCCTATTGTAAGGTTGTTTGCGCTCCATTCAGTGGGTGCATTCCAAGTTTTTTTATAAAGCAGCTGTCCTTCTTGCCCTGGCTTCAAGTTTATTGCCCATGCAGTGACTTCTGTTCTAGTTACGCTTGTACCGACCGCTTTATCTAACGCAAAAACCGCTGAAACGCTTCCCGGCAAGCCCGTTGGTATAGACACGTTCCAATTGTATCCAGCTAAATCCAAAGGCGTTGTATCTGCTATGTAGGGATCTGGTGGCGGAAAGCCAAAGGCCCCACCGCCAATAGTTACACCGGCTGGACCTGTCGCATCGACATCCTTTCCCATAGGTTGCCACTGACCCCATGCCATAGAAGCGTAATTTGTGCCTGCATACAGTTGAGGTATGTTAGTTGAGTTCCACAGAGTCATGTAGCCGCCCGATGTGCTGATAGAGTATATCAGTATCTCTCCTCTTGGACCGTAGGTAGTGGTGCCCGAAGGTACATTACGCATGGTATAAACGTAGTCTCCAGTGAAGGGGTCAAACGCATACCAAACAGCAGGACTAGGAGCGAAGAAACCGCCACCAGTACTTGCCCACAGGTAGTCGTAAACGCCTTGATTGTCGTATGTTTGCCAAAAGTGTAGTTGACCGCGGTTTATCGTTAGGTTGTTTAGCAGAACTCTTGACCAAAGTTGTTCACCAGTATGCAAATCTACGCAAATGGTTTCCTTGAACCGGTCGTTAGCCGCGTATTTCTGGTAGTAGAGTTTTCCGCCCATGGTAATGCTGCCCGACCATTTGCCTTCATACGCATCGCCAGTCTCATACCCGATGTTAGTAACGGTGTCCTCGGCGGTATCCTGATCCGCTGTCAATGTTCCTCCGACTAGGCCTCCTGACGTCAACGGAGTAGTCCACAATATGTGTGCAGTGTCTGGTGCATCGTCATTGCCAGTAAGGTAGAAATTACGCGGAGTCGTCAGCCAATTTCCTGCAATCGGCGCCCATTCTCTCAACTGCGAATCTATCGGGCGGGTCCAGTATTCGGTTGGCAGCGCATGCACTGGATAGTACGTTAGAGGCTCCTCCTGCGCTACAAGAGTAATTTTAATGCTGTCACTTGCCAGCATCACTGTACCAGGAGCGATGCTGCCACCGAAGAAGCTTGTGACGCCTTCCTCACACACCTGTTGAGGAAAGTGCACCTGCAGAGTGTAATTGCCAGCCATGGTTGGCACGTAAATAGTGCCTGTCAGTCCCGTCGAATCGGTTTCAAGCGGACCCAGCGTCTCAGTGTGGCCATCAGGCCGCTCAACCGTCACAGTCAAGCCCTCCCAATGGTACAAATCACTCGTGAGCTGCTGCGTTATCCCGAGGAGAATCAGCGTTTCTTGGCCCACACCTACAGGGTTAGGCGTAGCGCCAATAACGGGATAAGTCTTCATCGTTCCCTGCGCGTTGGCATTCGGTAAAGCAACAAGCGAAACAGCCATAGCAATCAACAGAAACAAAGAAACAGCAGTAGCAGTAGTCTTATTTCTTGAAATTTGCATGTATTTTTCTTCTCCTTTCATTTAATTGCGCATAACTGCGCGGTTGGCATATTTGCATGGTTGGTATATATAAAATCTTGCAATGCCACTCGGGTTTTTGTAATCCTTAGATACTTAGATGTACCCTATGTAATTACACTAAAAAATTGGCATAGCGCGCGGGCTATGAAAAGTTGTTAAGGCTGTACAAAACCCTAAAACCCTTAGAGATAAAACGTTTAGAACCGACGCTTTTTACGCATAAGTAGAAAAAGGTATTATTTACCATGATTTTGAGGCTTGAGTCTGTTTATAAAGGGCTATAATGCAAATTTGTAGCTTGACTTGGGCGAAGTTGAACAACTGAAACAAAGCAGGTTTCAGCGTGGGTTCCAAACACACCAAATGGCTTTTTCAGTGCAAGCCAACACGCAGGGTGCTTTCCCGCTTTCAGGCTTGCATGGCGAACATGCGTATTTGATGTTTTTGCGTTGCTGCTCTGTCACCGCCGCCACCGTCTTGTCTTCCAAGTCAATCAGCATATCCACCAATTCAAGGGCTGACTTAGGACACTGTACTATGCATTTGGCGCAACCAATGCATTTTTCAGCGTCAATGACAATGTAGTACTCCCCTGACCCGTCAGTGTAGCCGTAATGCGTGATAATAATCAATCACCCTCTCAGCTTTTCTGCGCTTTCTCATACAACGCTTTGCCGAACAATGCGGCGCCTATGGCTCCAGCTATCATGGGGTCTAACCCGTTTTCCCGCCAATTCGGCATTGGAAGGCATTTAACGCCAAGCTCGTTTTCTATCCTCGTGACTATGCCGATGTTTTTCGATTGACCACCGGTGATGACGAGTTCTTTTTTGAGACCTACCCTCTTGATAAGGTTGCCCATTCTGATCGCCATAGCGTGTGTGTAAGCAGCCAATACCTTCTCTTTAGACCACCCCTTCCGCAGCAGCCCCATAGCCTCAGTTTTCGCAAAAGCCACGCAAGTGCAGCTAACAGGCGGCGGCTCCTCCTCAACTTGAAGCGAAACTTCACCGATTTTCTCAATCGGGATTTTCAGTAGGTCAGCGAAAACTTCCATGCCTCTGCCCGTGCCCGCGGCGCACTTGTCGTTCATCAGAAAAGAGGTTACTCTGCCGGTTTCGTCGCAGTGAATCGCTTTTATGTCTTGGCCGCCAACGTCCAGTACTGTTCTTACGCTGGGTCCCCAAATGTAGTTCGCGCCTTTTGCGTGACATGCGATTTCCGTGATAGCCTTATTAGCCATGGGCACGTTTACCCGTCCGTAGCCTGTTCCAACAATGTACTTAAGGTCGTCAACCCTGAGCCCAGTGCCCTCCATAGCCCAATCCAAAGCTTTCTTAGCGCTTTCAGGGCTGTTAGACCCCGTCCGCATCACACCCCAAGAATAAACCTCACCGTCAATCATCACGGCTGCTTTAGAGCCAACCGAACCTACATCAACGCCCGCGGTGATTATGTCTTTGTTTTTCCACTTCTTTTCCGAAAAGACCCGGTGGTACTCTTGCCATCGCCAGTATTCCACATCTTCTTTATTCGGGGTTTCCTTCATTTCTTACACCTTTTTAACGCGTTTGGCGGCGACGAGAGCCGCGCCCAAAGCGCCAGCATATTCTGGATACTCAGGTATTAAAACATCAACACCAAGCTTCCTTTTTAAGGATGCCACAAAACCAACATCTCTTGCAACGCCGCCCAATAACACGACATCAGGGTTAACTCCCAGCCTATGCACCATCGACGAGACACGGTCAGCCATGGCGTCAAATATCGCACGTGCAATCTCAGGCTTCGATTCCTGACGGTGAATCAAAGTCACCACATCTGACTCGCCGAATATCACGCAGCTGGCGTTTATAGAGCTCGCACGCTCCGCCTTAAGCGAGAGCGGACCCATATCCTCCAGCTTCATCTCCAAGGCTCTTGCCATTGCTTCAATGAACGCACCGGCGCCAGCCGCACACCGCTCATTAACCACGAAGTCCATCATGATCCCCTTCTCGTCGCACTTCACGGCTCTCGCTTCTTCCGCGCCAACATCAATTATTGTTCTGGCATTGGGAAACAGGTAGACTCCCGCCTGCGCGTCAGCACCCATCATGCTTATGGTGCTGTTGGAGTTAGGCGCCAAATCCATACCTGAACCGGTAGCGGTAACATGATTTACATCAGACAAAGACAACCTAGCAGCTTTTAACGCTTCACCCAAAGCCTGCTCAGCAGTTTTCGCCGGGTCAAACCCGGAAAAAGCTTTACCCCGAGATAGAACCTCGCGGTCTTTCAAGATCACTGCTTTCACGCTTTGAGTGCCCAAGTCTAATCCAGCCGTTATCATCAACCTTGCCTTCTAAAGGTCAATCCTCGCTGTAAGCATCTCCAAGAACGCTTCCACTCTCGTTTTCATTTGCCCCACATCCTCCCGCGTGTACTCAGTATCCAAGTAGTATATAGGAATGCCGAGGCGGTCTAAAACTTTTTTGACCCGCGTGTACTCCATGGCGTAGAGCATGCAACCACGAACCACATAGTAGATCACGCCTTGAACGTTCCACTCTTTAATCTTGTTCAGCAGCCAGTTGATTCGGTCCTCGTTGCCGTCCTTAGAAGTTAAGCAGGGACACGTAGAAGCCATCAAGTACCTTTCGCTTATAGCGTTAAGCATGTCATTCATCGACCACTCATCTACGCCCACAGGGTCATACAGCAACCGCTCACTTGAACACAACTCATCAGCCACCAGAACGCCTTCAGGCACACCCTCCTCAACCAGCGTGGGAAGCTTCCAGTTGTCAGGCCAAATCATCGGCGTACCCGTAACCATAACCCGCGGAGTGTCAGGAGGACAAGCCCAATTCTTCTGCCGCGCTCTCTCTTCGAGCTCATCACACAAAGCCGCGGTCTTCTCCGTCCACCGCTCGATGTTATCCCACATGTACGTTTGATTAACCAACATGGCATCCCTACCCATGATAACTGGAGAACCCTTCCTTAGCTCCTGCAACCTGCGGAAAGCTTTCGTCGCCTTCTGAGTGAGCTCTATAGCGGATTTCAACTGCTTCCGCCCAACCTTATTACCAGTCAACGCTTCAATCTGCCCTTTCACAGCCTTAATTTCCTCTCTCCACAAACGCGTTGACTGCTCAGAATCCTTAACTCTCGGCAGCGTCATCGGCCAAACCGGCTTGTAATCGCTCAAGATTTCGCCGAGCTTTGTCATTCCATCGCATGTTAGCACGCTTATCAGGGCGTCACTCACTTCAAGATATGGAGATAAGCCAATCATTTTCGCGCCTATAGTTGACCGCACTACAGGGCACACCTCAACGGGAACAACCCTGTCGCCAAGCTTCGCAGCATCGTACCAACCGGAGCTAACCCGCACAGGAATAGCACCTGAAGCCAACACGAGCTCCAAAGGCGCGAACAGACACGTGTAACCAATGACTTTTTTGCCTTTTTCTTTTGCCGCGCGAATCTCTTTTTCCCGGGTAACAAAGTTTGCCATCTCGTCAAAGTACTGCATCGCCTTGGGTCGGTCTGGGTCTGTCTTCTTCATTTTCTCAATGTTTTCAGCAATTATTTTCTGGGAAGTGGCTTGGATAGTGTTTCTCAGCTCTTCAATTTCCTTTTGAGAGATTTCAGGCATGTACTTTTTTTCTACACTTTGGCTATTCATTATTTCCTCACTCAACTGTTGATGGCTCCAGCCAGTTTCGAGATTTGAAAACGGTTTTTCCACCTATGTTTACTTTCAAGCATCCTTCGTAAGGACACATTTCAACGCATCGCATGCATAGCATGCACATGGAGGTGTCGATTTTGCCGCCCTTCTGCTCGTACACCTCGGTGACCTGCACTGGACAGACTCTCTTGCAAATCCCACATTTAGTGCATTTTTCTTCGTCCTTGTCGATGTGAAGCGCAGGAGCCCACTTGAAACCCCTAAACCTGTTCACGACGGCAAGCGACGCCCCTGTCGGACAGAACCGGCACCAAACGCGCCTCACGAAAAATGAACCTACAACCGTTAACGCCACAAAAATTAATGCTGTAACTGTAACAAAAATCTCGCTAAAAGCCATGTTAGAGTATAGTATTACTTCTTGGACGTAGGGATAGCTGAAGTACAATCCGCCAATTTCTAATGGTCCCACCCACGGAACGATCAAAGGGATTACGGGACCAAGCAGCACTCTGAAGGGCTCGAAAGGACCCGCGAAAACAAGCGCCATGAGAGTGGCAAAGTTCAACGACGGAGGAGGATCTATCAGAGATAGGATGAAAGGCGCGCCTAAAAAGATGAGCAGCAACACGTATCTGAAGTTATGCAGGAACCTGTTGAGCCTATCGGGAAGGTTTCGGTGGCGCACTTTGAGAACCTTCCGCAGTAGAGTAATCGCGTCCATGTAGAAGCCGAACGGGCAAAGCCATCCGCAGAAGAACCTGCCCAGAACAAGAGGCATGACCAAGATAACGATCAGCACGATGAGCTGCCACACGGGGTAGGTGAACATGTAGAAAACCGCAACCATCGCCAAGGCTTGGATAACGAACCTGAGGTAGGTTACTTTGGTTGCCAAACCTTTTTTCCATATGAGGATAACGAGAATTCCCGCTAAAGATAGGCCCGCGAGAACCGTTAACTTGAGCACTTCACCTAACAGCTGCATAATCATGTTTGCTTCGCCCTAGCCAAGTGTGGAAAACATGCTGAAGCGCGGAATACTGAACCGTGTAAGAGGCGGCCGGCGGACGCGCCAAGATACCGCCCTGTTATCTCAAGCACCAACGACATGTTTGGAATCTCAAGTTTTTTGGATGATGAAAATATAGGCTGTAGCATTTAAAGTTTGCACAAAATACAATGGCGACCTGAATAAAAGTTTCAAAGCTGAGCAAGCAGGCGCTTCTTACCAGAAAAGGGGAAAGCAAGCGTTAGCGTCTGCGTTTTTTGAAGTAAACCAGAACGCCTAAGTCAACAACCGCTATCAGTATTATGACGATGGTTGCCCATATTGTCAGGGAAGACAGGGGTGGATTTGGAGTCGTTCTTACCCTAGTGTTATATTCGTGGAGGTATTGCAGGTGCGCGCTGTCGTACGGATAGCTTTCCGTAGCGGGATAGGGGAAGCCGCTCATATTTTGGAAAGGCAACGGATCCACTGTGAAATCAAAGCCGTAGCCCCAGTTCCCAGGCGGGTCTTTGAACCAGCAAGCTACGAATAAGAAGTAGTCTCTTTCCATCCCGTCTTCAAGAGGCGCAAGATTGGCTGTGGGGAACTGGAGGGAGACTTGGTCGCCTTGCATTCCGATCACAAACATGTCATCTGCAACCGAAAGTAGTTGTGTTACGTCGCCGTACCTTGTGAAGTTTCCGGTAACGGGTGAAGGGCTGGTAACTATTTGTTCGAGAGCGGCGGTGGGGTTGATTCGCTGAACCGTGATGTTTTCTTGCAGGCTTGTGTCTATTCCGATGTAATCGAACGTTACGTTCCAGAAATTGGTGATTCTGATCTGGTAGTCGCTTACGTCTTTGGGGAAAAGCCCTGTCAGATCAACGGCGAAGCTTCTGGCGGTGTAGTCTGAGGGCGTAGGCATCTGCCTGTCCGCTGGCACGCGCACCCAATTCCCGTTTCCATCCATAACCTCCATGTAGGGCGCGGGATAAATCTGCGTGCCGTTTGGCACTAGACCTTCGGCATACGCGGTTTTGAAGCCGTCTATCCAATCGTAATAGGGTCCCGCTGGACCCCAATCAACCATCCCGTTGATTACGAGCTTGATTTGTTGTGCGTCAGATAGATCGCCCAAGTTTAGGGTTAACTGGTTTAATTGGATGTCGTCCCAGGATGGGCTGACCAGCCCGTTGATGCCGGATGTAAAGATTCCATCAAGCTTTGAGATTTGGGGCAAGACGTCTTCGCCTTTCTCGTTTGCGGCGGAAACAGGCGTTTGCAGGTTGGTTTTGCTTACGGTATAAATCTCACTTGGAAAAGCTTGATTGACGTAGTTTACCATGGTTGAGTAAACGTCAACACCTGATGGGTGATCAACGACCATCATGAAAGCTGAGTCTAGGTAGAAGATTTCATCCCATCTTTGCTGAAGTATCACGTCATAATAGTCGTCTCTTGGCGCCAATTGACTTGCATCCAGTTTGATAGTGTCCCATGGGTTACCTCCACCGAATACGATGTTGCCGTTTTCATCCATGTAGTCCATGTAGCCTAACCAGCCTGCGTTTGAGACCTCAGTAACGTAAACGTAGTTTGTTCCGTTCCAATAATACAGCGATGGACAGGATGCGTATCCGCTAATTACGGTGTAAGTTGCAACCAGTATCATACGCTTATCCAACGTGAAAGTTCTCGATGTGCTTTTTACCCCATCGCTCCAGTATGAAAATTCGAGAATACCAGTTCCAACATCGACGGGGTTTGGTACAGTAAGGGTGTACTGTCCAACTGGTAAGACTGCGATGTAGGTTGTGTCGTGGCTTACTCCGTTGAGGGTGAAAGTTAAGGGTATGGAGCCGCCGCCAGACCTGCTGATGGTGAGTGTGTGGTAACCTTCGGGAACGACTACGAAGGTTCCAGATAGGGAGTTCACCATGACGGTGTGTTTTCCTTCGGTTGTTGCGTTAAACGTGAATTTTGCCGTCGTGGTTTCTTTTGCATCTAACTCGATTCTTTTAAATTCAACAAGTGAACCATCCACCATGAACCTAACTGAAAGGCTGTCTGGTTCTGACCCTTGGTTGGTAGCAGAAACTGTAACCGTTATTGTTTCGTTAGGCCAAGATTCGTACGGGTTGACATTCAGCTTGGATAAGCCTATCTTGCTGGATGTCGGCGATGGAGCCTTAACGGTCAATGACCTGGACAAATCACCTATTTCAACGTTGTAAGTTCCCTCAGTTTCTTTGAGTACCGTGAACTCGGCTAGGGTAGAATTTCTAGCTGGAACCAGAACTGTTTGGTTTTGCTCTAATAAACCGTTGATTGTGAGGTTTGCAACGTACTCTCCTTGTTCATCCCCTATGTTGGTTACGTTAACTGAGATTTGAATGGGTTCAAACACCTCGGCTTCAGATGGGTTTATCGTGAGGTCTGTTACGGTAAACTCTGCTTGTTTAGGTGCACCGACAATTAAGCCTTCGGCTTGGAGGTAAAAGTAAACTCCAGCCGCTGCAGCTACTATTAAAACGTCAATTACCAGAACCGCTTTTAGCTTTGTAAGTGCTGATCGAGAGCGCATAAGCCTTCCTTTCATTATGTTTACTCAATATTGAGGTATATAACTTTAGTCCAGAATGCTGGTTGGCAACTGGCATGAGGCTGTTAGAAGCTGGCAACTCCCTTCTTTTCTGAAAAATCGCACCATTTCCAAAGCTAGCGCGCGCTGTCCGCAATCTTCCCTGAATACCCAAGCGTGAGCAGCAAATTCTTGAAGGTGTGGTTTGTTTTCTTTGCCAACAACTTTTCACTCTTCGATATTGAGGACGAAACAAAAAAGATAAGCGTTCTGTATCCCAAAACACTTTTGTAGACAGGTACAACACAAATACGCATTCACACGAATAACACAAACCGAGGATCTGGAGGTCTGCGGTTTTCTCTACCTCCTATAGTTTTCTGCAATGAACGCGCGCGCACACTATTAGGCGGCAAATATGCTGACATCCTCGTTTATACTAGGAAAAGACCATAGCCCTAGATACAGAAACTACATAAAGAAAAATGAAATTACTTGGCATTTCGATGGAGGCGCAAAGAAAACGCTTATAGGCTAATGTTGCGGGTTAGAGTTTCAGAAGCTTCGGTGTTTGGGCGGGTAGATCAGCCTGGTATGATCGCCACGTTGGCATCGTGGAGGCCGCGGGTTCAAATCCCGCCCCGTCCACCAAACCCTCTTTCGGAAAAGAGGCTTTACCGAGAAAAACTGAGCTTTCGCTTTGATTCTGCGCGCGCTAAGTCGAGCAAGCCTGTCTTACCTATCCGTGTCAAGCTTTTGAGAGCTACGATTTACGGTTATTCGGTTGTGCTTTCTGGCTTGAAGGATGAAGAGCTGGAGATTAGAGTTATGGAGTTTGAGGAGAAGCTCAAGAACGGAATTTTAATTCCTAAACCTGAGGAGAAAAATAAGAGATGAACAACATACGCAAGAAACTTTTCGACTTGGAAAATAACGTGGTGAAGCTACCTGAGGACAAGAAAATACGCCTATTCATTGACGATTCTGTGGAAATGACGCTGCATGAAAGAGCGCATAAAATTAAAAGCCTCTACAGAGACGAAGTTAAAGAGTTTCTGTTTAACCCTAACTTGACGTTTGAGCAGATAGAAGCTACCAGTCAAAAAATGCTTAAAAAAATACCTGAAGATGAATTGCATATTATAAATGAAAGTGACAAGTTTGTGCGTTACCGTCTCATGCGATTAGTCTATCAGTATTTCGTAGATCAAACTCCGCAAGCGAATAACCGTGAATTATGGGAGCGTATAGTTTGGTTTTTTGAGCAAGTAGACAACTGGAAAGTGGCTAAAGCTATAGAAGATAGCGAGTGGAATTTTAACCGCAATGAGGACGCGCCCGACTTTGACGATTTTAAATGGTGGGACGATTTAGAAGCGAAAATCCGCAGTTATTACCCTGACGGTGTAATCACTAAGGAAAGCTATGAGAAGTAAGAGACTTTTTTGACGAAAAAGAGTCAGAAGCCATACGGGAATACTGGAAAGCTCATCCAGACGAACATAAAGAATTCATGGAGCAACTTCACAAGAAAATGGAGATTGTGAAAAATGAGCAGTAGTTATCTCATAACAAAAAAGAAAGCTATTTCATTTCTGCTGGTTCAAGCTTGCCGAACCATCGGAAACGCCAATTGAGAATCTCGAGCATCTGATGCTCTAATTCTTCGTATTTATTCTTGTATTCTTCTAGCGGAAAATTATGGGGAACTTTATATTCGAACTCTACTAACGGAAAATCTCTGTTTGCTTCGTCCAACACGTCTTTGATGTATTCGGGTGGCACAATTTTGTTGGGTAAATATGGTTCAACTATAGTTTTTTCAAGTTTTCCCTTACTCATTTTTAGTCTTCCCTCGCGATACCTTCTCTTCGATTTCACTAATAAACAATTTTGTATTGTGGAAACACACAATCGGACAAAAACACCACAACCAAAGAAGAAGATAGCGAACATCCTACAAAAAAACATTTTGAAAAAAAGGGGTGTGTTCGGCTTATTTTGGTTTTCTGAACAGCTTTTCCTGCAACATATAGATTTTTTTCATGAAAAAGCCCTTCATCTAAGCAATCGGTTAGATACTTTGAGGGGAGATTTATTCATTCTTCGCGTAAGATTAGAAGCGGTTTGGAAGCTTCCTTCTTCATAATCATCCTTATTTTAGCCTCATCGAGATCTTCTGCGTTTTCCCTATTTTTATCAAACCTTGACTCTTGAAAAATTAAATGAATCTCACCATTTGAGGATCGTTCCCTAACTACACGTGATTTTTTCGTTGCCGAATCCTCCATACAGATTACGCATAATTCCTAAAATAAACTTGTTCGCAAACTTCATCGAAACACAGTTTGTTAGAACGCAAAAAAATGTCACGTTTATGTCCACAAAATCTTGTTTGCTGGCATTTAAATCCTATGTTTTATTGGGATTCTGCTCGTTGCTTATTATATAGTATGCTAAGGTAGAGTAGAAGGATCACACTGTAGACTATTTCAGCCGCAGCTGCGAATTTTGGAATACTTGGAAGGTTGAGAAGCGTCAGCGCGTCTGCTATTGTAACAAACAGCAAGGTTGAAACTGTGCCAAACCATCCCCAGCCTTTTCTAATCCAAAGCCCGAATGCGAAAAAGAGAGCCGCCAACCCAAAAAAGACAGTGTATATGCTGTATATGTAATCCATCATGGAAATCGAGAGAAGCCACAGCCCAAAGAAAACGTGGATGGCTCCAATAAGGGATTGCACAGAAACAAGGATTACGACTCCTATGCATCTACCTGCAATCGTGGGAAGAGGCCGTGTTTTGCCTATTGCTTATCACGCCTTTTCTTCGTTTTTCAAATAATTCTTCAGTGGTTCCCAGTAATAGTCAGTCCAGCCTTGCTTCAGTTCTTCCTCCTGATCTGTTGGAATATTAGAGTGAACCAGTGTCAACTCTGTCTTCCCGTCAACTTGATTGAGGGTAAATTCTAGCTTTGATGGCGGATAACCTTCGGGCCATTCTGTAGTAGCCCATTCTTGCACAATCCGTTTACATCTTTCAAGCTCAAGGATCTTACCTGAAATATACCCGTCCCACGCAGTAAATTCTGCGCCAACCTCAGCTTTACCAGTGGCTTTACTTCCCGTAAACTCAGAGTTTTTCCTTGGATCCAAAAGCGCATCGTAGACTTCTTCAGGTAAGGCCTGAAGGATTACTTGTTGCTTTATCGTGGTTGTTTTCGGCTTCATTAAAAGACGTCTCCAGCTATAATGGTGATAGTCATTTTTTTCCTTTATGTCTTTCTCAACTTCCTAGTGTAAAAATCTTCAAATCCGCCTTATCATAGGTTTCCTTCAGCAGTCTTATTTCTTGAGGAGTATGGTTTGTTTAGTCAAATAAGGTGAGATAACAACTCCAAATTTGCTTTGTTATTCGTCGCTTTCAAGTTTAATCCTCAACTAAGAGTTTTTGCTACTATTTTCTAAGCAAATAAAAGGCGAGAAGAGAAAAAATCAAAAAGAAAATTCCAGAAGAAGCAAATACTGGGGCATATCCGAGGTTTTGAGCAATAAGTCCTGCATATAATACGGAACCAAATTCTGCAAATCTCAACGGAACAATCAACAATCCTATGTCGACAGACACATTCGGCTTATCCTTTGTAGCCTTAGCTATGATTGACTCATAAAAAGCCCATCCAAGTCCCTCTGCCACAGCTAGAGCCAAGAATGGCGCAAAAAAATAGTAATTTGATGATGCCAGAAGAAAAGTTGCGAACAAAGCGATAGAACTCTGCAAAATGACACGCCTAATCCCGAGTGAAAACCTCAAAGTGCCAAAAATAACAATTGCGGCTACAAAATTATACAGCATATACGCTATCCCTACGGTTAGGTAATCATAGCCGATCTGTTGAACCATAAAAACAGGAAGAAGCAAATTTGATAGCGGAAAGAATGCTAGACTGAAAAACACCGATGTTATTGAGACAAGCCAAAACATTTTACCTTTTCTTCTTGGATTGATAATTTCTCCGAATCGGGAATTGTTTGACTTAAAATTCTGTTTTGGAATTTTCCAAAGCAATGCGGCCGGAATTGCGATAAAACCTGCGGCCACAATTAAAATGCTAAAGGTGAAAGAGAATCCAAAATTAGCAATTCCAAATCCTGCTACAGCGCTACCCACCGCAGTTGAAAGCAATAAAACAGCAATATTTCTGGTAGCTGCCTTTTCCTCTCGCTTAGGGGATAATGAAAAAATAGCCGTTCGACTAACTGCCCAATATGAAGATTCTTTCAAAGCTTCGAGAAACTTTCCCAGAAGAAACATTGGAGTGGAGCTAGCAATCAAGTATACGAAAGTGGATAATACACTCCAAGGCCAGTTCATTAGAATATAGAACCGATTCCATCCTTTCGAATCCGCAATAACAGCCATCAAAAGACGAACAACCATGAAAACAATAGGCAAAACGGATATTACCACACCAATCTCAACCAAATCGACGTTTCTATCCAATAACAGTAACGGAATCGCAAGTGTAAGTCCTCCCGATATGAAGAAATTTAGAAATGTTATTGCCAGTATTCTCTTCATTGCAATTCCGCCAGGAGAATACACACTAATTCAAAACTTTCAAATTAGCCTTTCCATAAATCCGTTTTAACCGTTGCAGCCCCTTTCCGGTATAATGCTTAGCCAATACGCTTCTTGGAGCTCTACCTTGAAAAATATCAACAAATCTATCAGCAACACCGAACTCACCTATTTCAGTACTAAACCAAGCCCTTAACACCTTAGAAGTGATTGAAACTCCAGCTTTCTTTGAGGCCATTTTCCAGATTTTCTTCCACTGTCTATCACTAACAACAAACAATTTCGGAGAATCGTCCTTTCTTTTCTTGAGATAGCGCGCGCGTTTGAAGCCAAAAAGCCGTTTCGGCGTTAAAGAAAGTAATTCCGCTACGCTTTTTCCTTGTGAAATGTTTCGGGATTACTGAGCGTGTTTCAAAGTTAACTTGGCTCTTCTGTAAAGCAAGGATTTCTCCTTTACGCTGTTGTTGCAGTAAACAAATAGACTGCTTTCGCTTTAGTTTCCTCCAACCCTTCAAAGCCAAGGCGAATGTGTCGTCTAGAAGGCAATTCCTTGGCAAAAGCCCATTCGTCAACAGGGGATATTTTAAAACTCATAATAAGCCATGGAATCTGTAGAAAGTCCCGAATAAAACGCCTTAAACTTGTAATTTGAGTGTTATAGGTTTTAGCCGCTTTAGGAAGGAATATAATTCTCAAGATAACGTCTTACATTTTCATAGTTGACTATGTAGTTAGACATTTCAAGAAAAAGCCTTGCATCCTGAATGTTTTGTTGAACAGTCTTCTTTTCAAGCCTCATATTTACTAAAAGGAAATCTGCAAACTTTTCCAAGCAATTAGAGTCCAATTGGAGCCGCGTTGGCATCGTGGAGACCGCGGGTTCAAATCCCACCTAGTCCACCAGTTTTTGCAAAAGAGACTTTAATCGGCTTTTTTACTACTGGAAAGGAACAAAGCACGTTGCTAAAGAAAGATAGTGCGGGTTGAAACGAATCTCAGTATTTTCAACCCTGTTCTTCTTCGTAAGTTTCCATCGGTTGCTCAGCCACGGAATCAGTCCGCCTTCGCCTTCTCCGCACCAACACAATCACTACAGACACAACAACGATGACCACGACCGCTACAATTGCCAAGTAGAACAACAAACTTTGCAGCTGTGCGCTCTGCTCTTCACTTTTCTGCTCTGCCTCACTTGCCTCATCCAAGTAGTTAGACGCATTCTCTAAACTTGAAATGGCGGCTGTCCATTGCTCTTCTCCCACGGAAGACAAGGCATTGTTGTATGCGGTTTGTGCTTGCTCCAGAAGTGATTGCGCTTCAGAGCCTTGATAGTTAGCGCTAATAGCCTTGGTTAGGTTGCTCTCAACCTGAGACTTTAACTCGTTGTAGAATTTTTCTGTGGTTGAATGAATTTGTAACGTGAAAGGAGAGGAGTCCCAAGAGAAAGTGGTAAGCGACGCTCCCTGCGTTCCGTCAACACCAACAAAATAATCGTAAGTTCCAGCACTTACATTTATTGGAATTTGAATGGAAATTGGATCAAAAACGTGAGTGCCGTATCCCGGAATGGTCACAGGACTTCCGGTCAAATCACTAGTGTAAAACTGATTCTCTTCCATCCAGCCAAAATGAAAACCTATCCGATAGATTTTTAGCTGGTCAGCTAAACTGCTCGTAAAAGTAATTCTGACCGTAACAAAATCGCCACTGTAAACTGCCTGACTCGACCAAAACAGTGAAACGGAAGCTTCATTTGGTTCAAGGGCAGACACAAGATTAATGCTCAGAACACAAATGATGCACATTGAAATAACGATTAGCGCGAGCGGAAAGGCCTTCACTTAAGCTCCCCCCTATGTTGTTCACAAATGTGCCTAATATGCTTTAAGGCAAATCCCTTTTTGGGGGTTACAGGCTAACGCCGTGACGGTACACGGTGCGTCAAGCAGAAAAGAAACTGGAAAGCTTGATTTGTCTTTTCATTCGAAAGTTATTGGAAAAGAGAGTTTGACCCCGGCGTCTTCGTGCCACTTGATTGAAATTTTCTCCTTGAACTTGTCTTGCTTTAGCACACTTTCAAGCTCCTCTATTACGGGTTCGGGGCGAGAGCAAAAAATCACTTCGTTTTTCTCGTTAGTCCACACTGTTAAGCCTCTGGTTTTTCCCCTGTGAATCAAGTGCAAAAACGCGTTTTCCGCGTCAAGATGGAACATGCTAACGGCGTTTGAACCCTTCAAAGTGCACAAAAGCCTGTAAAGCGCTTCGTCCACACTCCCAGTCTCGTTGATCAATTCTGAAAAGTAGTGTGGAATAATTTCCGAGTCAACAAACCCCGCTTTATCGCTTTCAAAAACGTGCTCTTTCATTCTCGCCCTGAGCGCCTCATAATTTTCCACTTTGCCGTTATGCGCTGAAACAATGGTCAACTCAGGCTCGAACTGCCCAACGTAAGGCTGCGCTGTCTCTTTGAACCGAGCAGCTTCCATGAATTCCGGGCTTGGATACCGCACGTGACCAATTAAAACTGAGACTTCGGAAAATTGTGGCTTCACAATCTTTGCTAATTGAGCCACTGGAGAACCAGCCACTCTCCCAACCTTTTCCGAAATGACATTACCGTCACGGAGCATGACGGCGACGCCTGCACCGTAGCCGCCGACAGGCTTGGTTTCACCTGGATACTGGCTGACCTCAAGTTTTTGAAGAATCTTGAAGATTAACTGAGTCTGAACGGGTTTTTTTAGTACAAAGCCAAATATGCCACACATGTTTTTCGCGTCTCTCCTTGAGATTATTCTGCAACCTCTCATTAATAGATTTTACATCAAGTGCAGTCCTTCACTTTCACGCAGTGCTTTAAAAGGGGTTTTTGAGAGGTCGGCAACTTTTTTATGTGCCCCCTCACTAATATCTTTTAATCATTCTTGGAGAGTCAGACTTTTGAAAACATTAATTGTGAAGAGCCCGGCGTTTGAAAGCAACAAGCACATCCCCGCAAAATACACCTGCGACGGAGACGACGTAAACCCGCCTTTAACAATTGAAGGCGTCCCCAAAGAAACAAAAAGCCTAGTCCTCATAATTGACGACCCTGACGCGGCAATAGGCACGTGGAACCATTGGCTTGTCTGGAACATTCCGCCAACCACCCGCAAAATCAAAGAGGACACGGTTCCAGGAACCCAAGGAGTGAACACTGCAGGAAAGCGTGCTTACGGCGGACCTTGTCCTCCCTCAGGAATACACAGGTACTTCTTTAAGGTCTACGCCTTAGACACCAAACTGAATTCAAACCCAAACTCGCGGAAAGAAGATGTGGAAAAAGCGATGCAAGGCCACATACTTGCTGAAGGCGAACTTCTAGGTCTTTATCGTAGAACCTAAACGGACGCCCGCTTTAAATCTGAGACACGAAACGGCAACGTGCTTGTGGCTTGAGCCAAAGGCATAGAAACCTCGGGTTGCCATCGCTACTGCAACGTAATGCTAGAAATTGTTAATAGAGGAATGTTGCCTATTAACGGTTACCTCGTGGCAGCTGAAACAAGTTGGGTCTAAAAACAGTTTTGTTGGCGATCATGCTCATCGTGGTTCTGTTTGTATCTATTATTGCAGCGGTTGCTTGGTGGCTGCGCGACGTGGACCCAACTTCGAATTTTTTTGTTGGTGCGGAGTTTGCTTACAGTGGCAACGTAGGTGACTTGAAGGCGTTGGTGGATAAGGTGAAAGATTACACGAACCTTTTCGTTTTAGGTTCGGTTGAAATGACTTTCAATAAGACTGTTCTGGACGAGTCAATCGATTACGTTTACGATGCTGGGCTCTATTTTATAGTCTTATTCACGGATACTGAAATGTACGAGCGTAACTCCACAATTTATGAGCCGATTTTTTGGATTTATGAAGCAAGACAGAAATACGGTGATAAGTTCCTTGGAGTTTACCGCTATGATGAACCGGGCGGAAACCAATTAGACCAAGGTGCCTCATCGTTGCTCAACAAAACAGAAGCTGAAGCCTACGGCACATACGCCAATGCCTCTTGGCACTACGTTGATAATTTGAGCCTTCTCATAAAATATTACAAGTACATAAGCAATGAGCTGTTTACAGCAGACTATGGACTTTACTGGTTTGATTATAAAGCGGGCTACGATGCGGTCTTTGTTGAGTTCGGCTGGAACCACAGTAGACCCTTGCATATTGCGCTTTGCAGAGGCGCGGCGGAAGCTTACAACAAGGATTGGGGTGCCATAGTCACTTGGGAGTACACCAAGGAGCCATACATCGAATCGCCGGAGGAACTTTACGAAGACATGATGTTGGCGTACAAAACTGGGGCAAAATACGTTGTGGTTTTTGATTTCCCGAAGATTAAGCCGTATGGAATCTTAACTGACCAATATTTTGACAAGATAAAGGAGTTTTGGACTTACGTCCACAGCAACCCGCAAGAGCACGGTGCCATTCAGGGAGAAGCGGCTTATGTTCTGCCTCAGGATTACGGCTTCGGTTTTCGAAATCCCGGAGATACTATTTGGGGGCTGTGGAGCGCTGATGGCTTGTCGGAAAAGGTTTGGAATGACGCGAACACGCTTATAGACCGTTACGGCGACTGTTTGGATATTGTTTACGGCGACCCAGAAGTCATGAATGCAGTGGAAAGCCGCTACGACAAGTTGTTTTTCTGGAACCAAACAGTTACATGAGAAAACAGAGCCTTAGGCTTTCCTTGCCGAGGGTGGCTTCCTCCAAGAGCGCCTCATGATTGCCGAATAAACCTTCTGTGGCTAGATGTGACTGTTACAATACAACAACATATTTTTAAATTTCATAAGGGAGCTACTATGATTGTGCGTCTTGGAGTAGTGGGAGAATGAGAGATCGCTTCAAAATCAAAGTGGATAGCTCCACAGTGAGGCTGGCTGCGTTAACAACTCCCTCTGTCGGTGGATGCACAGTTTTTTCTAGGTTGGACGAAGAGGCTTGGAAACCCACCATATCTTTTTTACGTTCCCCTTGAGCGAGAGAGCACCCGAACCTCATAGTCCAACCACCACAAAATGACCGGAGAAAGATAGAATGGCTACGGCTTACGTGCTGATAAACAGGAAGATAGGGTCAGAATCCCGTGTGTTAGAGAGTTGAAGAAAGTTGAAGGCGTTGAAGAGGCACACAATTTGTGGGGCGTCTACGACATAAT
This sequence comes from uncultured Candidatus Bathyarchaeia archaeon, assembly GCA_964548345.1. GTDB lineage: Archaea > Thermoproteota > Bathyarchaeia > Bathyarchaeales > Bathycorpusculaceae > SG8-32-3. Next base: position 7,009 of record CAZJQR010000006.1, on the reverse strand, counting down.
CGCAAGCATAAAAGCGGACACCATGGACAAACTAACATTCATCATAACCAAGAAAATTGAGAACATTGGAAAAGTCAACGCCAAACTAACCATGATTACCACAGAAACGCAAATGCGTGCGCATTCAAGTGCCATTTTGCTCGGAACCTCGACCGTTCGAAACGACTAGTTTTTTACATAAGACTTTTTATTTTGCGCAACTCATCTCTAACAGCCGGAGAGCACGGTTGCGGTTGATGAATCAACAGGTAATGCACATAGGGCTGGATGACACCGATTCAACGAGAAAGGGTTGCACAACCTACGTCACTGCCCTTCTTGTGGAAGGGCTGGAAAGGCTGAACGTCATGTTTCTGGATTACCCAAACTTGATTAGGCTTAACCCTAACGTGCCGTGGAAGACACGGGGCAACGGCGCTTTGTGCCTCAGAATCAAGCACACCGTAGGGCTTGAAGACAAGATAAAAGAAAACGCCATAAGCTTGGTGGAGAAGCATTCCGACTTATCGTTTAAGGGCACGGACCCAGGAATCGTCTTTCTCCAGAACGAGAAAATTCCAGAGGAAATCAAGGCTTTCGCGGAAAACGCCATAACGGGCATCGTAACCTTGAAAGAAGCCACGAGGCTTATCAAGAAGTTTGGGGGCGAAGCCTTAGGCTTTAAAGCTTGCAGGGGCATAATCGGCGCGTTGGCGGCAATTGGCAAAACTCTTGAAGAGGATTATACTTATGAAGTAGTCGCGTACCGCGCGCCGCAGAACTTTGGCTCAAAGAGAAAAATGGATGAAGCAACTATTTTTGAAATGGACGAGCTGACGCGCCCGTACACCTTCAACAATGTGGATACAGAAAAGGGCAGAGTTGTTATCACGCCGCGAGGTCCAGACCCCATTCTTTTCGGCATCAGAGGCGAAACACCTGAAGTCGTTAAGAAAGCCTTCGGATTGGTCAAGCCACTGGAACCCGTGGACAGGTGGCTGGTTTTCCGCACGAATCAGGGAACAGACGCGCACCTCAAACGAGTCGCCTCATTGAACCAACTTGCACCGTACGGTTCGGTTGTTGCGAAGGGTGTTGTTTCGCGGATTCCACGGATGGTTCCTGTGCGGCACGTGATTTTTTCCATTAAGGACAAGACTGGTGAGGTTGACTGCGCTGCCTATGAGCCAACTGGCGCGCTTCGTAAAGTGACAAGAAAACTCATGGTGGGTGACACTGTGGAAGTTTACGGTGCCGTACGTAAGCCTTCCTCGGGCAAGCGTTTGACGATAAATCTTGAGAAAATCAAGGTTCTGATGCTTGCGCCGAAGATTGTATTTCAGAACCCGGTGTGCCCAGAATGTGGCAAGCGGTTGGAGTCCATGGGCAAAGACCAAGGCTTTCGCTGCAAGAAGTGCGGCGCACGATTTGATGATGCAGAAAAGGTGCAGGTTGCGGTGGAGAGGGAACTGAAGTTGGGGCTGTATGTGACTTCGACGAGGTCGCAGAGGCATTTGACTAAGCCGCTGAGGCGTTACGGGCTGGAGAAGCATGGTGCAGCAGCAACGGGCATGATTGAAAAATGGCATTCTTCATAGGCGGGTCTTGTGACCTGTATTTGTGTTGAACAGGTTATGGGAAACGCGCGCGCTTTAAGCTGTGCCTACGATAGCAATGCGACGGTGGGAACGTTGAGTGAAATATTAACGCCTGTTGTTTATGAGCTTGGGCTGGGCGCGGTCGGCGGGTTCGTGGTTGGTTTTGCCCTCAAAAAAATCGCCAAACTTTTCCTTATCGTGATAGGCATCTTCATCGCTGCGCTGCTCTATCTCGGCGCAAGTGACATCATAAGCATCAACTTTGGCGCGTTGTGGAGTGCGGTCGGCGGCTGGCTTGGCGGGGCTGGACAGGCAGCAGGGTGGCTTGTCGGGTTGATTGCGATTATTCCGTTCGTCGGAAGCTTTGCAGTGGGCTTCTTCCTCGGCTTCAAGTTAGGATAGTAAAAGCCGCTATTCCCAGGGCATAAGTTGTACAACGCATCTCTGGACTTTTTGCGTCTTTTCAGAACTCTCTGCGAAAAAAAAGACAGAAAAAGGCGCGTGAAAAGCCCGTTTCACAGCCTGAACAGTGAACAGGGCGCAGAACACAAACAACCATTACGATAGAGGGGGTATAGACAAAATCGCACAACAGAAGGAAGATTTCAGAGCAGGTGAAACCAAGAAAAAATCTCTGTGGCTTTGCGATACATTTTATAGTTACGTTGGAAATGCCTTTGTATTTAGGAGAAGCAAAGTTGAGCACGAAGTGGAAGAGAAGCAGAAAATACTTGAAGTGGCTAGACTTAGCCAGCGGAAAGAATGGCTCCAGAACCCTTCGCGCCACTGAGTTGGGAACTGCACGGATAGTTCATCCTCCTTACTACAGGTCTTCAAAGAACATTTCCAAACGAAAATGGAAAGAACCCAAACCTCTAATCGACATCTTTCAGGAAAAAAACTGGATAACCATAGTGGCCGAAATCGCAGGCTTTAATAAGGAAACCCTGAAAATAAATGTGAAAGACCAAAAAATAACGCTTTCAGCAAAAGCAAAAAACCGCAGATACTACAAAAGCCTAAACCTACCCAAAGTAGTAGTCCCACACGCCGTTCACACCACCTACAAAAACGGCGTACTCGAAATCAAACTTAAAAAAGCACCAAAATAAAAAAGGAAACGGAAAAAGAAATGCCCCACAAACTAAGAAAAACCAGAAAAATGCGCGGCAGCAGAACACACGGCTACGGCAGAGTAGGTCAACACAGAGATGCAGGTTCAAAAGGGCAACGAAAAGTCGGACGCCACAAGCACCTGTGGAGCTACGTTGTAACACACGAGCCTGACTACTTCGGCAAACACGGCTTCACCTCACCCCAAAGCACCAAACGCAAAGAAAACACCCTCAACATCAAACAGCTCAACGAGCTAGCCGCCGAAACACCCGCCGAAAAAGGCGCACCACACTTAAACCTCACCAGCCTAGGCTACACCAAACTCCTCGGCACAGGCAAAATCACAAAACCCCTAACCGTAACCGTAGCCGCATGCTCCAAAACCGCAGAACAAAAAATAAAAAAAGCAGGCGGAAAAATCGTAACCCCATCTCAGGAACACGGAGAGTAACACTAGTCAATGGCTGGAAGATTCCTAAGCCTCTTCAAACCTCTCGCAAGAGTTTTGCCTGAAATCAAAGTTCCTGAACGTAAAGTTGGCTTTAACGAAAAAATCTTCTGGACCGCAATCGTCCTTATAGTCTACCTAATTATGACAGAAATTCCCCTGTACGGAATTTCCTCCGATATACAAGAACAATTTGGCGCCCTAAGAGTAATTTTCGCCTCAAACCGAGGAACCCTCATGGAACTCGGCATAGGACCCATAGTCACCGCAGGCTTAATCCTGCAGCTACTGGTTGGCTCAGCCATCATACAAGCTGACATGTCTGATCCGGAGGACAGAGGCATGTTCACGGTGGCAAGCAAGTTCTTCTCCATACTGCTTACGGGGATTCAGGCTTCAGCTTACATAATAAGCGGTATGTACGGCACCACGCTGCCAGGAACCACAACCATAGTGATATTCATGCAGCTCTTAGCGGCTGGAGTGATTGTGATACTGATGGATGAGCTTGTGCAGAAGGGTTGGGGTTTAGGCAGCGGGATCAGCCTCTTTATCATGGCTGGGGTTGCGCAGAACATTCTGTGGCAGACGTTTAATCCTGGGACTGGGTTGTTTGTGGGTGGGCTTGCTCAGCTTTTGCGGGGTCAGCCGTCGTACCAGTTGACAGAGTGGATACTTGGTTCTGGGTCTTATCCGTCTTTGCTTGGGTTTATTGCTACGATTGTTACGTTTTTGGTGATTATTTACTTGGAGGGTATCCGAGTTGAACTTCCCATGACTTATGCGGGTTACAAGGGTTTCCGTAGTCGTTATCCGATTAAGCTTTTGTACGTGTCCAATTTGCCAGTTATCTTTGCGTCTGCGCTTTTCGCTAACGTTTACTTCTTTACTCAGCTTCTTTGGACTCAAATGGGAACACCTGCTCCTGGAACGAACATTCTCTTCCAGATCATAGGTGATTACAATAGAACTACCTCTGGTTCCGTTCAGCCTATTGGTGGCTTAGCGTATTATGTAACTCCACCTAACAACATTCTTAGCGTAGCAGCTGAACCGTTGAGGGCTTCGGTTTACTTGGCTATTCTTGTGGTTTTCTGTGCGGTGTTTTCGCTTATTTGGCTTGAGGTGGGTGGTCTGGGTCCGGATAAGGTGGCTAAGCAGCTTATGGATTCGGGTATGCAGATTCCGGGTTACCGTCGTTCTGGTAGGCCTATTCAGGCGATTCTTAGGCGGTATATTCCTGTGGTTACGGTTCTCGGCGGAATAATCGTTGGGCTGATTGCTGGCATTGCGGATTTCCTAGGTGTTTTCGGCACGGGAACAGGCATCCTGCTGTCGGTTGGCATCATCTACCAGTACTACGAGTTGTTGATGCGGGAAAGAGCGGCTGAAATGTTCCCAGCGTTCAGAAAAATCTTAGGCGAATAGTCGTGAGACTCTAGCGCTTGGAAAAACGTATACTCTCCTCTGTAAATAGCTTGAACTAAAGCTTAGACTACCATGAGTTAGCTGCTTGAAACAATCTATAGCCCCTTTTTATGTAATTTAAATAGTGTGGCGGAAAGTGCTGTTGGCAGCCTTTTTCTGCTGGTTTTTGTGTTGGTTGGCTGTTAGGTTTCAAGGGTGCTGGTTTGGGTTTTGGTTCTTTTGTTTTTGTTGGAATGTGGGGGTTGGGTGTTGATAATTGGGTGTGGTTTTCTATAAGTAAGTTCTAAAGGATAGCCTCATAAGGCATTTAAGTGAGTGTGTAATCTACAAGGTTTGTGGGGAAGATTACGCGTGGTTTCTAGGGTTATGGTGATTCTGGAGTTGCTGAGTGATGGGCGGTGGCATGGGGTAGAGGAGTTGCTGTCGAGGGCGGAGTTGAATGAGCAGAAGGTTGAAGAGGTCACTGGTTTTCTGAGTAAGTACGACTTTGTGAAGGTTGATAAGAAGAACAAAAGAGTTAAGATAAACAGGGATTTCAGGAAGTTGTTAGCTCAGCCTGCTGCGTGACGACTGGACTGGAGAACGACCGCTGAATTTTTAGTTTTTTTAAAAAAAAGGTTTTGTGGTGGTTAGGGTGAAATTTGTTTTAGTATGTCGGTGTCGTCGGCGTCTTTTTCCATGAATATGCTGATTTTGTTTCCTTCGATGTTCATGCAGAGTGCTTTGTTTTGTTTGCCTTCGATGAGGACGTTTGTGACATCACCTAGTTCGAATTGGTCTGAGATTTCTTGGCTTGAGTCCAGCAGTTGGGATGAGAAGATGGCATATTCGACGAGTTTTTCTGGTTCCTTAAGGTCGATTGTTGCGGAGGTTGTGTTTCGTATTATGTAGCCGATTACGCCTGGTTCTTTGCGGATATTTGCGAGTTTATCGGTTAGGTCTTTGTAAGTTTCGTTTTCTTCTGAGTTGGCTGAGAGTTCGTCCTCGTCAACCGTTATGGCTGTTGCGTTTTCTTGGCTTTGTTTTTTCTTAACCATTGCTGTTCACTTTGTTTATTCGATTACCGGTTTGACGGTGACGAGCTCGCCTTGTTGTGTTTCGAGGGTGAGCTGTATTTTTTCTGGCATTTTGATTATGCCTTTTCCTGAGTCTTTTGACTTTTTGATGTTTTTGAATTTGCAGCGGGTTGTTTTTCCGTTTAGGGCTTCGACTTCGACTTCTTTGATTTTGTTGTCGCCGTAGAGCTCGTTCCATTGTTTTATTATGTCTTGGTCGACGCGTACTGTGTCTGAGGGAACTAGTAATCCGCCGAGGTTTTCGACTATTAGCTGCGTCACTGGGGGTTCTGGAAGTAGCGGTTCATCGTCATATTCAGGCTCTGGCTCGGCTTGTTCTGGCTCTTCGTAAGTTTCGGGTTCGATTGATGCTGTTTCTTCTTCCTTTTCCTCGTAATAGGTCTGATTGCTTTGGTCTTCGGCTTCATCGGTTTCGTTGGTTTCTTCGGTTTCGTCAGCGGTTTCTTCGGTGGTGTCGTCTTTAGCGTAGGTTTCCTCTGTGGCTTCGTCTGCGTAGTCTTCTTCTGGTCCGGGTTCGGTCTGGTCGAGTGTCTCGGTCTCGTTGTCTGTGGAGGCTGGCTGAATTTTTTCGGATAGTTTGATAACTATGGGGATTAAAATTCGGGTTAGGGTGTTAACGTATTTTTCATCCGCCTCTTTTGACGAGACTGTTGTTACGTAGAAGTCGTTCATGTTGGCGATGTTTACTTTACCTTTGGCGCTTTGGATGGTTATGTTTTCCACATCGCCTAGGGCGTCTGCCCTTTCGGTTATGGCGTCGAAGGCTCTTATGGTTTGGGTGGCGTCTTCTTCGGTTGTGGTTTTGTTTTTGGCTATGATCTTTCCGTCTTTGAACACGAAGTTGCTGGTTACGTCTGGGCAAGCGTTCTGAATTTCATCCAGTGTACTTTTGAGGGCGAAAGCGTATACTTCGTTACTCATATTTATTGACCCCTGCAGTTGATGTTTTCACGGCGCTGAGTCTTAGCTGATTTTGAAGAGTATGCGTTCCGGGACTCCTTCGCTTTCAACTACTAAGTATTTCAGGCCTTCAGTGTCGCCGAGTTGGTCTAGCCATTTTAGTGCTTCACGTGCTTTTTGTAGGATGAGTAGGCGTTCTTGGTGGCTGCGTACTACGGATTCTATGGCAGTTAGCTCGTGGAAGGGATTGGCGTCCAGGACGATGTTGAGGCTGCCTACGGTGATTTCGCCTAGGCTTTCGCTGGATGCTTTGGATTTGCCTGCGAGTTTCATGACTACTTCGCGGATTTTCTTTGATTTTTCCGCTAGTGACCGTATTTCGTCTAGTCGGCGCAGGTATTCGCCCAGCGTGCTTTTTGTGTTTGATATGTCTTTATCTAGGGTTTCGGCTATATCTTCGGCTG
>CAZJQR010000005.1:0-44543 GCA_964548345.1 uncultured Candidatus Bathyarchaeia archaeon | reverse complement strand
TTACAGTCTTAGCCTAAAAGTTTTTCCTAAATAGTTACGCCATTCAATTTCTAATGAAAAAGGGATTGTACGGGTGACATCTCCACTGTGACAGGCTTGAGCGACATTTTATAAGAAAAAACCACACAGCCTAAAAGGGGAATAGCAAATTCCAGAATATCTGTCGCCCGGAGTTTATGTTGAAGAAATAGAAACAAGCGCAAAGCCTATCGAAGGCGTGAGCACAAGCACAGCCGGATTCCTCGGCGAAACTGAGAGAGGACCAACCTTACCACGGTTGGTTAGAAGCTGGCTTGAATTTCAAAGAATCTACTGTGGTTGCTTTGGAAATGACAAATACCTCCCTTACGCTGTAGAAGGGTTCTTCAGAAATGGCGGTCAACGATGCTATATAGCCAGAATAATCAAATCAACAGCGAAAAAAGCCGAACTGACTCTAACAACAGGCGAAGACATTGAGGCCCTAAAGGTGACGGCAATCGGTGAAGGGGCCTGGGGAAAAAGAATAGCTGTGAAAACCAAAAAGGACGACAATCGAGAAACGTTCAAACTAAATGTTTACTATTGGGAACAATCTATTGAATTATATGACCCTGAACTCAACAAAAAGGAAGACAGGGACAAACCGCGGCCAGACGTAACAGAAGTATTTGACAAATTCAATCGACAAATCTTCATGGAATTTCTATAAAAAAACCGTGAACGGCAGATCTAACCTGATCCAGATAGAGAAACCAACCGGGGTGGCCTCAGTTCCAGAAGACACCCAAATTGCAAAATTGGATGGAGACATGGACAACGAAACTGCCCCTGAGTTAAGCGATTACCAGAGAACTGACATAGGGATTCCAGGACAGAAAAGGGGTTTAACCAGTTTCGAGGACATAGACGTCATTTCAATAATCTATATTCCAAACATGATGGAAATTCAAGGTTTATACCAGGAGGTTGTGAGCCACTGCGAGAATCTGAAAGACCGGTTCGCGATCATTGATGTGGCAAAGGGAACGCCAAACCCCACAAAACCAAGCGACACAAAATACGCTGCCTGTTATTATCCTTGGATCAAGATAGTAGACCCACAGACAGGGTCCACAATTCTCGTTCCACCCGGAGGTTTCATCGCAGGCATTTATGCGCGATCTGACGTTGAAAGGGGTGTGCATAAGGCACCTGCCAATGAGGTGGTGAGAGGCGCAATTGGTCTGGAATTTCCAGTAAATAAGAGCAAACAGGGTACGCTAAACTCTCAGGGTATAAACTGTTTATGTATTTTTGGCGGCAGAGAAATTAGAGTCTGGGGAGCGCGGACACTTTCCCACGATTCGCTTTGGAAGTACGTCAACGTTCGCAGATTATTCCTGTACTTGGAAGAGTCGATTGAGGAAGGCACCCAGTGGGTCGTATTTGAGCCTAATGACGAAAAGCTATGGGTTAGAGTAAAACAGGTAATTGCGCAGTTTCTTACCAAAGTCTGGAAAGACGGCGTATTAATGGGAACCACGCCTGAAGAGGTATTCTTCGTGAAGTGCGATCGAACAACCATGACACAAGACGATATAGATAACGGCAGATTAATCGTCTTGGTAGGCGTCGCTCCTGTGAAACCAGCCGAATTCGTAATATTCCGCATCGCCCAGTGGGCAGGTGGATCAGCTACCACTGAATAATAAGAAGACACACTATATTTGGGAGGACTAAGCAAAGTCATATGAAAATAAGTTCCAACAATTAGACTGCTTTTACTTGCTTTCCAATGCTTCTCTTAGTTAATTTGTGGATTTGACGAAGGCAGCGTCAAAGACATAAGCAGAGAGGTTTTTGAGGAACTGGACCGAATCGCGCGCGCGCGCTTAAAATTTAATCTTCTTCTTCGTCGATGTCTCTTGCTTCAGCCATCACTGCAACTTCCTTCCAACTTTGTTTCTTATTAGTTGCAAAGATTTCCAATCGTCCTCTCCATCCACAGTACAAACACTCATAAATAACTGGAAGCCATCCCAAATGTCCAGTCGTATCACCCATCGTAGACTTAACCCTGCGCAAAGCGCGCGCTACGCTCTTGCATCTGGGACAAACTGCAACATCAACGTACTTCTCTTTCTTCCTTAACTCATCTAACCGCTGAACCAGCTTCTGAACATTCTTGCTCTCAGCTTTCTTTTCCTTTTGCACAAGCTCTTGTTTTTGCTTCTTCTTAGTTTTAGCGCGCGCGTTCTTAAGCCAAACAGGCTTTCCGTTAAGTATTTCCCGTTCTCGCGGTACAGAATAGGGCACGCCTTGGTCAAATTTAATTCCAATGCTAAATAAACGCAACGTTCTACACGCTTGCCACGCGAAAAGAACAAATCTGCTTGTGGCTTTCCACGTTCTCGAATCTATCTGATAAGTTTTGTTTTCGCATTGCTTAAAAGTTAAGTATTAGGAAAAGGGAATAAAAATTTGAAGGTGTAAGAAAGCGTTAGCAGTGAGTCTATTTTCTGGTGGCAAAGAATCGGTTCATGCCATATCTACCGTTGAAAGCCAAGGTGTTAAGGTTAAGCATTTACTTCACGAAATTCCAACTTTCAAATCCCCTCATGCCCATAATATTGAAGCCCTAGAAACCTTGGCAAAATCCATGAACAAACATTTCACAATCGTAGACCTGCGCAATGGTGAGCAAGAACTCGTTGACTCGCTTAAGAATCTTAGCGTTGATGCGCTCGTTGCTGGAGATATCAATGTTCCAGAACACATAAGGTGGCTCGAAAACATATGTAGCCAGGCAGACATGGAACTGCTGGAACCTCTTTTCGGAAAGAAAACATCAGCAGATAATTAATACTTTTTTCTATTGTACGCAATATTATAATGGTCATTAAATAGCAATCTCAGAATGTTCAAATATCCTGATGAGAATATAGTATTTAGCGAATTATAATTCAAAATTAGTTAATTCTATTTAATGAGAATTGGAGGTGAAAGACTTGACTGAAGAAAAAATTAATGTGCCTGAGAAACTTCAAGAAATAGGTCAGAAAATTGGCGAATATAAAGATATAATTGTAAATGAGTTCAAAAACATGGAAGTTGATGTTAGAAACTGGAACTTTGCAGTTGGAAAGACAGAAGCAGAATATACCTTAGACGTAAGTTTAAAAATTGCAATAAAACCTAAAAAGGAGAAGTAATTGTAGACTCAACTTTCTGTGTTTTGGTTTGGAGATGAAATTTCAATCTAAGATGAAGATCCCAGCCATACTTTTTTCATCCAAGTTTTCATTTCCCCAAGTTTCCTACACGCCCCAAAACAGTTCTTTAATGAAGAGGCAAAAGGATATTACGTGTTAGGTTTTGTTTCTTTGCTTCTTTGCAGTTTTATTATGAAACAAGCATTTACTATCAAGCGCGCGCTGTGTTATACTTAATTAGGGTCTTCGTTTAATAATCTAACGAGGGAGGAAAATGGCGGAGCCGAGAGACTTGAGGAATAACATTTCAAATCCCATTAATAACGCATCTGATCAAATCGAAAGCGAGTCCATGCGTCATCGAAAGATATCAAATATTATGACCGCTGAAGTTCGCACAATAAACCCTGAAAACACGTTGCATGAGGCTGCCCAGCTCATGGGCGAGAAGCATATTGGAAGCTTGATTGTGATTAAATATGACACGCCCGTCGGCATAATAACCGAAGGAGACCTGATAAACGTTGTAAGCAATGGAATTCCACTAGAAATAGACTGGATAAGAAGCAGCCCCAGCATACGCAACCAAAAAGTTGAGACAGCCATGTCTTTCCCACTCGTTAAGATTTGCGTCGAATACCCAATCAAAGATGCAGCCAGGATGATGATCGAAAAGAGAATACGCCGCCTCGGCGTCTGTGAATCAGGAAATCTTTGTGGAATCATAACCACCTCAGACATGATAGGTAGCCTACCTCAGGTTCCCGAAACTATGAAGCCATGGTTTGAAGTTGACCACTTCATGAGCAAGCAAGTAGTAACCGCTGACGAAGGAACGCTCTTAGAAAATGTGGCAAAGATAATGGCTGAAAAACACGTAGGCAGCGTCGTCGTAACCAGTCAAGGAGAACCGATAGGAATCTTCACTGAAAGAGACCTGCTCACAAAGTTTTTGGCTAAAGACAGATCTTTAATCGAGGAAGTAGGCAACGTATGCTCATCACCGCTTATTACTGCACCTGTAGGAATAAGTGCTCATGACGCCGCGTCAATTATGGTTGGAAAACATATAAAGCGACTGCCAATCAGCAAAGGCGATAAACTTGTAGGGGTTCTTTCAGCGCGTGACTTGGTCGAGGCATACGCAAGAGGCTAAAACATTTTAGGATATGCAAAACTTAATTCTAATCCCTAAACCCGAAACCAAAATTTAATCTAAGCCTTGTCAGACGCATTTAATTATGTGTGTCCAGTATACTCCTAACGAGGTTCTCTTATGGAAAAAATTGAGAAATCACAACTCCTCGCGATGAAAGAAATGGGTTATGGTCAAAGCTGCTATGCCATCGATAGTATGCATAAAAGAGAGATGGCTATTCGCACAAAAGACTTAAAAAGCGTCAATAAAGCGATGGCAGAGAAGATAGCCTTATTCGTGGGTGGAAAACTTGTTGACCTTACTCTTGATTCGGCAACTGACTGGGCAATAATGATAGAACCAATCAGTAACCTACGAATCTATTATGTTCTTCAACGTTACAGCCCAGAGTTTGAAGATGAAGTGGTAGCTTTATATGGTAGGGAGACAGCGAGCATCGGAATTCCTATCGATGACCTTTACGATTTTACGAGACTGTGCGCTAACGCATTAGTTCGAGCCGCAAAGAACATTCCATTGGTTACTTGAAAGTGTATACTCGATTTCGACATGTCATATATCATATTCCTTACTCCTGTTCCACTATTCCTATATGTATGCTGAATCGAGTATACACCCCTGTAGCCCATTTTCGGAAATGGTTAATCACCGTTAACCTCTCCAACAGGACAGTCAATCCCAGTTGGTTGGACTAAATTTTACTCTAAAACCTAACTTGATGATTCGTAAACACGAACACTGCAAGGACTATGCCAATGGCTCTCCTGACTTTACTTATTCTCTTCGCAGCCTTTTTCCACTGACTCGTAATAGCACGTGCATTACTTTTCCGTTCTTCAATAGTTTATGCAAAAGTTCCCCAGCTTCAGTCTTACTGTAAAAATAACGATTTGACCTTCTTTGTTCCTCAACAAACTTGTCTCTAAGCAGGAATTCCTCAATCCAGTAATGAAACTGGGATTCAGTGCCAACCACCTTAATCAAATCCCATTTAGAAGCCTTGCCGCTTCTCTGATCTATACAATCCAACAAGTCTAATGCCATTCTAGCTGGCGTTCTCCTAGGAAAAGGCATTGAAGCATTCTCCTATGCTTTTTCCAATTCATCTTGTGCCCTGAACAACCTATAGTATTTCTTTCTGAGCCTGAAGTAATTAAAGATCTGAGCTGAGCCGGCAAACAGCATTGTTCCAGCCACAAACAGCGGTATGTAGAGATGCTCTTGAATGGAGTCCATGTTGTAAACGAGCGTCTGTACGCCGAACAGAATCGTGATAAGCCCAAAGAGGAGGTAAGTCTTCACGCTCCAGCTAAGGTCTTTTATGAGGTCTGATGCATCGGAGATTACGTCTTCAAAAATCTCGTTCAGAACACCAATTTTTCCCACACCATTTTCATCCGCTTGCTCCTTGCTGCCCATAATTAACCACATTTAACAAGTTCCTATGCAAAACTTAAAACATTTATTCTAGAAGTAAACCCATCAATCTTTTCAGACATCACACATTAACCAAATTGAAATCCAATCCTTCCATGCGGACGCAAAAAAACGCTAACGCATCATATTTGCCGCCTATTAGAAGCCTAATAGCGGTTCATTGCAGAAAACTATAAGGGGTAGGTCCGTATTGGCGCAAAAACAGCCCAATAACATGTAGAAAACACCACGCAAGCGCTTCTGAGGAATTCCATGCAGCTTCTTTATATAAGGGGGTATAAACTTTGCCGAGCATAACAGACGCCAGTCAGCATACAATAGAGGTTCGTTGCAGAAACCTATAAGGGGTCTATTTGCAATGGTGTTTTTTTCAATCAAGATTGGGAAGAGTGCAAGAAGGGATGCAACTGACTCTGCCTGTTCTGCTGTGCGATAAGCGGTTATATGAAAGTGTTATAGCTTAGAACGACAATTAGCCGTCTTCGTAGGTGAGCTTGAACATGTTGGTTGCGGGTGTTGACGAAGCAGGTCGTGGCTGCGTTATCGGTCCACTAGTTATCGCTGGTGTTGTGATAACTGAAGAGAATTTACATGTTCTAATCCAGTTAGGCGTGAAGGATTCAAAGCTGCTTTCGCCGAAGAAACGTGAAGCCCTGTTCACCGAAATCGCTGGTTTAGCGGAAAAGCGCCATGTCGTGAAGCTTTTGCCAAGTGAAATTGACCGCGCAGTGGAAAGCAAACGGAAGCTGCATAAGCTGAACAGGCTGGAAGCGCAGACCATGGCGCAGATTATAAACGCTTTGAAGCCTGATGAGGCTTTTGTGGATGCTGCTGATGTGGTTGAGGAACGCTTCAAACATCACATTCAAGAAGGCTTAACCGTTAAGGCGAAAGTAACTTCCAGACACAAGGCTGACAAGATTTACCCTGTTGTCTCTGCTGCGTCCATCGTGGCAAAGGTGGAACGTGACAGGGAAATTGCGGCTTTAAGAGTTGCGTACGGCGATTTCGGCAGCGGGTACTTAACAGACCAGAAAACCATGCTTTTCCTGAAACGGTGGCTGCAAACACATGATGAGTATCCAAGTTGCGTAAGAAAATCATGGAAACCCGCGAAACAAGCCAAAAACGAGAAGGGTACTGTGCAAAAGAAACTCGCTTAAGCAATGGTGACTAAGTCTTCTGGCGTATGCATCGCGGATAACTCATTCATGCAAACGCAGGATAAGTCCTTGCTGGAGAGCTTTCTTTCCGTTATCAAAACTGGACGTGTATGAAGAACATTGCATACGCTTACAATTTCCTCCATTCTTTTATCCAGGTTACTTTCGCCGCTTACGGCAACACCGCCGACAATCACACCTCTGCCTTTTGGGACATTCATTACGAAATCGAAAGGTGCCCTGTACACAGGAGAAATATCGCAGAAAGCAAATTTTCTAAAAACCTTTTGAAGCAGCATTTTGCCAGTGATTGCATTTTTGGTTTTTATGAGGAGACATTGACGTTGTTTCCGAGTTCTTCTAAGAACGTTTATTGGCTTCGCCACTGGAACTCCTAGCGTTTCAGCCAGTTTGTAGGCTGATTTCACGGATGCCTTAGCCATACCTCTTTCGTAGCCGTAAAGGGTTCTGCGGGAAACGCCTATCATGGTAGCGAGTTTACCAATGGAAAGACCCAGCTCTTTTCTTCGCTTTTCAACAAGTTCCCTGTCGACTTCGACGGAGTAACCACCTGGACTAGCGTAGATAAGCGGATTCGCAGTTTGGAGTGCTATGTTGCTGATGGTTTTCCCCGTTACCACAAAAATTCCGTTCCGGGAATACACGGTGTCGTCTTCCAGTGGCTTGCCGTGTGCTTGCTGGCTGATTACCAGTGAAGCAGCGGAAACGCGACCAGCTATCACTTTTAGTTCTCGAGCGCTCTGAGCGGAGAAAGTGTCTACGTTAGAGTTAACTTTCACTAAGAGCGTTGTGTCTTCTTTTCTTGCTGCGAAGTCGAAGCAGCTTGGGCGTGAACAGCATATTTGGGAAATTTGAAAGTCAGCTTCCTTCAACGCGACACCGAGGTTGACCGCGTTTTCCATTTCCCAATGGTTCATCTGCTGTCACTGCCATATATCACTGCGCTGAAAAATATAAACAATGCTTTTCTCGCAGGGATAATGGTAGTAGAAGTTTAACTTTCAGCCGAGGAGAACTTCGAAGAAGCTTCTTTTTGGCTGGGATAGATGCCAGCGTACGCACAAAAAAGAGGGGAAAAGTGGGATTGTAGTTTATGGAGCTGCTTCGTTGTCGCTTGTTACTGCAGGTGTTGGGAACAACACGTAACTTCCACGAGAGTTTTCTAAGCCGAACAGGTATTCTGCTTTCCATGCTCCGTTATCGTATTTGCCCCAGAAGAATTCGCCGTCGTAGAACCCAGCCAAAACTCCTTTACTGTGTATTCCCCAGCATCGTTTGCCCAAGTTGTCAGTGCCTAAGAATCTGCCGTTTCCGTAAATGCCCCACATTACGTGCACGCCGTCATTGGTCCACATTAGAAATCTGCTTCGTACCGGGTAGGCGCTTCTTTCCGCTTCTTCGGGTGTGCAGGGGCTAATTCTCTCAGTTGTTCCGTGTTTTCTACTTAATCCGGCGAAATTTCGATGCTGTCGTCTGGGTTTACTTGTTCTGTAGCCAGCGTGTTTGCCGCAGTGTCAGGGATGTTCACAACAACAGTTGTTGCGCCCATCGCGAGGTTTACTGCCAGGATTGCCAGCATTAATGCAGCGAGAGCAGCCATGGAGATTTTAATTTTTTCCTGCATTTTTGTTCCTCGCATCTAAGTTGCTGCTGGGGTACTCTAGGAAATCCGTGGAAAACGGTGGAAAAAGCATCTGCTTCACTTTCTAAACAACAGTTTATGGAAGATAGCTTTGCGAATCTTCGTGGAGATGACTTCACTTTTGAAGTTCGCAAGGATTTGGTGGCAATCGCATTTGCGAAAAAACAATTTAGCGACTGGATAGAATATATTGAGAATAACTTAAAGAGAAAAGAGAAAGAATCTCGGCAAAGTGGTGGAGTTTCGAACCAGCAGCAGTAATCTCAGACCAATGTCGGTGGAATCCAGTTTGGGATTACTTTGCGATGTGCTCCACCACGCCGACAATGTTCATCTATATTATGAGCAGCATCCAATTTACGGTTTAATATGTGGAGTGCATTTTATTGCCGCTTTGCACCACGCGAAACCACCATGGCAACAGCGAGGCTCAGTCGACAGTGTTGTTGCTGTCTAGCAGTCACATTTCTTTATGTAGCTATACTTTCTTCAATTGTAGTGTGTGATTCCTTCTGCTCAATCTTAATGAAGTAATAGAACTGCTCGAAGTCGTTTCAGATTTCCAGTTTAAAGACTCAGAGAAAAAACCAGACTTCATCATTTTTGACAGCCAAAGCGAAGGCTATATGCTGTGCGTAAAAGCTGACTTCATCATTGAAGAATACCGTAGCTATCTTGAGAAAATATGCGCGTCGCGCAACCTTAGAATTAAAGAATCGGATGGATACTTGAGAATTTATGGTTATTGAAACCCATTATGTTCTTTATGAATGACTAAAAATCCGTCAACTTCACTTAACGACAAATTGTGTTTTTGAAGAATATGCTCTAAACCTGCAAGGTCTCCAATTTCAGCGCGCGCTATTTGTGGTTGGTTCCTTATTTTGGTCATTTTCACGCACCCATAGACAGAAAAGTTTTGAAAAATTTAACAGAAAAATATTCTGTGGAAATTCCCCCTAACAAATTTAGCTGGACTAAGTGGCAATGGAACGAGAAGGTTCTGTATGAAGAGGTTCAAAATTTTGTCCAGAAAATAGTAGAGAACGCTGAAATGTATTATGATAACAGACTATATTTTGAAATGAAGGAATTATGGAAGAATCTCTCAGAGGTAATAGCACAACGGAAAGGAGGTTATGGAAAGGGTAAGATGATGGAAAGAGCACAGGGTGAAGATAGCATCAGAAACTTCGTAGAAGAGATGGTAAATGAAATCAACAGCCAAGGCTATGGGGCATTTGAATTAAATGTTACAACGGGTTACTTTTCAATCAAGAGGGCAGGAAAGGAAAGAATTAAGAATGTAGTGTGCTTTGTCAAAAATGAACATGTTGCTTCCATAAGCAAATATGCTAATATTGAAAAATCACTCTTCGACAACCCTCCATATAATAAACTAAAAAAGAGAACTCGTCCACCTCGATGGCTGCAATTAAGAGAGAAAGATTTGGGCCGTTATCCCAATAACGTAGAATATGACCTTAAAGAAGATAAAGATGTCATTTTTCAACTATGCAAAAAAGCCTGTGAAAACTTTCCACGCTGAAACCAACAAAACCGATTAAACCAGTAAATCCGAGTGAAGCCTATGAAAGAGAACTGCAAGCAACCAAAAGACAACTCCGTACCATCCATCCACTGCCATCTAAGCATAAAGGGACGGACTATGAATCAACATTTTTGCCCTAATTTTAAAATGGTGGGGACAGGTTGTCGATTTGGGAATTTAGGGCTTAAAATAGGCTTTTGGGACACTCTGTAATCGAGCCTATAATGCTGATATGCACAAATACCTCTACTCATAGCGCGCGCGTTAAGTCTCGTTTTAAATCGGTTAAAGTTCTTTCATGGGAAGGGTTCTTCAACTTTCCGTAGCTGCAATTGTTGACTCTCGAACTTGGAAAAAAGAGGGAATTGATTTTTCGATGGTGAGCTGCTATATTCTTCCAGCGTTTTCTATTTTTGGTTCAATTCCTTCCTCGCCAGGTTTCCATCCAGCCTGTGTGACTTTTCCGGTGTCTCTTACGAATTTGAATGCTTGTAGTTGCCTGAATGTCTCTTCTAGGTTTCTCCCCACCGTGGCGTTCAAGACTTCATATCCTCTCACGATTCCGTCGGGGTCAACAATGAATCTTCCTCTCGTTTCGACACCCTCTTTTTCGTCAACTACCCCATACTTCCTGCCGATTTCAAAAGTTGGGTCGGCCACCATGGGCATAGGAGGAAACTTTTTTCCCGTTTCCTTCAAAGCAGATGTTATCGCTGGACTTGTCTCTGCCCACATTTTGTGAGAGTGAACAGAATCTGCGCTTATAGCAATACCTACGCCACCAAACTGCTGAAGGTTCTCGTAGTTCTTTATTATGCCGGCAACTTCAGTTGCACACACATAAGTAAAGTCCCCTGGATAGAAGCACACCAGAACCCACTTTCCCCTGTAATCCGATAGCTTAATCTTTGTCACCTGACCGTTGAAATACGCTGTTCCCTCAAAATCAGGCGCAGGTCTATCTACAACTACCATTCGTATTCCTCCAAGTAATTATCCGTTTTCCATTTATAATACTTTAGTTAACATCTATTTCGGATAAGATGCGTATCCATAAGCGCGCGCCTTTGCGCGTGCGTGATGTTTGGAAGCTTGCGGTTCAGGATTCTGCAGGTGTGAAGAAAACGGTTACGGTTTTTTATTGGTTACGTGACCAAGGGTTCATTCGCAAGACGTGCGGAGATTATTGCGCTCTGTATGAATTAACTGAGAACGGCAGATACTTCTATAAAGCACTTAACTAGCGCGCGCCAATAGTAATACGATTAATTGAAATAATAATACTTATTAACATTCAAAAAAATGTATCCTACTAACTAAAAGAAGCCAGTATTAGAGGGCAAAGAATGAAGATTTTGGTATGTGGGAAAGGAGGCAGCGGAAAAAGCACCATTGCTTCTCTCTTAGCAAAAGACTTGAAAACAAAAGGATACAGAGTACTAGTAGTAGACGCTGACGAATCAAATTACGGTCTCAGCGTCCAGTTAGGTCTGGAAGACCCAAAAGAACTTATGGATCAACTCGGCGGAAAAAAAGCAGTAGTGGACAAGATGTGGGCAGGTCGTTCCGCTGGAGAAAAAGCAGTCATATTCAGCGAATCGTGGGGCATCGACGAGATACCTAGCGAGTGTGTTTCAAAAAAAGACAATTTGTATCTGTTGCAGATTGGAAAAGTGAAACATTTTGGAGAAGGATGCGCTTGCCCCATGGGGGGGCTTTCCAGAGACTTCCTAAACCGCCTAAAACTGGGACTGAAAGACATCGCTGTCATCGATACCGAAGCCGGAGTGGAACATTTAGGAAGAAGCGTAGAAAGCGGCATCGACGTTATCTTGCTGGTTCTGGACCCGTCCTACGAGTCCATCAGATTGTCTGAAAAAATATCTGCTATGGCAAAAGAAGCCGGCAAGTCAGTACACTTCGTCCTCAACAAAATGGACAAGGCAACCGCTGACAAAATATCCGACAAAATAGGCAAAGAACGTGTTATCGGATTCGTACCATTCACTTCATCCATTCAGGAAAAAGGCTTAAGTGGCGAAGAACTTGACACTACAACGGCAGACATCACAGACATCACAAATTTTATCCTCAATGTTATGCAAGGAGGAGCTTAGTGATGGCCAAGAAATCGGTCGACATAACGTTGATTCAACTTAGTAGAATGAATGGTTGTGGGCCGGACCGGCGACCTTCTGCGCATCTGTTAATCGATCATCTTTCTAGCGATGCATATGAAATAATTTTCGTCATCCCTTTCGAAGATAACTTCAAGTCCGTTTTCTTTCATCAGCTGTTTAAGTCGTTCCATACTGGGCAGGAAATCGTTCCCGATCTCTACACCACCGTTCATATGGACTCCGTTGATCTTTTTGGCGGAATCAGAATGAGCCACTGCTAGGCGCCCGCCCTTTCTTAGCGCCTTTGATAATATCTTGATGGCCAAAGATTGGTCAACAAAATGGGGAAAACAAGAATAGCAAACTACCAAATCAAAGTCCGCGTCATATTTTAGGTTGTAAACATCGGAGACCACAAACGAAATTTGGGGATGTTCTTTTTCTGGAAATTTTGAGCGAGCTGCCTCAATCATCTTCTCCGAATAATCCACTGCAACAACCCTTCCACCCACCAGATACCTCTCGTAGAACGGTATCATGATTCCAGTCCCAGTACCAACGTCCAGTATTCTATTGTCGCTCCGGATTCCTAGCAGTTTGGTGATGTATTGCACCTTTTCAAGGTTGTGAACAGTGATCTCGTCCCATATTCCAGCCTTTTTATTGAAGAAAGCCCTTTGTTTCGGACTGACAATTTTCGGGTTCGTGTTTTTGCCTCCCTTCATATGGGGATAACAACGGGTATCCCTCTCACGCTTTCCACGTACGCGTCAATGTTGTATACTGCTTTGATATTTTCAGGAGTGATGATTTCGTGGCCTCCCGCGGAGTAAACCAATCCATCCTTCATCAGAACAAATTTGTCTGAATGGCGAATAGCCAAGTTGAGGTCGTGAATAATCATAATCGCAGCCATATGGTTTCTCTTGACGATGTTCTTGATTAGATGCATGATTCGGTGTTGGTTGGACAAGTCAAGACTGCTTGTTGCCTCATCAAGAAGGATCACCTTTGGCTGTTGAACAATGACGCGTGCTATTTGCACCAGCTGGTATTCCCCACCGCTGATCTCGTCAACATAATTCAGCGCCAGCCCATCCAAGCCTAGCAGATGAAGCACTCTTCCCACCAACCGTATATCCTTCTCAGTGATGTCCCATTCAAAATGCGGTTTCCTACCCAACAGCACAGAATCAAACACCGTAGTCTTGGAGGTCTCGCTTCTTTGCGATACGTACCCAATTTTTTTGGCGATGTCCTTCTTTCTCATCCTATGAAGATCCGCCCCCTCGATTAGCACTGAACCAGCTTTTGGCGTGAGTACCTTGCCTATGCACTTGATCAGGGTGGTCTTTCCGACGCCGTTGGGTCCCAGGATGGAGACGACATCATCCGCCTTCACGGTGAATGATACACCGTTAAGGACCTGCTTACTGCGGTAGGAGAATTTGATGCCATTAACTTCGAAGAAAATCATTTCCGGTATCTCCTGATTAGCAGATAAATGAAAAGTGGCCCTCCAAGCATCGAGGTGATGATGCCCACGGGTATGACTGAGGGGTAAAGGATGACTTGCCCAACCCCGTCTGCTATGATTAGGATAATTGCGCCCAGAATGATGGAGAGAGGGAGGAGGTAACGGTGGTCGCTGCCGATAATCATACGGGCCATGTGCGGTCCAAGAAGACCTATGAAAGCGATTATGCCAAAGAAGGAAACGATGAATGCGGAAAGAACGGATGACAAAACCATGCCTATGATCCTTTCCCGCTCTGTATTGACGCCTAACCCTTTGGCGGTGTCCTCTCCTGCGTCTAGGGCATTGTAATCCCATCTTTTGTAGAAGAAGTAAAGAGCCACGGGGAGAAGTACCAAAATAATCAGGGCGTTCCAGGACCAAGTGGCTTTTCCCAGGTCACCGAAGGTCCATGCTACAATATTTCCTAGCTGCGAATCAGTGGCTATGTACTGCATAAACGACAGCCCAGCAGAGAACATGACACTGATAGCTATGCCTGCCAGTATCATTGTCTCAGCACTGACTCGGGTAACCCTTGTAAGTAGCAGTATAGCGCCAGTCGCCAGCAGGGAGAATAAGAATGCACACAAAGTTGTGATGTAAGGATTATTGATGGAGACAATGGAGGTCATGCTACTGCCAGCACCCAGGAAGATTATGGCGAAGGATGCTCCGAATGCTGAGGCGCTAGATATTCCTAACGTGAAAGGTGAGGCGAGCGGGTTGCGGAGGATACATTGCATCACCACCCCAGCGACTGCCAGACCAGCACCGGCTAATAAGGCTCCGACAATTCTGACCATGCGGATGTTCCATATGACGCCGCCCGCCCCATTTGTGTCAAAGGTGAAGATGTATCTAATGACGTCTGTAAAAGGTATGTTAATGGGGCCATTCTGAGCGGCTATTATTACACAAAGTACAAGCAGGAGTAACCCAACGATGAGAAAAAGGCGTTTACGTTTTACGAATCCTCTGTATATCCTTGAGATTTGGTTGCCTTCTTCCTCGTTGTCCTCATAGATGTCAAATGCCTCAGGTCCACCGTGACCCTCTGAACTTTGGTTTTTAGTCGTTCTTTACACCGCCACCAAAAAAGGGAAAGAGGTTTAATTAAAGTATTAGAGCGTAACCGCGCTGCATCCGTTGCCGGTCTGACCAGCCGCTATGGTTGAGTAGGTCATTGTAGTTCCTGGATAGAATAGTTGTATGATTTCGTTTGCTTTGTCCTCGAAGTTCCATGAGTACTGGTTCCCGTTCATTATGGATGCGACGTAGTACACGTTTACCAGCTGGTTTTCCCAGTTGGTGCCGTAGCATTTGTAGACCATGGTTGAATAGATGTTGTTGTTTTTCACTGCTGAAACATCGCTTAATCCGGTATTTGAGTCTATGTACCCATTAATTGAGTCGATGCAGCTGTTCAAGCCTATGCTATCAATGAATATGTAGTCTGGGTTTGCAGCGATTAGAGTTTCCAGTGTGATTACGTATGGTTGACCGTTAGCGGCAGGTTCGATGGCGTTGGTGACATTAGAATAGTCGAAGGGCAGATAGTTGCCGGACCCTTTCAGAAATGATGCCCCGCCGTAATAGAACATGCCACAAGCATATGCGCTCTCGACGCTGGCAGTAGTAGCTTTGGAAGTGATGTCGCTGATCATGGTGGCGATGCCTTCATTGAGTTCAGCAGCCCTATTTTGTTCACCAAACAAGGTGCCTAAAGAGGTTATTTGGTTATAGAAATCTTCTCCGAATTCGAGGTCGGCGTTGATGACGTATACTGGGATGTTGGTTTGGTCTTGCAGTGTGTCTGCGGTTGCTATATCCGACGCGGTAGAGGTGATGATGACGCTTGGGTTTAGGGCTAAAATGGCTTCTGGGGTAGTGGCTACCTGCGGTAGTGCGGAGAATTTTTGCTTGTTGATTAGGTAGTATGTCTGGTCGTCTCGGGTGTTGAAGGTGCCGGCTGTTTCAATTGCTTGGACTTTTTCAACAGCATCAAAATATGACACTAACCTTAAGGAGCATGCACCTATGCAGTAGATGGAGTCTAGCTGTTTGGGGATGTTCACTGTTCGCCCTAAGGCATCTGTTACGATTGTTTCTGTTGGTTCATTGTTTCCGCTGTTTGTTGTGAGGGTGTAAACAACGCCTATGACAGCGATTGCAACTATTGCTATTGCCGCGATGGCAAAAATCTTGTTTTTTTCCATTTAAGCACTTCCATTACTGACTGATTGTTTGTAGTATTACGATTTTTAATTTTAGTAATACGATATAGTTAATAAATATTTCTAGGAGCAGATAATGAATAAATACCTCCATTTTAAGCGGCTAAAACGACTGCGCCTTTAGCCGTTATCTTCCTTAGAGAAAGAGAAATCAACAATACTTTACACAGTTCCAATTCTATTTTCTATAGCGCGCATGAGCATAAGCATTCGTTTGGGTTTAGGTTTAGGGATTGAAATTTAATGCTGCTACGCTGGGACGGACGCTGTTCGCGTCGGCAACGTTATCCAAGCGCGCGTTTTTTTACCGGTAAAGTTTGGTGGGGTTGAAATTTAAACGCAGGTTCACCGGTAGGAGTGTTGGTCTCTAAACTGCCGATAGTTAAGGCTACCTCAAAGCAGCAAACATCCTACTTTTTAGGAAGAATTCTGCTCTTGTTATAAATGAGAAGCTGGCAAACTAATCATCTTAAACAAGAGAAAAAAGCAATGAGACAGGAAAATGTGCTACCTACGGAAAACAGGAGGTTCGAAAATGGATGAGAGGAGAGAGGTTCTTAAAAAGGGCGAGGAAGCAGCTAGGCTTTCCACAATTGTTCTTCTTGCACTTGGTGCTTTGAAAGGTCTCGTTTCCGTTGCAAGTGGCAGCGTTGCTCTTTTAGCAGGAACAATCGACTCGTTCTCGGATGTTTTCTCTTCAATAGCGGTTTGGGCTGGGCTCAAAATCGCAAAGAAAAAACCGACTCCAAGATTTCCTTACGGATACTACAAGGCAGAAACTTTTGCGCTGCTAGCGGTATCTTTGATAATTGTGACAGCCAGCATTTTGATTATGATGGAGTCTTTTCAGAAATTTTTTGAGGTAAATGTTATCTCATTTTCGGGCGTTGCGCTCGTTGCGGCAGCGTTATCAGCTGTTATCTATTATTTGCTTGCTAAGTACAAGGCGAGAGTAGGGCGTCAAATTGGTTCACAAGCGTTAATCAGTGAAGGATTGCATTCTATGGTAGATGTTTACACCTCTGTGTTGGTGTTTGTCGGGGTTTTCTTGGCTGTATTAGGTTATTCAGTTGGTGAAGCTTTGATTGGTTTCTTAATTGGTGCGTACGTGTTGGCAAGAGGATTATTGTATGGAAAAGACGCCGCGCTAGTTTTGATGGATGTCTCACCCAGTCCACAAAGAGTCAAAGAAATGAAAGAAACAGCTGAAAGTGTGCATGGAGTTAAGGGGACTCATGATGTTAGATTGCGAAAGTCTGGTCCTGTGTTCTTTGGTGAGATGCATGTTGAATTGCAGGAGGGGCTTTCTTTGGAAAAGGCGCACGTTATATCGGACGAGGTTGAAGCCAGAATTAAGGAACGTTTCAAGGACTTGGAGTTAGTGACTGTTCATGTTGGGCTTGCGCATGAGAAAAAGAGGCGGATTGCTGTCCCAATTGTGGAAGACATAGGTTTGGGCTCATTGGTCAGTCTTTATTTTGGAAGCGCTCCTTATTTTGCCTTCGTAGATGTTGAAGAAGGTCGGATAGTGGGTTTCCATGTTAAAGAGAACGAGGGAGCAAAGTTGTCTCATAAAAAGGGAATACAAGCTGCTGATCTCTTAGTTGAAAAAAAGGCTGATATAGTGCTGGCTAGAAGCATTGGAGAGGGTCCTTTTCATGTGTTGGGAGACAATCTCACACAGATTTATCATCTTCCCAAATCTATGGAAATCCGAGAGGCAATTCGCCTCCTAAATCAAAACTTGATAGACAGAATGACTTCGCCGACTGAAAAGCATGGTGAGGATGAAATTGAATGACAAATGAATCTTTTTGTTAGTCATAATCTGTTATATTTAGCGGTCGTTAACTTTTTCTCGGACATGGTCTGTGCGATTAAAAAATTTGAATCCTTAACATAGGTTTTGCTCTTTTACAAGTCACGGCTCAAATTTGCAGTTATTCAACTTTCCATTAAATAACAGATTTTAGTTTATTTTATAAACGCAAAATATTAATGAAATCTGACTATTAAACTATTTTTCAGGATGTTGTGCTAAGGAGCGCTTTCAAAAATGAGTAACTGGAAAAAAACGTATGAAGAACTTTTGATCGAACGTAAAAATAGAGACCGGAGAATGCTTGAACAGTTGCTGCCGATCCTGATTGAGTTTCGTCAGGTAATGGACGCATGGGTATCTGCCGAATTCAAAGGCTTAAAAGACGAAATAACCCATGTTGAAAGCCTTTGCCGAAGGAAATCCTCAAAGAAAAGAATTTTAGACTTTAAGAAAGAGTTAAACCAGATCAAGCCAGGTCAAGCAGGGACTGCGCTTCAGCAGTTTGATGAATTGATCGACTCCGTAAAGAGAGGGAGCTTCGAATCCCCCGAGGAAGCTATAGCGAGGGTTGAAGAGAGGTTTACTCCTGTTCTTTCTTTAATATTTTCTCTCCGAAAAACAAGAGAAAGACTAGACCTTATGTCAGACATGGTTTGCACGGAGCAGCATTAAAAAACAGTTCAAGCGCGCCCTATCCTAAGCAAAATATCTGAAGGACAAAACGCATGCATTTTATAAAAGCAATGTGGCGGTGAAATACTGTCGATAATTAAATCGGTAACATGCCCTGTTTGTGGGTGTTTGTGTGACGATATTGAATTAACCATTAAAGACGGAAAAGTAATCAGCATTAAAAACGGTTGTGCACTTAGCAATGCCAAATTTTTGGGCTTTACCAGTGAACATAGGCTTCGAAGACCGCTGGTAAAAAAGAACGGCAAGTTGGTTGAAGTTTCACTTGAAGAAGCGGTGCATAAGTCTGCTGAGATTCTTGCTACCGCAAATTATCCCATATTGTACGATTGGAGTTCAACAAGTTGTGAAGCTCAGCGTATAGGCGTAGAATTAGCAGAGGAGATCGGCGGCGTTCTTGACAATACATCAACTGTCTGCCATGGTCCGTCGATCCTAAGTATTCAAGAAGTGGGCATTCCAACGAGCACTTTAGGCCAAATTAGACACCGCGCCGATCTTATCATATACTGGGGCTGCGATCCGTGGAGTGCACACCCAAGGCACTTGGAGAGATATACTAGTTTCACTGAAGGAAGATTTAGGAGGAGCGAATGGAAAACTTACATGCAAAAACTCAAAGCCGCTGCAGGTCAAAAGAAACTGGAAAGCGTCCGAAGAAGAGGCTGCGTTGTCAAGTTTCATCCACATGTTCACACGGAACCCTGCGGCTTAAGTGGAGCGCCCGAAGCCTTGTGTAAAGAAGGACGCAAACTTATAGTAATCGACGTTCGCAAAACCATGACTGCCAAAATAGCAGATTGCTTCGTTCAGGTTGAACCCAACAAGGACTATGAGCTCATGCAGGCGTTGCGAGCGTTGATTAAGGATCAAGAGCTTGACGTTGACAACGTCGCAGGCGTTCCAGTGGAATACCTTGAAGGAATTGCTGACGCTTTGGAGAGCTGCGAGTTCGGCGTGATCTTCTTTGGTATGGGTTTAACTCAGACCGCGGGCAAAATGCGAAACATAGAAGTCGCCATCCAACTGGTTCGGGATCTTAACGCTCGCACAAAATTTCTAATCGCGCCCATGCGAGGGCACTTTAACGTTGCTGGCGCAAACATCGTTTTAACATGGCAGAGTGGTTATCCTTACGCTGTTGATTTTTCCCTCGGTTACCCGAGGTATAACCCGGGAGAAACCTCGGTTGTCGATATTCTGCTGCGCGAGGAGTCAGATGCCGCTTTAGTTATCGCATCGGATCCCGCAGCCACTCTTCCAAGGGAAGCAGTAAGACATCTCGTCAAGAATCCGCTTATTGTCATCGACCCTCACATGAACGCAACTTCGTTGATGGCTAACGTAGTTTTCCCTTCAGCGTTTGTTGGAATAGAAGTTGGCGGCACCGCCTACCGCATGGATCGTGTACCATTGCCGCTTAAGAAAGTTGTTGAACCTCCAGAAGGAATTTTGGGTGACGAAGAAATTTTGCAGAAAATTCTAACAGAAGTTAGAATAATAAAATCGCAGAAAAGGGCACTTTCTGCTTGGTTACTGAAAAAAGCCGATTGCACTAGCCTTCTCACGGGTTGAGGATGCAACAGGGATAATTAATTTGTTTGTTACAAATAGAATAGTGAGCATAAATGCAAGCTGATCACAGCCGGTCGTTTAAAATTCCAACATAATATTATTATTAAGCCAATTTCTGTTATTGAGGGGAACGAAAATTGCTGTCTGAAAAATACGGTTTTCCCAGTGGGTATCAAATTTATGTAACTCCGGTTCAGGAACTCAAAGAAAAAATCAACGAGGAGGATAAGGCTGCTCTAATGGAACCTCAGACGTTGCGGAACACCATACGTCAATATGATGGCATGATTTCTTTGAACATAAGCAAAGAGTATATTCAAAAGAGGGAATTTAGCGAATTCAAAGCTCTCAGAGAAATCATCCAAAACTCGTTAGATGAAACAGAATTGTCAACTGGGGTTCCCGACGTTACAATCAAAATTGACGAAGCGGGGACATGGATAATTGATAACGGAAGAGGGTTAAATGGAAACGCGTTTATCATAGGCAATTCAGAAAAGGAGTGCTGGATGAGAGGCTACTACGGTGAGGGGCTGAAATCGGCTCTTGGATTTTTCCTGTCAGAAGGATACTCGATCTATATTTTTTCTGAAAGAAAAGTCTTTAAACCTGTCTTTCTGCCAGCAAACAAAGAAAAGGCATGGTTAAATATCCTGCTAGGCGAGGGCGTGAGTTCAGAAAAGGGGACCAAAATTCTCATCGCGAATTACAAAGCAGACAAAAAAATGCTTGATTAACTGGTTTCATTCAAAAACCAGGACATAAATGACAAGATTGTTGACAGAATAGTGATGAAGGGGCAGGATTGCGATTATGAGCGGCCTTTGACAATTTACGATTTTCCCAATTTGTTGTACATGCGTAATCTGCTGGTAGGCAAAGCCAACGAGGTCACAAAGCGAAGGTCGTTCTTCACATATGACTTATGGTGGTTCAGGCTTGATGTTTCCCGAAATCTACTTACATACTCGATGCCCAACCTCTTCATACAGGTTGCAAGCTCTATTGAAAGAAGTGAAAAGTTCAGAGAGGCTTTCGCGAAGAAAATCTTGGAGGTAGGGATGGTAAAGGTCAGCCAAAAATATGGTGGAAAATTAGTGGAGTTCTGTCCTCAGTTTTCCACTTTTGAGGGTCATCTGTTCGTTTTTGCTTTCCCAAGTAAGCTTTTGAAGCATATTCTACGAGAGGTTGGGCTGGAGGATAAAGAGGATGCAATAGTGTTTTTCACGCGGGAGAAGAGTTCTGAGCAAGACGTGCAGAGGGCTATTTCTGAAGGGAAAATACCTTTTGTGTCAACTTCCGAAATAAGAGGTCCCGTGCAAAAACAGCTTCGTCATCCAGAAAATTCAACTTGAAATTTGGAAGCAGCCATAAGTAATCATGTTTCCACATTCAAAAATACCTTAATAACGAGCGTTATTAAGAATGTTAAGGCGGCTACCCCAAGGCTGATCAACACCATTTCTGAAAACCTGTTCCTAAAGGAAATTCCTCTCGCTACAGAAATGTAAAAAGTAAAAATGAAAATCACAACAACCGCGTTAAAGATCGTGAAGCCTAAGCACAGAGAGGAGTTTGCAAAAATAAAGTACGGAAATATAAGGAATAAAACCGTAATAACATATGCGACACCTGTGTAAACTGCTGCCATCAATGGCTTTTTAATGCGGCCTTCAGATTTTGTAGACAAATATTCTGATGTAGCCATTGACAGCGAAGCAGCAACTCCAGTGATCAAGCCTGCCATGGCTGTTAGCTGTGTGTTTTGAAGGGCAAATGTAAAGCCTGCAAGAGCGCCTGTGAGTTCTACAAGCGCATCATTCAAGCCCAGAACAATAGAACCAACATATCTGAAGCGCTCTTCATCTAGCATATTAATCAATTCCAGTTCATGTTTATCTTCATCTTCCACGATTTCTTTGGCAGAAGGCACGACCTCCGAAATCTTTTCGTATGTCGCTTGCGCTTTTTCTTCCCCTTTCTCCATAAGTTTGATTCCAAACGTTATCCCGAATATCTTCGCTATCAGAAAATACATCCATACTTTCAACTTGTCTGGGTTCGTATCCTTATCAGTGTACTGCTTCCAAAAATTGTAGTGTTTTAATTCGTCATCTGAAATCCGCTGAAGAACGCTGCGGTTTTGCGCATTCTTTGTTGACCGAGCCAGCTTTTTGTAGATTTCATGTTCCGTGATTTCATTTTTCTGGGAAGTTAGAATCAACTTACGTGTTCGTTCATCTAAAGGTCTACTATTCATGGTTAGAACCTAATTGCATTCTCTTAACTATAGCTTTGTAAATCTAGCGAGCCCAGCTCTAAAGGGCGCGTGGTCACGTTGAACCTATTAATCTTGAGCCGCATTTTGGGCACGTCAAAGAAGTACATGGTGTTCCGCGAGGATGCGGAACTGTATATCCGCACTTGGGGCATTTACACGAGGGCGGTCCACCTATGCCCTGTCTTTGTCCTCCCCTTCCTCTTCCAAAACCTCTTCCTTTACTCAATTTTTTATTCTCCTTCTGCTTAGTTTGATAGTTATCTGCGTGACTCTTTAGTTTTTTGATGAAGATAGGAGCAACTGTTGGAAGTTGTTTCCCTAAACATGCCTGCGTTTGTCCATAAGTTTGAGGTACCATTCAGGCACGGTGTACTTGTTCACTTGATAGTCAGGTTGGTATGGCTTGATGTCAACGACTGGTGTACTATCGAACAGGTCTATTCCTGCAACAAAAAGCTTTCTGCCGTGTCTTTTAACCAAGCGCACAAGGGTGAGGCCTATGGGGTTAGGGCGCGTTGGTGAATCTAAGGCAAACACTCCCAAGGTGGGAAGCTCTTCAAGCTTGAAGCCTCTTCTTGTCGCTCGTTTAGGTTTTACTTTTAGAGGACCGATTTGGTCAGGTCTTAACTTGTGAAAATAAGATATTATAAAGAGGTGAGAATATCCGTCCAAGCCTTGCAGTGCTTCTTCAAACTCGGGAAATATCTCCAGAATTGCTTCAACTTCTCTATGTTCCTCTTTTATTTGACTATCAGATGCTTTTGTGTGAACAACTCCAACCGGCTTCAAAGCCATTTGTTTTGCTGATCCAACCATTCTGTCATCTCACAAAACTGAGTTTGGTTTACGTTTCATATAACCTAATTGATTAGCCTATGTGAAAGATAATTAAATTGCTGTTTTACTAGTACACGAAGGAGTAAAAAAATGAAATTAAACCTTGATTGTATTCCGTGTTTCCAGAGGCAGGCCCTGCAGGCCGTGCGCTTCATAAGCGATGATGAAGAGCTTCATGAGAAGGTTTTAAGGGAAGTCACTAAGAAGCTCCTGGAGTCAGATTGGAACCTAACTCCACCAGAACTGGCTCACGAAGTCCACAGGATAGTGAGGAGTATTGCAAACGAAAAAGATCCTTATAAAGAAGTTAAGAAGGAAAGTAACGATTTAGTTTTGAAAATGTATCCTGCGCTCAAAGCGGAGGTTGATGAGAGCAAAGATCGTCTTAGAACAGCTGTTAGACTTGCGATAGCAGGGAACATCATTGACTTTGGACCACTGCAAGAGTTCAACTTGGAAAAGGCTATTAAAGAAGTCTTGAAAAAGAAATTTGCCATCGACGATTATGAGAAGCTAAAAGAGAAGCTCAAGGATGCTGAAACGCTCTTATTTTTTGCCGATAACGCTGGGGAGATAGGTTTCGATAAGCTCCTTGTAGAAACTCTTCTTAAAGCTAAAAGCTTTGATAAAATAAGTTTCGTTGTAAAAGGCGCACCGATTATAAACGATGCAACTTTGGAGGATTCAATCTACATGGGTCTCTGCGATTTGCCGGACGTTAAATTCTTAAAACTGAGTAATGGTAAGGCAGGAACAGGACCTGAACGAAACTCACAAGAGGTAACGAGGTGGATAAGAAAACATGATCTTGTTATTTCTAAGGGTCAAGGCAACTATGAAGGCTTAAGTGAAAATAATGGATTATTCTTTTTGCTTATGGCGAAATGCCCCGTAATTGCATCAGACTTGGGTGTCAACATTGGGGACATTGTCTTGAAATACAAATAATAGCATGTGCTATCGAAATGCCACATAAAAAGAAAAGTAAGGTTTAAGCTAGAAAGCCGGTGCGCGCTCAACATAGCGCAAGCTAAATGCCTAGTCGAAGTCCACGCAACTGTTAGCGTGGTCTTAGCGAAAAATTCTTCAAGAAAAGAAATTACTTTTCCATCTACTGTCATCAGAAAAAACATAAGCAAAGTTGTGCACCAAGCCGTTTTCGAAAATTCTATCAAAAAACTATAACCAAAACAATGACAAATTTAAGCAGAAACTCAAAATGCCCTATTTGCGGTAAAAACCTCAAATAGCCAAACTTACATGAATATTTGTGGGGGAACTTCTTGGATATTAAGTTGAAGACTATCTCGAAACTAGCGTCGAACACGAGAACAATTCTGGATCCGAAAAATGCGGAAGCACTGCCCATCATGAAAGGAAAAGGAGACATCAACCTGTTATGCGGCAACTGCGGAGCCGTCTTAGTTCAAGGCATCTACAGAGGACAAATAAGGCGCATAGTCATTCACTGCCCGATCTGAGACACTTTCAACAACTTACCTTAAAAAGGCGCCTAAAGTATATAGACTTAGGACAAAAAGGTTTTTTCGGCAATCAAGAATATATCGGACGATGCGAGTAATTAATACAGGGTTTTGTTATGTTAACTCATACTCATCGAACGCCTGAAAGAAAACGGCTTCAATTGAACAAAAAAATTGTTGAAATCTTGAGAACTGTGCCGTACGAGAAAGGGTTCCATTTCTACACAGCGCACGGCAACTATACGGGGGAAACCGCGACGAGCTTAGATGACTTCGAAAAGAAAATCCAATTGGTGCCTGCGGGCTCAGTAAGTTTTCATCTTCAAAGAGGCGACTTCCAAAAATGGATAGAAGACACGTTAGGCGACTCCGAGTTAGCCAAAAGAGTAAGCCTCATTAAGCTAACGCTTCCAGCTGAGGATTTGCGAAAAGAGCTGCTTGCAATCGTGCAGACGAGGATAAAGGCGCTCAGACTGGAACTTCCTCACCATCTGAGGCACACCCACTCGTAGATCTAACGCAAATAATGATCCAAAGCTGTACCTGAACTCAGAAAAGCAAGGGATAAATCTCTGGAATCACATTTCTAATATGGTGATTTTTATGCCGAAAAAGAAAAAACCAACCGAAGGAGAAGAAACCAAGAAAACCGAAGTAGCAGTTACAACGAAAAAGGCACCTGAATCAAAAAAGCCGAAAGAGAAACTTACCGCTCTGGCACCTGCTGCCCCGCAGGATCTTTGGAGAGCGTTTGACGACGTCTTCGGAAGGTTCCGAAGCGATTTTGAAGACCTCCTTTTTCCATCGTACTGGGATAGAGCGTTGTCTTTGCTGCCTGAAACGCGTGTTCCTGCGGTGGACTTGGAAGATCGCGAGAAAGATTATCTTTTGAAGGCGGAGATGCCTGGTTTCAAGAAGGAAGACATCGAAATCGAAGTCAAAGAGGATTCAGTTGAGATAACGGGTACGGCGGGCTGGAAGTACGATAAGAAAGAGCAAGCGTACATTTGCAAGGAGCGAGCCTGTGAATCATTCTACAGGATGGTCGAGTTGCCAGAGGAAATCAAAGTTGACGATGTCACCGCTAACCTATCAGAAGGCGTGCTAGAAATCACGCTTCCCAAGAAAACACCGAAACAAAAACGTAAAGTTGCAATAAAATAGCCAATTCTTCTCTCTTTTTTTGTTAGCAAACCATCCAATCGTTTACTGCACTCTTTGTTCATTGGTCAAAATAACCCTTAACACTTTAACTGTACTCTCTACTGAGCGGAACCGTCGCTTCAGCGCCTGATTTTTAAATTCTTTTAACCATATGCACGAGCCCCGAGTGAGTGCAAATGAAGAAGAAAACAGCGACATTTGCCACAGAAGACGACCTCCTAGTTGATTTGACGTTTCACAAGCTGCCCGCTTCCTTGATTGCCGAGTTCGTTGAAAAGATTGTTCGACCGTATTACCGAGACAACTTGAACAATGCAATCCAAGACCTAATCCACAAAGCCCTCGCAGAACAAGACTTTGTTCTTTCTCACATTACCCATATCAGAACCGTGGAGACTTAGCCTTGGGCAAGACCGTCCCGTCATATCGGATGGCTCTGGAATTCGAAATCCAAAAATGGAAAAGCTCCAGAAAAGCACTAAAAAGCGAAGAAGACGTAGAAGCCTTCGACCAGCTCATGGACATGTGCAGAAGCCACGCATCGGCAGCCAGCAACGCCACAAACCCAATTATCCTCGAACCGATGATCATGTCCATTCTATTGGCACAACAAAAAAAGCTCCAGAAACTCGAGCACCTACTGAACGATCTAATCTGGCAAAACTGTGCCAATCCTCAACTGGAGATTACAAACAAACTATAAAGTCTATATCATAAATGTAGATGGTGAAACCGATGAAAAGACAAGCTGCGCTTTTCCCAGAAAAGGAAAAACCAGTACTAACAGAACTCGCCCTCAAAGAAGCGGAAAAGCTAGCAAACCAAGTCAAAAGCGCCGTGTCAGCTCACTGCGACCAGATAGAAATCGCAGGCAGCATCAGGCGACAAAAACCATTCGTGCACGACATCGATTTTGTGGCTGTCGCCAAGAGCGAAATAGAATGGAAAAAGATCAGCGAAGAACTAAAACGCATGAAGGCAAAGCAAAACTGTTCAGGCAGTAGCATCATAAAAGCGTTTTTACCTATCCAAAACGGTCTCTTCCAAGCAGACTTCTACCGCGCAAAACCATCAACCTTCGGCATTCACCTGCTTATCCGCACAGGCTCTGCAGAGCACAACATGTGGCTTGCCGGCTACGCCATCTCACAAGGAATGCGGCTCAAGTACAGTGAAGGACTAATCAAAGAAGACAGCGTCATCGCGGGAGAAGACGAAAAAGGAGTGTTTGAAGCTTTAGGCTTACCCTGCCCAATGCCTTCACAACGGGAAATTGTCAACAATAAACCCTTGTGGATATCGCCAAAGTCACCTTCTCCTTAGGAGCCCACGAGGGAAAAAATTCCGAACAAATCAAAGGGTGTTACAAAGGCTTGGTGAAAATACAATCAAAAACAATCTGGAAAGGATACAAGAAAAGCAAACGCCAATACAGCTACACTCAACACCTGCTTCCTTTCCCCACAAGCCAAAACCAAACTCTCAAGCCCTTCCTAAAAAAGGAACTAACTTTCAAAATGAATGCCAAAGACGACATACTAACCATAACACTAACAAAACAAAAAGAAAAAAACGCAACGATCCAAAATGAAAACCCTCAAAATATCAGATCAGACTCACGCCAAACTAACCAAAATAGTAGGACAACTAACAGCTGAAAAGGGCAAAATCGCAACCTACGAGGACGCGATAAACGCTTTGCTTCAAAAGTCCATAATTTTGCCTCAGAATCTGCTTTCAGCGATTGCAGAATTTATAGATAAGAATAAGCAGATTGGATACACAACAGAGGAATTCTTGAAAGAGGCCATAAGATTCAGAATCGAAGCCCAAAACAGCCAACATAAAATACAGTTTCCAGACCCAAACACCGAAGCCAGCGTTTGATAAGCAAGTCGCCCCCCGCAAACCAAACTTTACTCCCTTTCCAGTGTCTTCGAGAGCGAAAATGTGCTCGAAAAAACGTTTCTAGCCCTAGAAAGGACCTCGGTAAAACAAGGCAAAAATGCATCAAAAGCAGAAGCTGCTCCATCAAAGCTAGATTTTTGTATAAATAGGGTCTCAAAAAGAATTTTACGCTGGACATTTCTAGCCCTAGAAAGGTTGTGCCTCGAGTCAAAACGCCCGAAACGGGCTCAAATAATGTAATAAGCAAGCTCTGAAGCCATTGTTTTGCTGCAAATTCTCGTAGCGGAGCTGAAAATTATGGCGCGTAAGAAAGCGAAAGGCTCAGGGCTCAGCGTGTTCAAAGGCAGAGAAGCCAAGCTAAACCGTGCCATATTCAAAATCCTTGCTCTGAAGGGACCTCAGTCAACCAATAGTCTCTACAAGAACGTGAGGAAACTCCGCGGGTTTAGCCGCAAACACTATGGGAACATAAACAAACGCGTAAGAGCCTTAGAAGAACTTGGCTACGTCAAAGCTGCCGACGTCCAGAACCTAAAGGGCAGAACGAAAGCGGTCATATACGAACTTAAAACCAAAGCATATCTGGCGCTAATGCTCGATTCAATAAGCCTGGAGACAATGCTCAACCGCACCAACGAGGAAACAGCAACAAAAATCTTGGCAGCAATTGCCGAAATAGTGTGGCAGTGATTTACATCTTGCTATTCTATCTGTTTTTCAACGCCTTCTTTAGAAAGTTACGATTTTGCCGCTGTCTTTCATTATAGTGTATAAGTCTTTCATTGTGGACATTGGGCAAGTTTCTGAGCCTTCCGAATGACGGATTTTCAGGCAGGAACCGCAAGCAAATATTTTGCCGCCGTTACCGACAAAATCCTTCATCTGCTCTGTCACCTTAAACTTGTCAGTGTCAAGTGATTCGGCTTCCACTCCTTTAGCTAGCAGGAACACGTTCACTTCGTCTTTCTGGTTCAACGCGAAATTACCGAAACGAAACGCGTTCCACACAGTCTCCGAATCATTAGAATAAATCACAATTCCTATTTTCAATCTCCATCTACCACACCGCAATTACCGCAGTCACTTTAAAGTTTTCGCATTTACAAAGTTCCAGTCCTACTCAATTACTTGACGATTTCTAAAGGAGCCTTTTATGTACGCGTGCAAATTAAGAGCACTTAGGGTTTTTCATAATCTCTTCAGAATTGTGTGCTCATGTATCTTTATGGCGACGAATAGAAAGGCTACTGTGAACAAGATGAGGGCTAGGATGTCTAACGCGACTGGGTAGTAACTTGTGCCTTGTATCGAATATCTTGCCAAGTCTGTGAAATAAGTCAGCGGCGAGATTGCCGCGATGGTTTTTCCCCACACTGGCAGTTCTCCAATTGGGATGAAGATGCCGCTTATGAAGACCAGTGGGAACTTGATCATGGAGGACAACATCATTACGGTGGCTGGATTGTCTGTGGGCGGATAAGCGGAGAGCAGTATGCTGAAAGACGCAAAGCAAAAAGTGGAAAGAACAAGCCCGAAACAAAGAAGCAAAAGATTGGCGATCCCGACGCCGATTAGCAAGATTGCAGCCACAGGAAAAGCAGAGACAAGAATGCCGAAAACGAATGAAGACAGCACGTCGCCCACAAATATCGTCCACAGAGAAACAGGCGAAGAAATCAGCCGCTCAAGAGTCTTGGCTCTCGCCTCCCACGGAACGATAGCGGGCCCAACCGATGTAGCCGTGAAAAAAGCGGTCATCCCAAGCAATCCAGGTATCAACATTTCGATAGGTT
Organism: uncultured Candidatus Bathyarchaeia archaeon; assembly: GCA_964548345.1. Lineage (GTDB taxonomy): Archaea > Thermoproteota > Bathyarchaeia > Bathyarchaeales > Bathycorpusculaceae > SG8-32-3. The sequence continues at coordinate 14,966 of CAZJQR010000005.1, read as the reverse complement.
CGTTTCTTCCGATGTAGAAGGCTAGGAAAAGGAAGAAAGGCATCAGAAGCCCGAAGATAATGACAGGCCCCTTAGAGTAGTATATGCGTATGTTCTTATCGACGATGGCAAGAGACCGCCTCAACTTTTCCCAAAGATTGTTTTCCATAAAAGCGTCACCTTACCTCTCTTTCACAAGTTTTAGAAACACATATTTTCAGAAACACATCTTCCAAGGTTGGCGCAAGCGTGTTAAGCGTAATTATTTTCAACCCTTTTGAGCGGGCGTAATCAACGAGCGCTTCTACAACCGGACTTGTTTCGTCAACGTACAGTTTCAGTTTGTCGCCCATCTTGGCGACCTTCTCAACACCTTTGATCATTAAAAGCTCCCCAGTGTTAACTGGATTGTCAAAGCTGATTTCGATAGACTGCAATCCGCTGCTTTGAACCTTAAGTCTTTCTGGGCTGTCGATGGCTGCTATTTTGCCGTGGTTGATGATTGCTATTCTATCGCAAAGCTGGTTGGCTTCATCCATGTTGTGTGTCGTCAAAAACACGGTTGTGCCGTTTGCGTTGTACTCTCTGATTGTGTCTTTCATCACTCGCTGGCTTTCAACATCTAATCCAGAGGTTGGTTCGTCCAAGAAAAGTATCTGCGGCTCGCTAATCAACGCCATGCACAGAAGCAATCTTTGCTTCATTCCCTTTGAAAAGCCCTTGACAAGATAACTTCTACGCTCGTGCAACTCGAATTTTTTAAGGAGGCTGTCGGCGCGTTCTTTTCTTTGCTTCTTGGAAACGCCATATAACGCTCCGATTAGCATCAGATTGTTCCAAGCGGAAAGGTCAACGTACGCGTTTGCCATTTCAGGAACTATGCCCATCAGCTGCCTTGTTTTCAAGCCTTGTTTCAGAATGTCGTAGCCGAATATTGACGCTGCGCCTTTATCCGGCTTTACCACGCCAGTAAGCATTCGGATGGTGGTGGTTTTGCCTGCGCCGTTCGGGCCTAGAAAACCGAAAAGCTCACCCTTCTGTACTTCAAAGCTGATGTTGTCAACGGCCAGTAACTCGCCAAAACGCTTCTTTAAGCCGTCGACTTCGACAGCGTTTTCATTGTTCGTTGCTTGGCACCTCAGGCAGGTCGGTGAGAAGGTTGATCCTGATTTCCTTCGTTTTTAATCTCCAAACTTTTTCTGGGGCGCCGCCTCCCACTTCGAGGTACTCTGCTAGTTCGATGATGCCTGCTTGCTCCATTTCTGAAAGGTGGTAGTAAAGCCCAGATTTGGAGAGGGTTTCTCCAGTTTTTTTCAGTCCTTCGAAGATTTCGTTGGTGCTTTTGGTTCCGTCGCCGATTAGGCGGATGATTATCCATCTTGTGGGGCAATGTAAGGCTCTGACGTACATTTGGAACTTGCTATGTTCTTTTGCATTGCAGCCCCCGCATCCTTCACCGCACATTAATCTTTTCCCTCTTCCAATTCTACTGCTATATTATCAAAAATACTCTAATATTACATGTATATTTAAATTTTCTGGAATCGGGACTGCCAAAAACCAAGCCATTTTTATTCTCGCGCGCGCACTTGAAAATCTGACTTAACCGCTTTTGATCAAGAAAAAAGATGAGAAAGATACTTGTTCCATATTATCACCGTCAAATACCCCGCTACAACCCATTGAGAATGGCCACAACAATTATCGCAAAGTACATTATAGCGCGCGCTAAATCCAGCGCGTTACTCTAGTAACAGAACCGATAACATGATAACGACACCCAGAGTAATTGACACTACCTGCAACGCGGCTTTTTTTAGATCAGGTTCGTCTTTGCGAAGCTCAGGAATTAAGTCTGAACCAGCAATGTAAATGAAGTTGCCCGCCGCAAAAGGTATCAGTAGCGGGATAAAACTGCCCATAGTAGCGCCCAAAACTAACGCAATAACGGCTCCAAGTACCGCTGTCAGCGCGGTGAGAAAATTGAACCAAACCGCTTTTCTTTTTTTAAAGCCACCATGAATCAGGACGCCGAAGTCTCCGATTTCCTGAGGAATCTCATGGAAGATAACCGCGAGCGTCGTGGATATGCCTAGGGGAATGCTTGCCAAGTAGCTGCCGCCCACTATTAGTCCATCTATGAGATTGTGCACCGCGTCACCGAAAAGGTTCATGTACGCGAAAGAATGCGGATGCTCGCTAGAGGTTGGTATATGGCAGTGTCTCCACTGAAGAAACTTTTCCACAATGAAAGAAAAAAGGATGCCGAAAAGGATCAGAAGCGAAACGGAGATTCCGAAACCGCTCTCTTCTATTGCCTCGGGGATTAGATGAATGAACGCGTCTCCGAACAGCCCGCCCACGGAGAAGCTGACGAGGTAAAGGAGTATTTTATTCAGCTGCTGGTCTTTCAGCCACAGAAACAGCACGCCCGCCAAGGAGATTGCGCTTATGATGAATACGCTTGCTAAGCTTAACAGCCAAGTGATCATGTGCAGTGTTGTAGCGAAACCTGTTTATTAATTCTTCCGTAATTTTTAATAAAACTTTATATGTTAAAAAGTAATTTCTTAATAACTATGAGCATCGTAAGCCTCTCAATCCCAAAGAACCTACTGGAAAAAGTTGACCAATACGCAAAAGAGCAAGGTTTTGCGAACCGATCCGAAATAATCCGCCAAGCCTTAAGGGCGTACATGTCTGAAAGCAGACGGCTCGGCGAACTCCAAGGAAGAATAACCGCCATCATAACCATTGTTTACCGACGGGAAGCTAAGAGAAACCAGATAACGGATGTCCAACACAACTTTGGTCCCGCGGTCCTAACGTTTCTGCACACGCACATCCAGGAAGGCTACTGCGTCGAAATCATCGTAGCCAGAGGCGACGCCCAAGTAATCCAAGCTCTAGTTCAAGCCCTGAAAGCCAATGAGCAAATATCAGAAGCCAAAGTAACCATACTATAACCAGGCTCTGCTATCGCTAACGCAAAGCCTTCGGAATATAAGCGCACGCTATCTCATCAATTAGCATTTAATACTTTCCGCCTGTAAGTTACTCTCAAAACTGCAGATACTCGTAGCGTGCTCTTTTCCGTGCGGTTCTCACATTTTGCTGGGCCCAGCTCCGAGCCTAAAGTCACTAAGAGGATTGCATGTGTAAATTGCGTAGGGTTTCTTCAACCTTTAAATCTTATATACCGCTTGCAGTAACGCTAATATTGTGTTTCTCTTAACCTCAAAATAAAACGCATGGAAGGTGATATCTTGACAAGAATAGAGAAGTCAATCGAAATCAACGTCTCGCCAGAAAAAATCTGGCCCATAGTTCGATGGGAAAACGTCCCAGAATGGTTTGACACGGTTAAGAAAGTTGAGTGGACTTCTAAAGAACACAACAAAGTAGGCTCAACTTTCCATGCCATCAGTGAAGCGGCAGGTGCAAAAATGGAATATGACGCTGAAATCACGGAAGTGATAGAGAATGAGAAGATGGCAGCTCGAACTACTGGTGGGAACCTCACATCTATCTCGTCTGTTTCCCTCAGTCCCACAGAAGCTGGAACTAAAGTGACCATTACGCAAGAGTATGAAATGCCCTATTCCGTTATAGGCAAGCTAATCGACAAGCTACGTGTTCGCAAAGCAATGGAGAAGAGCATTGATGATGCTTTGAAAAAACTGAAAGACACCATGGAGAAATAGGGACTTCCAAGACTCTCGAGGTCAAATAAAGAGGTTTCCATCTTTTCTTTATTCTTTGTTTCAGAACTGTAGGCAAAAACGCTAAGGATCTACAGCCCATTTCATTGACTTCCGGTCTGTAACATCCCTCAATAACCATCTATACATGAAGATACGGACTATTTCTTTACGCTTTTACTCGGTTTTCAAATTGGTGGGGGGATTGCCGTATTTATGCATTTGAGGGTCAATTTGGGTTTTTTGGCAATCATGATGATTCCGCATTTAATGATGATATGCACAGATACCGCTTCTAAGCGCTTGTAACACTATGCATCTGTAAAGTCTTTGGTTGAAATGGGATTCACATGTGAAATTTCGGTTGATAAGGAAAAAAGGATTATTCGGTCAACCCACCGATAGTATTATAATATTCTTAAGAGTAACTAACTAAAATGTTTTCCAAGGGAGAAGACGAGGAGATGCAAATAGGAATAAACGATTCCGCTTATAGCCTCGAAGAGCTTATTGGTCCACTGAACGATGTGGAGAAGAAATTTGCACCAAAAAAACTTTATGTTGTAGGGCAACTGCCGATTCCATTACCAAGCCCAAGAGTCGCAGTTATAGGCTCACGGAAAGCCTCTCTTACGGGTCTCAAGGCAGCTAGTAATATTGCGAGAACTCTTGCAAGACATAAAGTGATAGTTGTTAGTGGGCTTGCTGAGGGAATTGACACTTCGGCACACAAAGCTGCCATTGAAGAAGGCGGGCATACAATCGCGGTTCTTGGTACACCGTTGGACCGATTTTACCCGCGAAAAAACCTACAACTTCAAGAAATAATTATGCGCGACCATTTGGTAATTTCCCAATTTCCAATTGGATACCCCATTCAGCCAAAGAATTTTGTTATTAGAAATCGAACGATGGCACTTATCGCTGATGCCTCAATTATTGTTGAGGCTGGCGATTCTAGCGGTTCTCTGCATCAAGGATGGGAAGCTCTCAGGCTTGGACGACCGCTATTTATTTGGAGCCCCATAATGCATAACCCTTCATTGAACTGGCCAGAAAAGATGGCAAATTATGGCGCAATGGAATTTACAGACCCAGAAGAAGTGCTCGATGTTTTACCCTCTCAGGAAAGAATCCTTGAGGTTGTTCCATGAAACATGAACCTTTTTCAACTTGAATTTGGTGCACTCTTAACATATACGCCTCGTGGGGATTCCCCAAAAACACGGCATTCTAAAGATGTTATGCTTGCTTTTAAGATGGACAAGTTCGTAGGTAAACCACAGATTTTGATGTCGGAATGGATAACACAGGCAATACAACGAAAAATTGATAACCTTCCATTTGCATCATTTTTTCAACCAGAAACTATTCTAATTCCTGTCCCAAAGAGTTCTTTAATGCAGCCACATTCGCTGTGGGTTCCGGAACGAATTGCGACTGCACTAGTCACAGCAGGCATCGGAAAAGAGGTTGCCTCGTGCCTCGTTAGGGCTAAACCTGTGCCGAAAGCAGCATTAAGTAAACCAAGTGAGAGACCAACGGCAGCGCAACATTATGAATCAATGGCTGTCCAAGGGAGCCTCTCCAAACCAGATGAAATTTTGTTAGTCGATGATGTGGTTACACGTGGAGCAACCCTCCTAGGTGCCGCAAATCGGTTGGCAGATGCCTTTCCACAAAGTCACATCCGTGCCTTTGCAGCCATGCGGACGATTAGCAACCCACATGAATTTGAGAACGTCTATGCTCCATGTGTTGGAACCATTGACCTTTGGGAATCAGGGGACACCTTTCGGAGACCATAAATTTGCGGTCGACCTTTTGAGATAAGAAGTTTATGTTGGGTAACTTAACAGAAGCTTCCGAAAAAACCGCTAAACAAACTGCTACTCTCAAGAATAAAATCCATGAAGGATAGCTGTGCATAAAAAAATTGCCTTTTTAGGTTGCAGGCGATCAAAGTAACAGGTTTAAATATTAACTTGTGTGAAATCGTTTCCTGATGCTAAAATGTCCATTTCAAATGAATGGGTTGTGACAGTTTTCAAATGTAATTCCTTAGCACTAAAGAAGACCCTTGTTGAATTCTACAGATATATCGATAGCCTAAAGGGGGTTCAGAGTCTACATTTCTTGATACGAGACAGAATTGATGATGAAATTGTTTTTAGCTTCCGAGTGATGGTTGAGCCAAAATATCGAGAAATTATTAAAAGCAAATCGGCCGACAAACTTGGCACTTTGTTGGATGCAGATAAATTTACCATTGACCCAACTCCTAAGAGTAATCTAGCTAAATATGTTGCATGGAACCCTGAAAAGAGAATTGCAGATTTCGGGAAAAGCAAGTTCGTTCAGTTTATTGATATTCTTAAAAGCCTGAGCGCCATTGTCGTTGAGATAATTGAGAACGACTATTTTGCCTCAAGTGAACGAGTTGAACTGGCACATGTTATGTCCTGGATGCTTGGATGCACAGAATATGGGTTGCTTAGCACTTCTGGGATAGAGGTAGGTTACTATGACCGCATATGTGACAAGTATTGTTCTTATCTAAGGCAAAGCTTCCCGAAAGCAGGCGATCCCAACAAGATACACTCCAACTAGCAAGACATTTTGCTCCGAAGCTTATTCTTCTTCTAAGTCCTCAAATGATTCTGGAGGAAATAGAGTGTCATCGAAAAGGATTAGACCATCGCCCTCTGAATCTTCTATGCTTAAACTCTCATCATTTTCGCTTATTATTTTGTGTTTCAAAGCTGTACCGCAAACTTTCAGTTGGTCTTTGCGCCTGGTTTTTCTTATGCTGGCATCGATTGCCGACTTCAGCATACCGAGAAATATTGCCAGGAGATAGCCTCCTGCAGCAAACAAAACGATCCAGGTGAAATCACTCATCGACTATTGCCTCGTCCTCGAAATCGTGTTCTATTCCTGCCTTATCTAGACAGCTGTGCAGAGTTCTGAGCATGTTTGCTGTGTTTGTTGCGAGTTTTAGCTCTAGGTCATCGATTTGCTTCTTAAGTTTCTGCACTTCCTTTTGTTGTTCTGCCTTAACTTTTTCAACGGTTTGAGGTAACAGATAAGGCAAGGCTTTTTTGAATTTTTCAAGAAAATCTTTGATGTCGTGTTCGCTGTAGTGTTTGTCTATTCCTTTGGGTTTGTGAGCCAAGATCGGCCTGATGATGTTGATGTTAATTCCGGCGTTTTCCAAAGCGGACTGTACGTAATCTCGCAAGTCGTGGGGACTGAACCTTTTTTGCTCCAAATCACGCCAAGCAGCGAAACTAGCATCCGCGAAAACGCCCTCTATCGAATACGCTGAAAGTGGCTTTACTTTTCCTTGCTGTCTATATGATATGAATATTGGAGCGTCATTGCTTAGATGGTAGCCTCTTTTTCTCGCTTCTAATCTGTAGCTCTTGAGTTTTTCAACCGCCTTTCTATGTAAGAAGGCGATCTGCTTCGTTCCCTTGTATTTCCCTTTCCCTGCTCCCTTCAATCTTCCGCCTTCAATTTTCAGATAGTAGGGAACTTCTTTGTCATGCGTTTTTTTCAGGTCTTTCCATTGAAGCTTTGGGATTGAGCCGACTCGGACTGGAGCTGAAGCTATAAACCACAATACCGCTTTGTCTCGTTGCGTGGTCATGGCGTTTTCCAGATCAAGTATGTCGTTTGTTTTTGGGCATCTTTTTTGAGGTTCGTCTCGTTCAATGTTTTCTGCGGTCTCCGAATCCAAGCGCCTGCGGTTCTTAGCGTAGAAGCTCATTACAGCAGTTTTTGTATGCACTTTCATGTTCATGGTCATGTTGCAAGTTGAAAGGTAAGTTTCCAAAAGATTCTCGGCCTCATACTCAGATTTTTCGCCGATGTGCTTCAATCCTTCTTCTTTAAGTCTGATTAGTTCGTCAGAATTCTTCTTGACTGCCTTGCAATACCATCTGAGATGGGAAAGATAGATTCTTTTAGTAACATCAGAGTTTAGCTTATAGAAAAATATCCTTCCGCTTTCGAATTCCAGAATCCAACGTTGCAAAGAGTCAGTCATCTTGCTCAAGACGTATCCCTCCTAAATGCTTTAAAAATTCTGAATTCTAGCTCAAAATTCGAAATACTTGAACCTCTGGATTGAGCTACTTCTATATAGTAGCTTACCCAGAATACAGCGGCTACAGGGCTGAGCATGACCCAACGTTCACCGCGTACATAGCCGCACCCGGCGACACAACACCAGAACAGCCACTAGGCAACGCGGGAGCAATAATCATGATCGCCATAATCATCATCGTCGTCGGCATAGGCGCCGCAGTGCTCATAGCCCGAAGAAAACCCAGCTAAAACAAAGCCCACCCTCTTTTTCTATTTGGCAACTTTGCTCTCAAGAAATCAACAACGCCCACCTGGTCGCGCTTTTCAGTTTAGATACGCTACAAAAGCTCTTAGTAGTGTATTAGAGCGATTATAGCTGTTTAAAAACCGAAGCTTATTCCGCTTCAAAGGTATGCTAAGGTTTGTTTCGCGTATTTGTCTAGAAAAATCTATGTTTCTTTTTTTCTTGCTTCTTTGTGCTCTCACTTACTATTTCTTGATTTTCAATTAGGGCTTCGCTATCTATTGCTGTAACTGCAACACCGCCTTCTTCGGCTTCTTCAGGCTCTGCTTCGGCATGCTCAGGCGCTTCTTCTGTTTCAGAAGATTGAGCTGGCGCTTCTTTTGCCCCCTCTTCAGGAGGAGTTTCTGGTGTTAGCGACACTTGCTCTAGCTTAGTTTCAAGTTCTTTCTCTTTTGCTTCCAGCTGAGCTATAGCGTCCTTGGTAGCCTTATTCTTGTTCTTCAGCTCTTCAATCACAGCTTTCTCCTTCTTCAGCTCTTCAGCTACTACTTTCTCCTCAAGAATCAGCACGTTATTTTCCAATTTCTTCTGCAATTCCTTTAAGGAACACGACTCTGCCTCAAGCTCCGCTCGCATGGCTAGCAGTTTTTCAAGTTCTTCTTTTGCGCTCAATTTTCATCAAGCTTACAACGATTATATAAAAAAAATGGTTTATGAAAGGAAAATACCTATTCAAAATTCAAAGCTCCACTCAACTGGTTAGAGGCATCAGACGAAAACAGTGCAGCTCTTTCTGAGCATCTGATTGATTCACAATCATTTTTATTAAACCAAGGGTGAACCTACGATTCAATGCATATTTCCTTCCTTTTGATTAATCCTATGATTGAGATAATAGACGATAAGTAGCGCTCACTGAAACAACTGCATTTTCTACAGGAAACTGGCTAGTTCTCTTGCGGATAAAACACAGAAGACTTTCGAGAACAAAGCGCACGCAATAGACGTAACTGGATCACATAACATTTCGGTATCTGATTAATTTGGAACTCAAGAGCAAAATCAACTTTCTACTCAAGTCTCTTAAGTATTCTCATAACTAAAAATGTGAGCCATCTTGAAGGCTCCTTCTTTTGAGCAAAATCCCAACCCTTCCAAGCCATCCAAACTGATTCAGGCACAAATTTTCCTTCATCATCAGCCTTTGACCTCACCAATTCGACCATTTCCCTTAATCTCGAATCATCTTTTAACCAATCAAACTGAGATAACACATCCAAAACATGCAAAACATCATACCAGACAAACGGCGCTTTAATTTTCCTAAAATCAGTTCCCATAAAAAACATGTAAGGATGAACATCTCTGCTCCTATTCCACAAATCCAACAAACACTCAGCCCCAACACGAACTTCTCCGCCATTTTTCAATTCATCAAATTGAGACAACATCTTCACCATTACAAGAGTCGCATAAGGACAAGGATCATCTTTTCTCCCAGGCCCCCTAAACTTACCCAACTCCTTTGAAACAATACAAGGCCAACCATTCTCACGAACTAGCCCAACTAAATATCTTACAGCTTTTTGAATTAGTTCATCTTCATATGATCCAAATCTGGCTAAGGAATAAATTATGATTGGAGCATCACACAAAGCCCATGCCCATTCATCTTTACCCGATCCTCCATAACTTTTTGAGATTTTCATTGGCAGTTGGAAAGGTCCTTCCTCAGATTTATGCTCGAAAATCTTGTTAATTATCTCATCAATGAATGGATCGCCCCTTTTTAATCCTAGATCCGCAATGAATGAGAGTTTATGAAAAAGTTGACTTGCACTTTTATGGCTGTTTAGGACTATTCCGGGCCAATTTCTTAGCTCTTCAAGCAGTAGCTGAATTTTTGGATGTTCAATCATTTCTATCTTTGAACGAACGACTTCAACCTCATTTTCAGATTGTTCTAGCAAATCCACGCGTGTTCTGTATTTAACCCAAGGCTCCCCTTCCAAAAGCCATTTAACAATTTCATTCATGTAACTCACACCTTTTCAAGCAACTAATAAGACTATGTTTTTCAGCCTTTTTTCAATCAGTATTTCTTCAGTTTGGTGCATTATATAATAATGCTCTTAATTATCAGCTCATTACAAAACTGAAGTTCTCAGGCACAAAATTTCAACCCCAAACCCCATGAAGCGCTCGCTACTATTTCTTTGGTATTGTAGTTGTGCTGTACAAATATACAATTTAGATTCTTGGTACATAATCTTTTTTATAATTCTCCTTTTAAGGACAATATGCCAAAAAGCATGCCTGACTCCTCGTTAGCGCGCGCGCTTCAGAAAGCAAGCTACTCTAAAAAAGCGATCGAGGAACTCTGGAAATGGTATGATTACAAAGAAAAGAAAGGCGTAGCCAATTACTAGATCTCTTTTGTTGCAGCATGCTCCACTTATTTAATCCTTAACCTAAATCAACAATTGAATATCGCATTTGAAAAATCCTTAGCCCTTCATCAGCAAAAATGAATTAAATTTCCCAATGAAACTGGATGGTGAAAAACTATAGACAATCTATAGAAATGTTCCATTGATTCATTTATTCGCTCGGGACTCGTATTGAACACTAATTCATATTTTAAAGTCATAACCAAAAAAAGGCGCTTAACTTACAATTTATTTGAGTCGCCTATGTCGCGTTCAAAAAAAGCCTTAAGCCCAGTAATAGCTACGGTCATTCTATTAGCAGTTGTAATAGCTGTAGCTTTGGTCACTGCTGGCTGGTTGAGTAGCCTCACAGTTTCCTTCATGGACATTGAAGAGCTAAGAGTCACCAACGAAAGTTGGGGACAAGACTGCTCCTACGTTGATTTAACATTACGGAACAGTGGAACATCAACCGTTACGATTAATGGCATTAAAGTGAATTCTCAATCAACAACTTTCACCTTTATTTCAGGATCAGAGATTATCAGCTCAGGTGAATCAGCAGTAATGAGAATTACCGAGGCTTTCATTCCGGGGAACACGTATTCCGTTTTGTTTACTACGCTGAAAAGCAGTGTTTTCTATTGGCACTTAGAAGCAAGGTTGTTGGCATCAACTTTCAGAATGGAATGGGGCACAACCATTGCCAATAGCACATTCAAAACTGTCCATCTGCAAAACCATTATGAAAGTCCAATCATAGTTTGCTCACCAAGCTACAATTCAGGTGTCCCCAGAACCGGGCGACTTAAAGATGTTTCATCAGAAAGCTTCAAGGTAAAAGTGCAGAACCCTTCTGGCTTAGTTGTTCCTGACACATTGGTTTGCTATTGGGTTGTTGAGGAGGGTGTTTGGGATTCACCATTCAAGATGGAGGCTGGAAAATATTCTACGAGCACTGTTGGAGAAAACAACAACTGGAGATACGATTATAGAGATTATGGGCAAGCGTATTCTGGGAAAATTGTTGTTTTGCATCAAGTTATGAGTAACGACGATCCTACGTGGATAACGAGTTATGTGTCACGAGCTAATAGCAGAACGGATCCGCCGCGTTCGTCTGATTCTGGTTTCCGTATAGCTTTGAATGGAGCAGAAGCAGTTGACAGTCATGGGTCAGAAGAGATAGGTTATGTGATCCTGCAGGAAGCAACGGGTGTTGTGGATGGGGTTAAGTGGGAGGCGAAGCAGACTTCTGACTCCGTTAATGGTTTTGGCAACTCTCCTCCTTACTATACTTCTTTTGGTCAAAGCTTTTCTCAACCACCTGCCGTAGTATTAGCTTGTCATCAAGAGGCTGATGGAGGGGATGGAGGTTGGGCAGAGGTGTATTCGGTTGCTGCAACTCAGTTAGGGCTTGCGGTTGATGAGGATCAGGTTAGAGATTCGGAACGTAGCCACACGTCTGAAACTTGTGGGTTCATGGTTTTTGAAAGTGTTGAATCCTACGTCGAATAAGCGCATGCTGTGTCAAGAGATACTGTTGGGCAACAGCCTCTACTATTGGCTCCTTTTATCTGCCATAAGCTATAATACTTTCTCAAGCTGGAGTTTCTTCGACTGTTTGACTGTTTTTCTGTGAGAAGCGCATATTAGATTATTAAATATATATTCAAAAGAAGCCTGATTTGAGGAGATTGGTTTCTCAGGCATCATGGTTTTTCCATTTCTATCATAATGGTAAATCGCACTTTCCTATTTCCAAAATATTCATGGAGCTAGCGCTGAATAATGGTAAATTAGACCCCTTAAAGCAGCCCCAGAAGTTAATGTTTGTCCCTAACATGTAGTGCCCACAGGAAAAAAGAAGCCTCAGCTAAATCCCTTTTTCGAAAGAAACGAAATTCAGAAGCAGATTACAGTTTTACCATTATGCAGGTGAAATGGTAAATACTGAAATAGCGTGCGCGTCAAAAAAGAAGGGAATGACTTTTTATTTTATGGTGACTTTTCGTTTTTGTTTTGGCGCCTTTTTGGGAAGCGTTATTTCCAACACGCCATCTGACAGGTTAGCAGTAACCTCGTTTACTTTTATCTCCTCAGGCAGCTGAACCATCCTGTAGAATGATTCGCAGGCTCGCTCCTTGCAAATGTACGCTTGATCTTTCTTATCGTATTTCCAGCCCGCCTTTCCCGTTACCTCAACTGAGTCTTCTCTCACTTCAATTTCGATGTCTTCCTTCTTGAAGCCAGGCATCTCCGCCTTCAGCAAGTAGTCTTTTTCGCGATCTTCAAGGTCTACGGCTGGAACCCGCGTTTCAGGCAATAGAGACAGGGCTCTATCCCAGTAAGATGGAAAGAGGAGATCTTCAAAATCGCTTCTGAACCTTTCAAAGACATCGTCAAAAGCTCTCCAAAGATCCAGGGGGCAGCAGGAGCCAGAGCGGTTTGTTTCTTTTCGGGTTTTGATATCGGTGCCTTTTTCGTTGTAACCGGTACTTCGGTTTTCTTAGCTTCTTCTCCTTCAGTTGACTTTTTCTTTTTAGGCATAAAAATTCGCCATATTAGAGTATGTATTTGCGGAGATTTATCGTTTGCTTTTCTGGTTGATGCTGAAGGTTTGGTTCAGTCTCTGGGTTTTTTCCAGATGTTGTAGGGGCATTTGTTCCAGCAGTATCGGCTTCCCTTGTAAACGCAGTTTTTGCATACAGCCCTGTTGAACAGCCGAATGCGGGTCAAAAAAAATTCCCTAATACTGTTTTGTGAGAAATGTGCTTTTATGCTTTAATGCGGGCATATGGTGACCTCTGCGTTTTCCGCATATCTTGCACAGAAGCAAACTTGAAGGTTACGAGTGAGTGTGCCTCAAATGATGAGGAAGCTCCCGCTTGAGTTGGGTTATGCGCGTCTGCACTATCGCGCGCGCGCTTAAAGCGTGCTCCCCAGCCTGTAAAGTATATTCTTCTTGTCTTTTCATATATACTTTTGTTCATTACAAATGTTACATACCAACATAACGAGCATGAAGAGCCAGTTTGTCCGTCCTAGAGAGAAGGAGTGGCCAATTAGCGGCTGAGGTTATCCAAGTAGATGTCTTGCCGATCTTGATAAAAAATTCTTGTCTTTGAAAGGAGGTTAAATATATATTTAAAAGAAGGCTAATTTGAGGAGATTGAGCTTCAAGACATAATGAAAACGACATTATCTTTATAATGTCATTTTTGGAAGCCGCATACCAGAAAAATGTATGTTGAATCTGCTGAATAATGTCATTTGAACGCATTTTAATCCTAAAAATAACGACGTTATTATTGCAAAATGTCATTTGGCAAAAAATAGGGCGCGCTTAAGTTGGCTTCTGACTCAACCAATTTTTCTAGTCCCTATGACGATGATATTTCAGCTAATAATGAAGCTGCTAACTGATAAAGCCTCTCTTAGAGCGCGCGGTTTTACTAATAACTCCTTAGTGAGTTGACGGCGTTGCAGGCAGCTTCAGATTTTGCCCTTCTCCTTATCTTTGTTTGGGGAAGGTTCATGGTTGCGGGTCTTCTGTGGCTGGACAAAGGACAAAAGCGGAGCGAGCGGGCAGGTAGAGGCTGAGCATGTGTTGACTTCGTGCTTCGGAATCGTCCATAATGGTGAAATGTTTCTGCTCGGGCTGCAACCGGCCGTGCCCCCCATATTTCAGTGCATCGCAGTCTAGAAGCATCCGGTATTTTCCCGGCGGGGCATCAAATCGATAATCAGTAAAGGAGCGATAGGGATGAAAATTGAAGGCAAAGATCAGATCAGCCCTTTTGAAGATAGTTACTTTGTCCGTGGAATGTTCGTGTAGGAGTTGCGCGCTGGATGAATTGAAGAGGCGATGTGTTTTGGCCATCGTGATCATGTCGCGGTCGAAGCGGGCTAGTAAATGATATTTGAGGTTAACGTCGTCTACGAGATGCCATTGCCGTCGGGCATACTTGAATGACCAGTTGTTTCCTTCACGGGGAAAGTCAACCCATTCTGGGTGACCGAACTCATTGCCCATGAAGTTCAGATAGCCATGGCCGGCAGTTGCTAGGGTGATCAATCGGATCATCTTGTGCAGCGCTATTCCTCGTGCAACCCGCAAGTTATCATCGTTGATCCACATGTGATTGTACATGTCTTCGCCGATCAGTCGGAAAATGAGTGTCTGGTCTCCTACCAGCGCTTGGTCGTGGGATTCAGCGTAACTGATGGTTTTTTCGTCTTTCCTGCGGTTGTTCAGTTCATACCAAAGATCGCTGATAGGCCAGTCCTCATCTTTGAAGTCTTTTATCAGACGGATCCAGTAGTCGGGAATCCCCATTGCAAAGCGATAGTCAAAGCCGAACCCGCCTTCAGATTGGGAAACGGCTAAGCCAGGCATGCCGCTGACATCTTCGGCTATAGTGACTGCGCTAGGGTGGATATTATGAATTAATCGGTTGGCCAGCGCCAAATAGGTCAAGGCATCTTCATCCACGCTGCCATCGAAGTAATCTTTGTATG
>CAZJQR010000004.1:0-44736 GCA_964548345.1 uncultured Candidatus Bathyarchaeia archaeon | reverse complement strand
CGTAGGCTAGATAACTGCAGAAATGGCCGTGAAGTTCTGCGGCCTTTCTGAGAAGAGATTCTATGTCGCCTTTTTGGATGAGTTGTTCTATTTCTTCTCTTGGATTTTCTTTCATGTTGTCACCTCTCTGCAATTATGGTAACACTATTTAGTAAAAAAGTAATACTAATACTTTTCCATGCTTTAGGAGAAGGCGTTGCTCAATTGAATTGAACTTAATTCAGCCGCTTAATTCTACTTCTGAGAATTTAAACTTCAATAAATATCGAAGCGCTTCGGATTTTGAAGGGAAGAATTTTCAGAGGCTCATCTGTGGCGGGTCCTATTGATTTTCCAGTTCTAGCGCGCGCTAGTTTATTTTCTAAACTCCCTGGTAAAAAACTTTTTGTTAGACATAAAGTCTATTTTTCCCCAGTTATTTTTGAAAAGAACAGGTGAAAACAAAATGTCAGAAGTTCAAAAACAAGAAATTGTCTTTCCAGTGTTGGGTCAAAAAGCTCCCGACTTTGAGGCACTGACAAACCAGGGAACATTGCGGCTATCAGACTACAAAGGCACATGGCTGGTGCTGTTCTCTCACCCCGCTGACTTCACGCCGGTTTGCACCACAGAGTTCATGGCGTTTTCTAAAATCTACGATGAATTGAAGAAAAGGAACGTGGAACTGTTAGGCTTAAGCGTTGACAGTGTTTCTCCTTATATAGCGCGCGCGTTCTACTAGATTACTGGAGTCACACTCCAAAAATTTATTAATTCAGCCCTTAATTGCTAAGGTTAAAGGCGGTCAAAAAGTGTCATTCATGTCCAAACTCAAAACTGTAGGTATCCAAACGTTAGCGCCAACTGTTTTTTACGGCGCAGTTGGCATAATCTTTCTAGCGCTGCTGCCTTTAGCCAATTTTCCGCCTCACATCGGCTTGACCGGAATACTCAGCCTCGTAACAGCGTATGGCGTTCTCAAGAAAAGATTCTGGGCTTTATGGCTGGTTGTCGCCCTGTTCGCTGTTGCCACAGTATTCTCCCTCTACACGCTTGACGTAATCGCCTTCACAAACGTTATCGCAGGCGTAAGCCTGATTATTTACGCCGTTCTAACATGGCTTGTTACGCTCTACATCGTGCTAAAAAGAAAACCAACAGAAACCTAAACCCTAGCGCACACGGCGGACTTCAGAAGCCCAACATCAACCATTTCACCCGCATCAACAAACTGCTGGTTCGCTGGAACCTCAACGAAACCATCAGCCTTCGCCAAAGTTGTAATGGCTCCCGAAGCCCCAGTTTCAACAGGCTCAGCCAAAAGCATCTTCAACCGGTCACGTTTCAGCTTCACCATGACAAACGTTCGCCTGCCTTTAGCCGAAAACATCCGCGCAGCCGCCAAAGCCTTCACAGTCTTCACTTCAGTTTCGGTTCTGCCTGACATACGCTGAAGGACAGGACGAGCAAGCAAATGAAACAACAACAAAGCAGAAGTCGGATGACCAGGAAGCGAAAAAACCGGTTTCCCGCCAACAAGCGCCACTGTGGTGGGTTTCCCAGGCTTAACCGCGATTCCGCTGACAAACACGCCTGGTTCACCGAGAGAATCCACAATTTGCGGCGTAAGGTCGTGTGGACCCACGGAAACTCCACCAGAAGTCAACATCATGTCCGCTGACGCCAACGCATGCTCCAAAGCCTTCCGCAACTCAACCTTATCGTCAGGAACCACACCCAAATACACCGGTTTCCCACCGCTTTCCCGCACTGCCGTGCTCAGGCTGTACGCGTTTATGTCGTAAATCTTCCCAGCAGGCAACTCTCTGCCAGGTTCAGTCACTTCTCCTCCTGTCGAAAGAACCGCAACCACAGGCACCTTAAACACTTTCGCAACGGTTAAGCCTAAAGCAGCTAAAACACCAACTTCGGAAGCACCCAAAACCTGACCAGCCTGAAGCACCGTTTCGCCCTTCTTTATGTCCGTTCCCTTCTTCATCACGTTTCCGTCTTTAGTCACAGCTCTAAAAACACGCAGCTCACCTTTTTCTCTATCAGTGTCTTCAACCATGACAATAGCGTCAGCGCCATCTGGAACAGGAGCACCTGTAACGATTTCCGCAGCTTCGCCTTTCCCGATGCGGATTTTCGGCTGCTCACCCACATTCACCACGCCGCGCACACGCAGCTTTACAGGCTGATTTTCCTCCGCGCCGAAAGTGTCCTCAGCTTTCACCGCAAAGCCATCAACGGTTGACCTGTTAAACGGCGGAATATCCAAAGCGGAAACCACGTTTTCCCTGAGAACACGGTTGTAAGAGTCCAACAGCGAAATTTCTTCTGCGCCTAGCGCTTCAGGCTTCAGCCGTTCCGCAATCACCTTTTTCGCTTCGTCAAACGACATCAGCCGCCTAAACATTTAGTCCACAACCTCCAAGTTTCCAAACAAGCGCACAGCCACAACTTCACCTTCTCTCACACCTTCCCTGTTCTCAGGAACCATTACGAAACCGTTTCCCCGCGTCATGGTGGAGATTGCGCTAGAACCCCTTGCGCTAACAGGCTCAGCACGGAACTCACCGTTTTTCTGGGTCACTCGGACGCGAACAAAAGTTTTCCTGCCAAGCGCCGTAGCCACTTTTCGCGTTAAAACAGCGCTAACGGTTGGTCGCGGTTCCACATGTTTCATGCCCAGCATCAGGCAGATTAACGGTCTGGCGAACACTTCGAAGCCGATTACGGCGGCTACGGGGTTGCCTGAAAGAACCATCACCGCTTTTCCATCCAGCGCTGCGAGCGCGGTTGGCATTGCGGGTCTCAAAGCCATTCCATGCACGATTACGCCTGGTTTCCCCGAATTGTTGACTGCGTCAGGAACAAGGTCTAGTCTTCCAACGCTGGTTCCGCCGGAAGTGATTACCGCGTCGCATTTGCGCAGTCCAGTGGTAAGTTTTTCGGCGATTTCCGCTACGTCGTCTTTGGCTATGCCTAAATCCATGGGTTCTGCGCCGAGTTCGCGGCACATGGCTGAGAGCATGATGCGGTTTGACTCGAAAATCTGGTTTCCAGAGGGTTGGCTGCCAACCTCAACAAGCTCGTTTCCTGTTGCCAGTATGGCGATTCGCGGTTTTTCCGCGACTTCGGCTTCGGTTTTGCCCATGGCAGCAAGCAGCGCTATATGGTAGGATTTCAGGCGTGTGCCTGCTTTCAGGACGGTTTCGCCTTTTTTGACGTCTTCGCCTTTCTTGGACACGTTTCCGCCACGTGCCAGTTGCACCCAAACCTCCAGTTCGCCATCAGCTTTCTTAGTGTTCTCTATCATTACCACTGCGTCTGCGCCTTTCGGGATGGGGTTTCCAGTCCAGATTTGTCGGGCTTGTTTTGCGCCGACTTGTTCGGCTTCTGTTAGGTGGAATGTGACTGATTTAAACTGTGTTGCGCCTGTGGTGTCTCCAGCTCTGAGTGCGTAACCGTCAACGGCTGACTTGTCAAACCTTGGCAAATCTTCTTCGGCAGTTAGGTCTGTTGCTAAAACGCGGTTCAAAGCCTTGTCAAGCGGCACTAAGACTTCCCTGCACTTCTTAACCTTTAAAACATCAAGCCACGTTTGCAACGCTTCATCTACACGCGTCAGTTTTTGGAAACCTTTCAACCTCGCCAACGTGCATCCTCAACTAAGAGGGATTGCGACTTACAGTAAAAAACATATCGCAGAGGACATGCACTGTCGGATTGTCGTGCACTCTGGCGCGTGAAAAAACATTATACCCCCTCTATAAATAACTTCAACCGATGCTTAGACTGGCGTTTGGCTAGCTGCTCGGAACAGACTATAGCCCCCTACATAAATAAACCTGCATAAAGACTGGACACTACCACTCGGTTTCAGATGTTTTTACCTCTGTGTTTGACAGAGGGTAACTCAATTTCCGCAGGATTTGGATTTTACCACGGAGGGTTTCCCGTTTGGATAAGGCGTCTGTTGTATTCGTTGCAGAGGTTGTAGGCGTCGAATATGTTCCAAAGCCAGAAGGCTAAAGGCAGGAACAGGGGAAGTATCAGCCAGAAGAAAAACAAGGCGATTATCGCCGTCAAGGGAATTCCTATGAAAAGAAACAGCAAGCCTCTGCCAATTTGCCCCGAGTACATCTGTCCTAAGCCTGGAAGTATGAGCGAAAGAACAGCGGCTAAACCTGAATTCTTGGTTCCCACGGTCACCCTTTGAGATGGTGCTTCCCTGTAAGTAGGCGCGCGCGACCTTCAACGGGTTCCCACAGTACGGACAAACATTCATCTCTTCAGTTACTTCTTTTCCACATTTAGGACAAAACGGTAACTTGATTCCCCTTCCGCTCTCCTATTTACAGCCAACAGCATAAAAGATTTTTGAAAAATGAACGTTATCAAATAAGCCAGTGGTTGCGTCTTTAGCCTGTTCATTTCACATAATCTGGGTGAAATCAGCGTTAGCGGCGTTTCACTAGAAGTGTTTCTCGTACCACTCCGCAGTTTGGACAGCAGTGCTCTTCGCTTTGTTCGCATAAAATCATTCTGACAAATCGTCTCTCTTTCTTCAAGCATTCCAGGCAGTACGGTTCTTGGTTGTGCAGCTTGAAAACCTCCAATGGAACCTCGGTCATTTCAAGCTCCTCCAAGACCTCGATAAGGTCTAAGTTGGGGTCGACAAGCAAGTCTTTAAGCAGCTTCCGGAACCGCGTGTTAAGCTTCTCTTCAGGGTCGCCTTCCTCCACCTTCCTGTTGACCACGTTTTTCCATGGAGTTTTCCAGTCGTCAGCGCTCATCATTAAATCAAGCCATGGAAGGTTCCAGCCGTATCTTAGAGGTTGAGTTCTCACCATCCTGAACGTTTCTCGGTTGGTAAAGTTGTAGCTGACGATCATGCCTTTCTCTTTGAGAAAACGAAGCGCAGAACCAAGAGTGGCTTCATCAACACCAGTTATGTCCACCAAATCTTCAAAACTGCGTGGTTTTCTAACTAGGGCAACGTAAATCCGTTTTATTGTGGCAGGAACCGGCTTTTCAGGGCTGGACATTGCAAGACAACTAGAAAAGTATGTTTCTAATATTTTTAGCTGTAAAAACTCGGCTTATGCTAATGAATGGGAGAACTCAATTTCTTGTACTGGTCATTTGAATTCTCCACTGTGTACCGGGCATCTCAGAGTAGTTCAAGGACCTTCTTTGGAATAATGTAGTTCTTTTTGCAATGCTTGCATGTTACCTCATTGTTTTTTGAAGAGAGCGGTTGAGATGCGCCACAATGAGGGCACTCCATGCTGATTGTGCTGACTTTTCCCATGTTGAGTTTTCGGATTTCTTTAGCCTTGTCCCACATTTCAAGCTCTTCATACTTCAGAGCTGCTTCTTCGTACTTTCCAGCTTTCTTCAACTTTTTAATTTCTGCGAGAATAGTTGGAATCTCATCTTTCTTGGAAATTAGGTTTGTACTTCCACAATAGGGACATTTCTCTGGGTTTTTCTGCAAGATTTCTTCGCGACAGTCAGCACACTTCATTCTTTACATGTGACTCCTAATTTTAGCCATACTCTTAATTTGGGCTAATTCCTTATTGTTCAGCTATAATTACTTTTGCATTCTCGCTTGAAAGTTAATATAGAAACGCCATGGCTTCTGTTACTAAACGCGGGTAGTTTTAGCTGAAAAATCTTTATCAAGTAGAATGAAAACTCAGGTAGTAGCTGTTAGCCTTAAAGATGGCATTGACAAACTGGAAAACAGCTTGTGCCGGGGTAGCCTAGCCTGGCTAGGGCGCCAGACTCATAATCTGGCTAAAGACACAAACCAGATGAGAAATCTGGAGACAAATGGGGCTAACCGCCCAATGCCAGAAGTCGCGGGCTCGAATCCCGCCCCCGGCACCACGCACGCAACTCTTTTTTGCAGATTTACATGAAAAGTGCCAACGCCGATGACCCCCTCTAAAGTTTTGTGCATTGATTGGTTATTAAGCGACAAATACACGTTTTCAACATGCTATTGACGGTGAAAAACGCCAATATGGGACCTACCCCCTATAGTTTTCTGCAATCAACCACTATTAGGAACCAAATATGAAGGGTTTTTTCGGTGCTTACTGTATTTTCAGCCAGCTTTAGAGCTTACCGTGTCGATTACATGGGGACTATACGTTTGGGTGAAGTAGACGTTTGGCTTTTTGTTTGGAAAATGCTTAATTAAGGGCTGTGCTTATTGCTGTGCAGACGGAAGGATACAAGATGAGTGATGAAATTTCAAAGTTACCGCCTCAAGTTCAAGAACGCTTGCTGAGGCTGCAACAGCTGCAGCAAACCTTGCAGTCGGTTTTGGCGCAGAAACAGCAGGTGGAGATGGAGAAAACTGAAGTGGAGCAAACCGTGGCTGAGTTGCAGAAGACAGCGGATGACGCTGTGATTTACAAGGCTGCTGGTTCTCTTTTGATAAAAGCGGAGAAAGCGAAGATAACTGAAGATCTTGTTGAACGTAAAGAGTTGCTGGAAACGCGGAGCACTGTTCTTGCTCGCCAAGAAGAAAGGTTACGCAGCCAAGTGAAAGAGGCTCAAATGAAGCTTCAAGAGGACCTCAGGCCCGTTTCACCATCTTCCAAGTAGCTTTAGGGTGAAACGCGTGGAAGAGCTGGGGTTCCCCGACTTAACCACCGAGCAAACTGAAACTTTATGCTCAACTGCGGAAGACGCCGCCAGAAAACATATTCTCTCGAAAGTTCCCTTCAAAATGGTGGAGAAACTGGATATAAGCGTGGAAGCTGAAGGAACAAAACCCGTGAACATAACGGTTGAAATAGACTTGGTGCTGTCACCGAAAATGAGAGGCTTTGACGCTGAAGCGCTGGTGAGCGAGGCGGTTAAAGAGGCTCATGAAGCAAGTGAAAATTACCTGAGAAAATTAAAATGACGTTCACAGACATAACTGGGATTCTGGATGAGACACACGCCAGCCATGTTCTTTTGTTATGCCACCACAACGCAGACCCAGACGCGGTTTGCTCAGCCTACGCTTTTCAAAGCTTACTTGCAAAGCGCATGCCGGGCATGACTGTGGAAATCGGAGCAGGGCAGGGAATCAGCAGGCTTTCGAAGCACATTTTGAAACATATCCCCATAGCTGTGAACATGGAACCTGATGTGGAAAAAGCCGACGCTATAGTGCTGCTGGACACTAACACTACGCAGCAGTTGGGGCGGTTAGCTGAAAAAGTGGTAAAAACTGAGGCGCCGATAATAGTTATTGACCATCACGCGGCTCACCCGCAAACAGAGCAGATAGCCAAACTTTGCATAACAAACGAGGAAGCCTCATCCACCTGCGAAATGGTCTACAACTTCTACCGGCAGCTTAACATAAAACTAGGCTTAAATGAGGCTAAAGCCCTGTTTCTGGGCATAACCTTTGACACACGCCACTTCGTTTTGGCTAACTCCTCAACGTTCAAAACCATATCTGAACTCAGCGACATAGGCGTGAACCCCCAAAAAGAATTGTCCGCGCTTGCGTTGCCCATGGACTTTTCTGAACGTGTCGCGAGAATGAAAGCTTGCCGAAGAGCCAAACTGATCAAGATCGACAACTGGATTATTGCCCTTTCCCACGTTAGCGCTTACCAAGCCTCCGCGGCAAGGGCGCTGGTTGACTTGGGTACGCACATGGCGGCGGTGGCTGGGCAGAAGAACGAGAAAGTTGAGATTAGCATGCGCTGCACTCGCGATTTCAATCAGGTAACGGGTATTCACTTGGGAAGGGACATCGCTAAACCTTTAGGCGAATACCTTCAGGGGATGGGGGGCGGACATGCCGCAGCCGCGGGAGTTAACGGCATAGGACAAGTTGAGAAAGGTCTGAAACGTTGCCTACGGCTGGTGAAAGAGAAATTATCTAATCATATATGAGTAGCTACTCTTAAATGGGAAAACAAAACGTATCTTAGGCAGGCACAGCAACCATGGCGATAATAGAAACGAAAAATCTCACATACACTTACCCAGGCGTAACAAAACCATCAATCAACGACATCTCCATGAAGGTGGAAAAGGGAGAATTCGTTCTAATCACGGGTCCAAGCGGATGCGGAAAGACAACCTTGTGCCGATGCTTCAACGGGCTGATTCCCCACTTTTACCAAGGCGAATTGAAAGGCGAAATCACCGTAGCAGATATGGATACCACCAAACACCAAACCCACGAGATGGCAAAAAGCGTAGGCTTAGTTTTTCAAAACCCAGAAAACCAGCTGTTCGCCCTATCCATAGAAAAGGATGTAGCCTTCGGACTGGAAAACCTTGGCATGCCCAGAGAAGAAATGCGCGAAAGAGTGGAGTGGGCACTAAAACTAACGGGCATTAGCGACTTGCGGGAAAGGTCACCTCATGAAGTTTCAGGAGGTCAGCAGCAACGCGTTGCGATAGCGGCTGTCCTCGCCATGCAGCCGGAAATAATAGTTTTGGACGAGCCCACATCGTTTCTTGACCCGTTAAGCGCAGAGAAAATATTCGAAGTAATCCATGAACTCAACAAGAAACTCGGGATAACGGTCGTGCTGGTGGAGCACAGGCTGGATTTAACCGCGAAATACGCCGACCACATAATAATAATGGCTGAAGGCAACGTGTGTTTTGACGGGAAACCCCGCGTAATCCTAAACACCGAAGAAACTCGCCTAATCGGTGTCGGAATCCCAAAAGCCACGCTTCTTTACCACGTTCTCCGAAAGGAGGGCGTAAATCTGGGCAACGTTACCCCACTGTCCTCGGAAGAACTGGCAAAACTGCTACTGGAGGCTCTCGAAACCAAATGATTGAAGTGGAAAACGTTCACTTCAGCTATCCCAACGGCGTAGAAGCGCTGAAAGGCGTCTCACTGGTCATCAAGGACGGCGAATTCGTGGCGATAATGGGGCAAAACGGAGCGGGAAAAACCACCCTTGTCAAACACTTCAACGGGCTGCTGAAGCCTTCTGAAGGAACCGTGCACGTGGACGGCGTGGAAACCACAAAAACCAGTGTTGCAACCCTATCGAGAAACGCGGGCTTCGTTTTTCAAAATCCAGACCATCAGCTTTTCAGCGAAACAGTTGAAGAGGAAATAGGGTTTGCATTGAAAAACTTCGGGTTTGAAGCCGAAGTCATAGAGAAGCGAGTCAGCTGGGCTTTGAACCTGTTGGGATTAGCGCAGTACAGAAAAACTTCGCCTTTCCTGCTCAGCGGAGGCGAGCGAAAACGTGTTGCTTTGGCGTCTGTCTTGGCGTGGAACCCTAATATGCTGATATTGGATGAACCCACAATAGGCCAGGACCATCAGCAAAAAGAAAAACTGCGGCAGTTCATTGTCCAGATGCAGGCTCAAGGTAAAACCGTTGTTATAGTCACCCATGATGTGGAGTTTGTGGCTGAATGCAACCCCCGAGTCGTGTTGATGAAGGAAGGAAACGTGGTCGCTGACGGCGAAGGAAGAGAAATCCTCACCACCCCAAAAGTTTTGGCTCAGTCATCCATCGTCCTGCCGCAAATAGCTCAAATCTTCATGAAACTGACGCCGCTGGGGCTCCCGAAAAACGTCATCGACGTCTACGAAGCGAAAGAAATTGTGCTTAAAGCACTGGAGAAAAGGCGAAAATGAGCGTTTTTGACGGCTTAAAATTCCGCAGAGTCAAATCGCCAATTCACAACTTAGACCCGAGAATGAAATTCGTCTATGTCTGCGCGGTGTTTGTGGCGGCGATTCTTTTCGGCGAAATCATCCCGTTAATCGCCCTTTTCCTGTTACCAATTCCCTTTGTCTTGTTGGCGGGCGTTCAAAAAGAATGGCTGCGTTCGCTTCGTGGCGCCGCCTTTCTAGCCGGCTTCATTTTCGGCATCAACATACTTACCAACTTTTTCACTTCAGGCTACGTGCTGACAGCGGAAGCCTTGGAAACCGCGGCTGCCATGACGCTGCGCTTCGTTGTGCTCGTTGAGTCTTTCTCGGTTTTCTTTTTGACCACGTCTCCAGACCATCTGGGCTTGGCTTTGGAGCAGAGCCGCGTGCCTTACGAGTTCGCTTTTGCTTTTACGACCGCGGTGCGGTTTGTCCCTGTTTTGGCAGAAGAAGCACAGACGATAATGGATGCTCAGAAGGCTAGAGGATTGGAGCTTGAGAAAGGCGGCTTTCTCAAGAGGATCAGGAATTACGTGCCTGTTCTTATTCCGTTGATAGTTAGTGCTATTCGCCGAAGCTTGGAGCTGGCTGAGGCTATGGAGTCTCGCGCTTGGGGCGCCACAAAAAACCGCACTAACCTGTACGCGCTGAAGCTTCATCGGGGTGATTTTGCGCTGTTGGCGATAACCATTGGAGTTTTGGCGGTGGCGGTTTTCGTTCGTGTTTACGTGCCTATGCCGACGATAACTCAGCTTTTGTATGGCTTTTTAGGTGTCGGGGTTGGTGGGGTTGGGGTGGGTGTGTTTGATTTTGGGTGTTTCTGGTGTGAAGTTTAGTAAAGATTGGCTGTACATATAACTTATTAAGACTTGCGACACACTATAATTTCTGAAAGCCATGCAAAAACCTAGTACACACAAGGAGGGACACCAACGAGAAAAAAGCAGGACACAAAAACACTAGAGACACTGGAACACCCCCCAGCGCCAGCCATAATAAGTAGCGCCACTAAAAAACCAGCCGCTTTCCAAGAAGTCTACGCCCTCCAAGAACCATACGTCTACGCAGCCATAGTCAAAGACAAAGAAACCCAAAAAATACGCTACGAAATCATAGAACCCACCCTCCAAAAAGACGGGGAAAAATACCTTCACGAAATAAAGAGTTTCTTAATGGATGAACTCGACGTAAACCTGAAAGATATAGAGAACAAGGAAAAAGCAGAAAAATACCTAAAACGAAAAATCAAGGAACTGATAAAAAAGTACCGCCTAAAAATCCCCAAAGAAGCAGTTGACAAGCTCACCTACTACATAATAAGGGATTTCATAGGCTACGGAAAAATCGACCCGTTAATGCGAGACCCGTTAATTGAAGACATCTCCACAGACGGCGTAAGCATCCCAATCTACGTGTGGCACCGACTCTACGAGTCCCTACCCACAAACATCATGTTCACGGACACGGCTGAGCTAGACTCCTTCGTTGTTCGCTTGGCATATCTCGCTGGAAAAAACATTTCCATAGCCGCGCCAATCCTCGACGCGTCGCTTCCAGAAGGAAGCCGCATCCAACTAACCTACGGCCGCGAAGTCACCCGAAGAGGTTCCACCTTCACCATCCGCCGTTTCAGAGTTGACCCCTTGACAATCTCAGACATGATAGCCTTCAACACGGTCTCCTCAGGGATGGCGGCTTACCTGTGGTACCTCATAGAGCACCGAGCGTCAGTGCTGGTGGCGGGAGGCGTAGCCAGCGGAAAAACAACCATGCTGAACTGCCTGTCAATGTTCATAAAACCCGAAATGAAGATTGTAAGCGTTGAAGACACACAGGAGATTAATCTCCCACACGAAAACTGGATACCTTCGGTTGTAAGGGCAAGCTTCAAAGGCGATGACAAGCAAAGCGGCACCATAACCCTGTTTGACCTGCTGAAAGCCGCGGTGAGACAGCGCCCCGACTACATCATTGTAGGCGAAGTCCGAGGCGAAGAAGCCTACACGCTGTTCCAAGCCATGGCCACTGGGCACTTGGGGATGTGCACAATCCACGCTGAATCTGCCGAGGCGGTTATAAACAGGCTGGAATCTGAACCCATGAACATTCCGAAGACGCTGGTCGCCATGACCGACATCATTTTGGTTATGGAGCGAACCGAGGTTGGCGGGAAACCTGCAAGGCGCGTAAGCGTCACCACCGAAGTTAAAGGACTCGACACAAAAATAAACGGAATTTTAACTGAAGAGGTTTTCAGCTGGAACCCCAAATCCGACAAATTCGCCTCTTTGGGCAACAGCACTCTCTTGGAGAAGCACATGAAGAAGACTGGGCTAACGGAAGAGCACATAAAACATGAATTGCGCGCCAGAAAGACGGTGCTGGAGTGGATGGTGAAACATGGTATTCGCCACCATGATGAGGTAGCTAAAGTCATCAGAGAATACTACGCCAATCCTAATCGTATCTACCAAAAGGCCAGAGTGGGGTTGAAATGAGAAAACAGCGCAGGGAAAAGCTCAAGAAACGTTTGGCAACCAAGCTTCAGAAGTCGTCTGCAAACTCTTCAACGCCAGAGCCTGAAGAGGCTGATAAAGAGCCGAAAATGGACCTTGAAAAACCGTTGTCGGTGGCGTATCAGTTAATGGGCGACAAAACTGGGCGTTTTATGCCTCTGTTCAAGGATTTAGACCAGACTCTGCAAAAATCGGGTTTAAAAATTAATTTCAAAGCCTACATAAGCCTAACAATTCTCACCTCGCTTTTGCTTACTTTCTCAGTTGCGGTGGTGGTGCCTGTGTTGCTGGTTTTTGTTTCCAATGTGTCTCTTGGGTCGGCGTTTCTGTTCGGCTTCGGCGGTGCCTTGTTTACTTTAGCGTTTACGGTTATCGGGTTTTACTTGTACCCTGTTTACTGCGCGGATAAGCATAAGCAGGAGTTAGATGATGAACTGCCCTTCATGTCGGGTTATATGGCTATTCTGGCGAGCGCGGGTGTTTCTCCCGAAAAAATCTTCCATTCCCTCTCAAACTTGGATGTGCCCTTGGCGGCTTCCACCGAGGCTAAAGAGGTCATCAAGAACATCAACCTGTTCGGGTTAGACGTGATCTCAGCCTTAGAAAAGGCGTCAAGCCGCACGCCTTCCAAAAAATTTCGGGACACCATAGAGGGCATCATATCCACAATCCACACTGGCGGCAATCTGGGAGCCTTTCTGAGAGAAAAATTTAGGACAGCTATGAAACTTAAAAAGCTGAGTCTTAAAAAATACTCCGACAATTTGTCGGTGTTATCTGAGGTTTATGTGGCTTTGCTGTTGACTGGCCCGCTGCTTCTGGTCATTATGATGTCGGTTATGTCGGTGCTGGGCGGCGGAGGATTAGGTCTTCTTAGCCCTGATCTGCTGTTGAGTCTCCTAACGTACATGTTGATTCCAGTTTGCGCCGTGATATTCCTCATAATCTTGGATTCAACTTCGCCGAAATGGTAGAGAAAATGCCGAAAATAGAGCGCAGAACCAAAAAAGTCGTAATCGTCGTTTCCGTTTTGGTAGCCGTCGCCATAGCGCTCTTCGGCTATTTCACGGTAGGCGTCAGCGCAGAGTTAGACGACTTTGTGTTCTTCGGTTTTCTAGCCGTGGTTTCGCCGATAGCACTCGTGAATTACGTTGATTACAGGTGGAGAAAAACGGTTGATGAGCACTTGCCGGACCTTTTCA
Organism: uncultured Candidatus Bathyarchaeia archaeon; assembly: GCA_964548345.1. Classification (GTDB taxonomy): domain Archaea; phylum Thermoproteota; class Bathyarchaeia; order Bathyarchaeales; family Bathycorpusculaceae; genus SG8-32-3. The sequence continues at coordinate 31,369 of CAZJQR010000004.1, read as the reverse complement.
GGAGCATAGTGCAGGCTCAAGAGACGGGGATGACGCTTCCTAAAGCCTTGGAAGAGGCGGCGGAAAGAGATTATGGTCCGTTGACTCCTGAACTGAAGAAGATGACGGTGCAGATTTCTTGGGGCGCAAGCTTCGAAGAGGCTCTTTTGGCGTTTGGAAGACGCGTTGGCACTGTGCTGACGCTGAGGACCGTGCCCATGATAATTGAAGCCAGCCGTTCAGGAGGCCACGTAGAAAAAGTCTTCAACCCCATGGGCAAGTTCATACAAACCACCATCCTGCTTGAGAAAGAACGCAAAACGCAGACACGACCATACATAGCCATAATCTACGTGGCCCTTTTCGTGTTCCTGTTCACGATAGTGATACTTTTCAAAACGTTCTTCACAGGCGTAGACGGCATGGCTCTGTTTTCGATGCCGACATCATCACCTGAAGATCTGAGGCGAATCTTTTTGCATTTAACACTCGTTCAAGGCTTCTTCAGCGGTCTCGTTGCGGGAAAAATGGGCGAAGGCTCCATAAGCGCTGGCTTAAAGCACAGCTTAATTATGATGCTGCTGGGCTATGTGGCTCTAAAATTCTTGCTGTGAGGTGTAGAAAAGACGAAAAAATTTGTCAAAAAATTTTTGCGCGATAAACGGGCTATAACGCCGGTTCTCAGTCATCTTTTGCTCACCGTCGTCGCGGTTGCGATTATGTCGCTTGCCACTTCAGCCACGTTCGTGATAACCACCAATCTCAGGCAGACAATGGGTGAACGCGTTGTCGTCGAGGACGTTTGGTTTAACAATGCGACTGGCACGGTGAACGTTTACGTGCGTAACGTGGGAAAAGCCGACATCCAAGTTTCCAGCGTTTACGTTAACCATGTGAGTCAGTCTTTCAACGGGGTTTCCAGTCTGCAAGTAAACAAGCAAGATTGGCTTCGAATTGCCTTCAGCTGGAATTCGGGAGAGGCTTACTACATAGATATCGTCACAAAAAGGGGGACGCATATTGCAGACTATTACAAGGCTCCTTAAACGCGAAAAACGCGGCATAAGCACCGTCATAGTGGTGATGCTAAGCCTAATTCTACTGGTGATGATAGTGGGCAACGTGGTGCTGTGGAGCTACCAGATGAATCAGATTGACCTTGAAAGAACAAAAGAAACTTTGACGATAGCAAACGTGACAAAAACGAAGCCAGATGGCATCAGCATGGACATAAAAAACACAGGTGCAATTAGCTTACACATAGTGGCTGTCTGGGTCTCGAACTCAACTCTACATCAGCGCTACGGCGCGGATGTGTTCCTGAATGCTGGAGAATCAGCAACGTACAATCGCACGGACATAATCGTGCCTCAAGGGATTCTCTTAACAAAGGTCGTTACAGAAAGGGGCAACATAGCCGTTTTTTCAGAAGACTAACCTACCTTAAGGCTTTCTTTTAACGCTGTCACTGCCTCTTCCTGGTTTTTAGCCTCTATTGCCTGGATTTTGTATAATTCTGCCATTTTCTTTCCATTCTCGCTGAGCTTTGGAATCGCAATCAAAAAGGCTCTTTCAGGTCCAACATCGAATATCTTTGCGAATAAGGCAATAACGGGCTGTTCGGACACGGTGTTTCCAGTCGACATTGCCAAATCAACCACTATCACTCGTTGCAATTTATCTTTTTGGAAGGCCACGATGTCAAAGGAGTGATTGGCGCCAGATTTGCCTTTTATCAGTCCGGGGCTTTCAACCATTAGCCCCTCCGCTCTCAGAATTTCCCGTAAGGCAGCGACTAAAAACCAGTTTAAGGAGGATTCGGCTGTAACATTCTCCTTTAAAGTGTAGGAGTAAACGTCTTTGATGACTACTTCTTCAAAGGTGGAAGTTTCACGGCAGTTTCTGCAGAAATGCGTCGTCACAGGTATATCGAAGCTTTTTTCGCAGTTTTCGCAGGTGCACCAGATTCCAGCTTTATAGTAGTCCACATCGATTTTCTTCAGTTCTTCGTGGCATTTTGGGCAGACGCACTTGTCTCCATCATAGAACTTTTCTTCTACATCCATGTAGCCACATTTTATGTGCTCAATCAACGAGCTTTTTTGAATGTTGAAAGATTTGCAGGAGGGGCAACAGTAACGAGTAGAGACGTCGGCGGAACCGCATTTTGGGCAAAAAATAATCTTATCGTAGAGTTTCTTTTCTAAGATTCCTGCTGCATACAGTTTGTTTAAGAAAGACTCAACCTGTGATGCATCTCCAATGATGGTTTCCACGGCGGGATAACGGTACCCAACCGTTGAATCGTAAACTGGTTCAAGCGTTTTAATTTTGCCGCTTAGAAATTTGCTTAGCAACATCTGCACGTTGCGGTCTCTGTAGAGTTCAAGCGTTTCTTTTTCTTCTATCTGTTGCATCTTTTTCTTGAACCAGCTCTTTTGTTACGTATTCCTCATTTGGCGCAGTTAACTAATTAGTAATTACTAATTTAACTAGACATGTTTAAGCATTTCGAGACAGCTTATTCTGCAAATCTTCACTTTAACATGTCACGTTCCACCGATTGGCTTCACATGCATAACGCCATGCTAGCTTTGAATGAATAATCAGCAAAAATAAAGCTGTTAGGGCTTAAAGATTCAGATAATCAATTCGCATTCAGCATATAGAGCTAAACTTTAAATGAGGAAAACGCATTCTCACACCTAACCTAAAATTTAAAAAAGTGAATTAGATGACAGACCACCCTCGTTTTGGCCCAGCCGGAGTCCCGCCAATTTTCAGAATGCTCGGCGCACAATCGTTCGATGCCCCCAGACTCCTACGGGAGGAAGAGTTGGACGCCTTCGAGTACCAAGCCGTCAGGTGGGGTCAGAAACCGCAGATGAAGCAGGAAGACGCTGAACGCTTAGGTGCTGAAGCCCGAAAAAACGACGTTCTGGTAAGCATGCATGGCTCTTACTACGTGAATCTCAGCGGCAAAAAAGAGGTAGTGGAAGCCAGCAAAAGGCGAATTGTGGCGTGCGCCAGGGCAGCGCAGTGGATGGGCGCTTACGTGGTGGTTTTCCACATGGGATTTTACGGACGCTTCGAGAAAAGCTACGCGTTCAAAAACTGCGTAGACGCTTTGAAAGACATAGCCGCAACCATGAACAGCTTGGGAATCCAAAACGTGAAGCTGGGTCCTGAAACAATGGGCAGAGTCTACCAAGTCGGCACTCTGGACGAGATTCTAACCATCTGCGAGGAGGTTGAGCAGACCCAGCTCGTCATCGACTGGTCGCACATGCACGCCCGACGCAAAGGGCGATTCAGGAAAGTGGAGGATTTCCGTACGGTAGTGGAAGAGGTTGAGAGAAGGCTTGGAACCGAAGCCGCCAGAAACATGCACTGCCACTTCAGCAAGATTGAGTACACGGACAAGGGTGAAAGACGCCACCACGTCTTAGACGAAGCACGGTACGGTCCAGACTTCGAAATGCTGGCGGAAGTCATCGCCGAGTTCAAAATGCTCTCTGTGATGATATGCGAAACGCCTCTTTTGGACGCGGACGCCATGAAAATGCGAGACACTTACCGAAAAATCACGGAAAAATAAGCAAATACGCTTCAGTTTGGAGCGTGTTTAAGTTGTTCTGTTCTCAACGGTTTTTGCACTTGTGCCTTTTTCACGAACGTTTACTATAAATCACGTTTTAGGTTTGTACGTTAAGTTTATGTTGTTTATGTTAAACATTATTTCAGTTTTTCATAAAAATTATGAATAAATCTCAAATACCCTTATATCGTGCGGAAACCATTGAATCTTCAAGATTAAAAAGGTGATCAAAAATGAAAGCAGCAAAAGAAGAGAGAAACCAAAAGGAGGAAATCGTCTACTTCGCCCATGTTTAAACGGCACAAGAGGTGAAAAAACGACATGCTTGATTCCATGACGCTGCTATGGCTATGCTTAGGCGGGCTTTCTTTAGCGTTCGCGTTCATCCAGTACGCATACTCATACCGGAAAAGGGGGAAGACTGAACCCACTGAGTACAAAAGGGAGGCGCTTCCTCATTGAAGGAAAACTGCCGTTCGTTACGTTGTTTCCAGCTGCCATGTTTCTGGTCTGACCCAGTAAAAAGGATGACCACGTATTTATGGAATAAAGAATCGGAGAGCGCCTCTACTAAAAGCGGTTACACAGACTGAAGAATCGCAATCAGGGACCAACCGCTCCATTCAACGCCATTCTTTTGTAAACGCACAAAACATCCAGCACTCGCTTTCTTTATAGTTTCTATTTATGTAGGGGGCTATAGTCTGTTCCGAGCAGCTAGCCAAACGCCAGTCTAAGCATCGGTTGAAGTTATTTATAGAGGGGGTATAATGTTTTTTCACGCGCCAGAGAAAAATGAGGCTACAGCTCAACTATTTTTGCCTCTCGCTTAGTCGTGTCCAGTAGCGCTATGGTGGATTTGCCCGTTAGATATCCGCAGACTTCTCCTGGGTTCACAATTAAGGTTTTTCCGTTCTTGCGAGACACGTTGGCGTGAGAGTGACCGTGAACCACAGCGTCGAAGCTATCACAGTTAATCAACGCGTCTAAAAGTTCAGTTTCGTCTCCGTGAAGCAAAGCAATCTTGAAGCCGTCAGCATTGATTTCGGCAAACCTGCCGCGAACTTCGCAGTTAGGGCATTCGCTGAACCGTCTTTTGAGGAATTCGTGGTCGCCGTCGTTGTTCCCGAAAACGCCTATGAGCTTCGCGTTTAATGCTTTGAATTTTGGGATGACGAAAGGTGCAACGTAGTCTCCTGCATGTAAAACGAGCGCTACGTTTTCCTGATTCAGTTTTCTTACGGCTTTTTCAACCATTGGCAGGTTGTCGTGAGTGTCAGAGATTAACCCTATAATCATCAAGGTCCACCTGTTGTGATTTTCTCGTTGGCGGGAATAAGTTTTTCTGTCTGGGCCGAAGGGAAGAGTGTTCTAGAATATTCCAACACCGTAATATTCAGACTTGCGAAACAGGACTTAAAATACTCTGCACATAATTCAGTTATAGAAGACAATTCTAAAAGAGGGTAATAGAAGTGAACTCATGGAAAAACGACACATCCAAAAGAAGAGACAAACTCAGCATAATCGCGGAAATCATGGAAATCGCAAAAGACGGAACCTTGAAAACCCAAATCATGTACAAAGCAAACCTAAGCTTTGCCCAACTCAACGACTACCTCAAATTCATGCTGAAAGTCAGTTTACTGAACAAGTTCCGTGCCAACGGGAAAGACGTGTATGCGGCAACTGAAAAAGGCATAGACTTCCTGCAACGGCACTCCGAATTGACCGAACTGCTAAAAGAGAAAGAAAACAGTAAAAACGGCGTCAAAATGCCCCCTCAAAACCTGCTGAAAAAGAATTAACACCTATTTTATGACACATTTTATTATGGCAAAAATCTTTGGAAGGCAAAAGCGACAGTTCTAAAACTCGAGCTCTGACTAGTTTTCTGCTGTTGCGACGTAGTTTCTGACTTTTTTCCTCAAAGTTGGAAACTCGTCAAGCATGGCTTTCACAACTTGCCAGCGAATTTCTTCTTTGTCGCGGTAGTTCCTCATCGCCGTTCCCGCCCTTGACACTGAAATCTTATTACTGCAGACACAATATATAAACCTTTTTTCAAAAACAGAATATCCTCAAACTCAACAAACCGCGCAAATTTAAACGCTTTTTACCACGCTACTCGGAATATTGCATCTTCGGGAATACGCGCTTTAATAGCCAAGTTACCATTGTCACTTGAGAAAGGAGAAAGGCTTCAAGGCGAACCGCGGATGAATTTCCCACATCGATTCAGAATAATCTATTTGATACTCCTTGCACCGTTTGCCCTAGCTTTTCTTTCATGGTTGTACTTCCCAACCATAGCACAGTGGATAATAACCAACGTGCTTGGCTACACAACATCGCATCAACCAGCCAACATATTTTGGACTGGAACGCTCTGGTTCTTCTACACTTGGTACACGTTTGTAGCCATCGGCGTCGCAGGCGTTTGGATTGTAGGTGCCATTCTCGCAAGAAGCCAACATGCAGAAACCAAATGCGAATTTTACCCTATGGTCAGCTTTGTAGTCCCAGCTTACAACGAAGAGGAAAACGTTGCACGCTGCGTAACCAGCCTTTTCCAATGCGCAGAAAACTACCGAGGCAACTGCGAAATCATAATAGTTGACGACGGCAGCACAGACTACACATACGAAGTAGCTTACTCAGCCGCAAAAACTCTTCACATCCAACACCCCAGAGTCCCCTGCAAAGTAACAAGGCACATGGCGAACCTAGGAAAAACCGAAGCATTAAAAACCGGCATAAACAAGGCGTTAGGCCAAGTCATCGCGGTTGTCGACAGCGACTCAGAATGGACGCCGCACACGCTGAAGAAGCTAGTTGATTACCTGCTTTCAAACGGAAAAAAAGCAGTCACAGGCTACATACACCCCCAAACAGAAGGCGCAAAAACCAACTTCATCGTGACTCTGCAGCAGTTGGAGTACAGTCAGGGATTAGCCATTGACCGCTGTGCACAGTCGCTAGGCAACTGCGTCCTCGTGGTTCCAGGACCCATCGGCGTTTACGACGCAGATTTGCTGCGTGACATCCTGACCGAAGCGAACATCCGCAGCGTAACCGAAGATTCGGAGATCACACTGGAGATGCACAAACGAGGTGCAAAAGTAGGCTACCTGAACACCGCTCGCAGCAACACGCACGCACCCCAACTTCTAAGGTCCTTGTGGCACCAACGACTGCGTTGGGTCACAGGATGGCTGCACAACACACTGGACATTCACGTTGACCTGTTCCGTAAACGATCATGGCTGTCAGCGCTGTTATGGTACAGCTTCATATTCGAGTATGCAGGAGCATTCGTGGATTTAGCAGCAATTACAGCGTTCCCGTTTCTCTTCTGGTTCGCACCAGACAGAATACACTTCGCATACAACCTGATAGTGTTCACCGCTTACGGCTTGTTGATTAGCGTTGTTAACCAAGTTGTTGCGTTGAAGTACGCCTATCACAAGTTCAGCCATAACAGCTTGCTCCTTTACACACCGTTTTTCCCATTCCTGTGGCTGATCAACGTGTTCGCACGATTACGAAGCATTATAGGGTATTTGTTTGGCAGCAGAGGAACATGGCATCTTGCAGAACACAGCTAGACAACAAGAAGTGTTTTAAGGCTTGACACATTTTTCATGATTCAGGACCAAATCGCCATGCCCATCCAAGCTGTACTGTTTGACATGTTCGACACGCTTATGCTCATCGAGAAGAACCATGCGTTCTACAGTCCTTCGTTAAAGAGAGCGCATGAAGTTCTCGTCGAGAACAACGTGAACGTGGAGTTTCCGGTTTTCCGTGATGCCTACATCAAGGCGCGTGACGCCTTGTACATGGAAGCTGATGCAAGGCTTGAAGAGCCTCACTTTAACATGCGCATTGTGAACGCGTTGAAGAGTTTAGGGTACTGTTTTGAAGTTAACAGCGAGGTTGTGGCTGAGGCAACCAACGCTTTTTGTGAAGTCTTCATGGAGTACGTGCGCATCGACAAAAACGCCAAGAGCTCCTTGAAAAAACTACATGGGAAATACAAGCTGGGCATAGTGTCAAACTTTGCCATACCTGAATGCGTCGATAAGCTACTGGAGAAACACGGTTTGGACAAGCTTTTTGACGTGGTTGTGGTGTCTGCTGCGGTTAACAAGCGGAAGCCCAGTCCAGAAATCTTCCACAAAGCCCTAGAGAAAATAGGCGTTGCCGCAGAGAATGCGATGTTTGTGGGCGACACGGCTGACGCCGACATTTTGGGGGCAAAAGCAGCGGGAATGAAAACCATATTCATCGAGAGACGTGTGCAAGAGGAGGTTGAGCAGGCTTGCCCAGATCAGATAATAAAAAGCCTAAGCGAGCTAACAGAGGCAATAGAGAGAGATGAAATATGCAGTTAACTTTAAACGTTGCTTAATTTTTGTTTTGAGCGTTGTTTTCTTCAAGAACATCAGTGTAATTCGATTTAATCAATCTGACGCCATTGAAGGCAGCAACAATTATCGATAATGCAACCGTAAGTGCAGCCTCAAACGCAAACTTAGGAAGCAATGACTGTACAAAACCCAAACGGTCACCACGACTAAGAAGATTGCAGCAGCTAGCGCGCGCTTCTTTCTCCGAACTCAAGCTGCTGGATGTTTACTTGCCTAACCGTTCTAGATAGTCCAGAAATTCCTTCAATTCTTCCTTATTCATTGACGTTATCAATTTGCGTTCTGTTTTGATGTATTTCCGAAGGGACTCCAAGCAGTCTTTAGCCTTTGTATTTCTTTTCAAGGTTTGTACTTGATCGCGTTCTATTTTTATTCTATAGAGCGTTGCCAGAAAAGTTGCAAAAACAACCAGTGTATTGCTAACTATGACGATTAGTTCTAAACTCACCACTATTCCCTCATTTTTACGCCAGTTTCAACCTCTATCTCTTCTGCATTTCATTCTTAAGGCTTTCATTCACTTACTCAACGTCGAACCATATCTGAATGAAGGCAAGTACTGTGTCTTCGCTTCGTCCAAAAGCACTTCAGGCATCTCTATACCATGCGATTTTATTTTCAAATACAAGAAAGGTTTATGAAAGAAAAAGCCTATCGACACAAGGCAGAGCAGAGACAACAGAGCATGAACGTAAACAAATTCAACGCAAAAGCCATCTTCTTTGATTTAGACGGCACCATTGTGGATTCGCGAGAAGCCTATTTTGAAGCAGCACGAACCGCGTTTCAGGCAATGGGTCAAGAACCACCCGAAACAAAAGCTGCTCTTGAGATTCCCCGAAGGCTTGAACATAAGAAGCCAATCAGCGACATCATCAAAGGCGACACAAGCCGATTCTTGGACGTGTATCTTAAAGCCTACTATTCCGTCACGGAGGTAAAAACCCGACTCTTGCCCAACGTTTCAACCATGCTGGAAATACTTTCTGCAAAGGCAAAACTTGCTTTAATCACCATGCGCTCAGTTCCAAAGGAAACAATCATAAAAGAGCTAGAACGCTTCGGCATAGCGAAATACTTCACTTACGTGGTGACCGCTTTGGACACGTACAAACCGAAGCCTTCACCTGAGGCGCTGGTGAAATGTGTTAAAGCTTTAGATGTTCAAATACGTGACTGCGTCATCGTGGGAGATTCGATTAATGACGTGAAAGCAGGAAAAGCAGCAGGCGCCAAAACTGTGGCGGTTCTGTCAGGACTTTTCTCCCGTGAAGAGTTCGTCAAAGAACAACCAGATTTGATCATAAAAGACGCGGCAGCGCTTCCAAACTTCGTTGAGTAATCGCTTAACTGATGGACTAATCATATTTCTAAGAGCGGAATATTGCTGAAAACTGCCTAAAGCAGTTATATGTGTTTAGGAAAATAAAGTTTAATATAAACCTCATACTCTAATTAACTTGGAGAGGGCTTTAGAGCGGGATTGCATATGAACTTCCTAGAAATAATGTTAGGGGAGAAACTTAAGGATGCGGATCCAGCCTTGGACGTGACAGGCTCAGACCGCAAAGTTCTACACGTGGCTTGTCAAGACTTCACCAACTTTCTAAAGTTTCACTGGGACCTCATAGGAAAAGAGGCAAGCCAGTGCGAGTTGGTGGAGAAGCTGGAGAAGCTGTTCAAAGAAAACCCTGCTGAACTGGATGAGTTCTTGACGGTGTGGACTGGTATATGGTTTAAGAAATGGAAACAACGCGTTAAGCTGCTCATTGGCAAACAAAACGCGGATAAGTGGCGGAAAGCTTCAAAAAACCTTCGCAATGCTGAGCCGCTTTGGAATAAAGTTGAACGCAAGCAAGAGCTTCAAGAAGTTGTAGTAGCTACTCTCATAAAGAACGGGGAAATCTGCGGCACCGAAATTCTCTCTGAGAACCTTATAAAAATGGAGTTTGGCGAAAAACGCATTAGAAATCTCAAAGACACGGAAAGGATCTTCACCGTGGTGAACAACGCTTTGAGAAAAGCGCGGGGAATGGCTCAAAGCCAAGGTCCGCTTATCTTCGTCAAAATCGACAAAGGCTACTACGGCGCTACGAACTATTAATCAGCAACTCTGCCTTTTTTGTTTTAGGCGCTTGTTTTTACTGTAAAGTATGTTAAGCTGCTGCAAAAGCGCGCTTTAATTTTTAATGGAAAACGGTTAGGCTATTCTTTGCTTTTGGAGAGTTTTTGTCTGCCACGAGTATTTTCTTATGGTTGTGTTTTCTCCGTAGCCACAGGCTGCACATCGCTTTTTGCGCACGTGGTAGGAGTGTCTTCCGCAACGTCTACAACGTATGTGTACGACTTTTCCTGAGTGTTTGCCGAAGGATGGTGTGCCTTTTCCCAAAAGTTGTCACCTAGGTGGCGGTGAGATGAGGACTACGTTGTCTCCTCGGACGATAATTAATCCCAGTTTTCTGGTGTTTTCGATGTTTGTGGTGTCGTCTGTTTCTTCCAAAACAAGGTTTAGGTGCTGGTCGAAACCCTTTAGTCGTCCACGCAGGCTTTTTCCACCCTTTAAGCGGACGAGCACGATTTTACCCAAGTTTTGTTCAAGGATTTCGGTCGTCATTTCGCTCATTTTGAACCCTCATGTACCTTTATGTCATGTACTACTTGAGCTTTTCACATTTAAACCTATCTAAGCATTATGACACGGTTTGCTTGGCGCTAGTGCTCGGAAAAGACTATAGTCCCCTATAAATCGAAACTGAATAGAATTCTGAGGAGCGCAGTTTTCAACATGCTATTGGTTGCGGAAAGCGCCAATACAGACCTACCCCCTCGTTTTTCTGGCAGCGCTTGCCGATAGACCCCTCTATAGTTTCTGCAATGAACCACTAATAGGATCCTAATAGACGGCAAATAGGCTGGGCTGGCTTCACTTTTTTATTTGAAGAATGAAGTGAGAGAACTTTTGTTTGAGGGCGAGTTTATGAGCAGAATACGTTAGCGGTGCTTAGTTTTTGGAATTTTGTTCTCAAGGGTGACTGGGGCGCAATTTGTTAAGTTGGAAGTGCGGGTTCTTTCCACAAATGTGTGTGGGTTGGCTGTGAGGGCGTCAGCTACAAAGGCGTTTGTTCTGTGCTTTTCACGGTGTTTAGTAACTAACTTTTTAAGCATCTAAAGTCTCATAATTTTATGAGGGTGCTTGTGGTCTCGAAAGGTAATTCGCTTATAGCCTACAATGTTCTGGAGAAAAGAATTATCAATTCGGGATTTTGCACTTTGTGCGGCGCATGTGAGGCTGCATGTCCAACTAACGCGTTGCATATTAAGGGCGAAAAGGTGCAACGTTTGTATGATTGTTCGAAAGACATGGATATCTGTCCGATCTGCTACGAAATTTGCCCTCATTCTGAAGCTCTCTTGCTGAGGAGTTTGAGTTTCGTTGCAGATGCACCAATCAAAAACGAGGCGTTGGGTTACTACCGAAAGATTGTACTTGCCCAAGCGGTAGACCCAGAGCTAAGAGAACTAAGCCACGGCGGTGCTGTCGTTACCGCCCTCTTGAAATATGGAATCGAAACCAAGTTTTTCGACAGCGCCATAGTCTCACAGGCTGAAACTGACAACCCAGCCAAACCTAAGCCTTCAGTAGCTTTAGTGCCCGATGATATACTCTCCGCGATAGGAAGCAAGTTTTTTCCATCCTCAGTCGCAAAAGCTTATGGAACCGCAGTTTATGGACATGGGAAAACTGATATAGCCTTCGTGGGTGTTCCTTGCCATGTGCTGGCGCTCCGAAAGATGGAGGCATGGCAGCATAAAATCATCGCTAACTTGAAGATAACAATTGGCCTTTTCTGCTTCGGAACGTTTTCACTTAGCTCTTTGCTGAAGTATATAGAAGAGAAATACAAAATCAAGTCCACCGAAATCAAACGATTTCATCTATCTTCGACGTTTGAGGTTCAAACTGAAAAAGGGGTTACTCAAATTCCGTTATCTGAAATCGAAGACCATATTCTGCCTAGCTGCCGTACATGTACCGATTTCACTTCTGAGCTGGCAGACATATCAGTTGGAGGCGCCTATCCCCTAAAGGACTGGTCAACCGTTATAATCCGAACTAAGGCTGGAGAAGACTTCTTTTATGAAGCGGTCAAAAACGGTGTTATTAGCACATGGGTTATTGAGCATGAGCCAAAGGTCTTTGAGCGAATAGTGGTGGCAGCGATGCAAAAGCGAACCGAAGCTCTCAAAGAAGCTAAGAAGATGGAAGAAGCTTATGGTTACCTTCCGGTTCTATTACTCAGAGAAACAGAAGCTTTAGCTCACATCAAGATTGACGAAGTAATGGCTAAGAACATCAAAACCGTGCCGCAGGATATGACTGTCAGCGAATTCTTGAAGTTTGTGGCTATACATCATCACATCGGGTATCCAGTAACAAATGAAAAAGGTGAACCTGTTGGGTGGGTCACCTTGGAAGAAGCGGCAAGTGTTGCTAAAAAGAAAAGAGACGCCACACTTATCGGTCAAATAGCACGGCGAAAACTTGTTATCGCGTATCCTGACGAAACTGCGCTGGACGCTTTCAAGAGAATGAGTGAAAACGAAACGGGTCGTGTCCTCATTTTTGACCGGGAGAACCCCAAAAAACTTGTGGGCGTAGTCACGAAAACAGATCTAATGCATACCATGACAAAATGATATTGACCCATAGCAGTTTTGAAATACTTGGATCATCACGGTCTGCTTGAAAAAACAATAATATTATAAAGTCATTTAACCCATTTAGGGCATTAACAGGTTGCCTCACACATGGCAGAATGCAATGTGCAGACATCCACAAAAAGGGTAGACCCCTTAACTTTTACACTGATAGTCGTAATAGCGATTCTAGCTTTTTTGGGTGCCGTTTTTGCACCGCTGAGTGGCGAGTTTATTCCCGGTATGGAGGCTGTAATTGACATTCTGCTTAGCATAGCCACGAATGTTATCTACCTCATCGGAGGCGGAGTGATAACTTTCGGTGCAGTGCTAGTAATTCTTCGGTTTCTACGCTGCAAATTGAAAGACCCATACAAACCGTCCTGTGTTACTAGATATCTCTCAGGATACCTGACCCTTGGCCTAGAATTTTTCATAGGCGCTGAAATCGTAAAGACCGTAGTCGCCAGAAATCCTGCCGAGTTTGAACTGCTCCTTCTGGTGATTTTCAGCAGAGGCCTTTTCAGCCTAATTCTGTACTTGGAAAGAAGATGGCATGGGTCGGCAGAAACAGAGTAAACCTATTGACTTCAGTTTCATCTTCAATCGTTATTTTTTAGACCTGCGCCCATGACTTATATGGGATTTGTTGGTTAAGATTTAAATCTGTGTTGCGTCCCATAAAGAATAGCTCGGAGTCCTATGGTTACGCTAAGAAATTCGCATAATGATTCTCTTAATTCCAAAAGCGTGGGGCGTCTTGTTTTAGACAGGTTGATCTTAATTTTAACCGGTAATGAACAGGCGACTAGTGCGCATGGCGATATGCTTAAATACGTTCATGAAAAACCAGCTTGTTATAACATATGTGAAACAGGCACAGACGCCGAACGCGCGAGTCATAAAAAACGTTTGAGGCAAAATTGATGGCTAACACTGAAATTACCGAAAGGAGGCAAAGCACGTGCTTATTGAGCCCCTAATCGCGTTCCTTCTAATCTTCGCCGCTGCCACGTTCATCTACGTGCTCGGTCACCGCGCCTCACCCAAACATGTGCAAAGTGAAACCGAACGGTCAGAGTACGCTTGCGGAGAAAAAGCACCCGTTCAAAGACTAAGAATAAACGTAACACTGTACAAGTACCTCATATACTTCGCAATCTTTGACTCCTCAGTTTTGCTGCTTGCTTTTTCCGCGCTTTCCGCGGAAGGAGTCAACGTAACTCTTCTAATTCTTTATCTTTTCATAATGTTGGCGTCGAGCCTAGTTCTTCTTGAAGGAGGCAAAGACCAATGAGCAAACTCGCGACATGGGCTCGGCTGAAATCTCCTTGGGTTCTCCACTTCAACTCTGGCGCCTGCAACGGCTGCGACATCGAAGTCGTCGCGCTCCTCACCCCACGCTTTGACGTGGAACGCTTCGGCATAAAACTTGAACCCTCACCCAGACACGCCGACGTCCTGTTAGTGACGGGGTCTGTCACACAACAATGTGCCGAACGATTGAAACGCATCTATGACCAAATGCCCGAACCAAAATTCGTAGTGGCTATTGGCGCCTGTGCATGCTCAGGCGGAGTCTTCAAAGGAAACTATAATGTGCTTAACGGCGTGGACAAAGTAATCCCCGTTAACGCTTACATTCCTGGGTGTCCACCTAAGCCAGAAGCAATAATCGACGGCGTTGTGAAACTCCTTAACTCATTGAAACCCAAAAATCCAAAGGAAGGGAAGAAAAAATGAGCCAAAAAGAAATCGACATATTAAGTGTCTTACAGGCAGAGTTTAAAGATACATCCGTCCAAGTGCAGCCTGAGCAACTTGGAAAAGTAGCAGTTATAGCTGACGCTTCGACACACCGAGACGTTTTCAAAGCACTTCTGGAAGCGGATGAAAAAACCGCTGTAATCGCCATAACCGGAATTGACCTAGGCGCAACCATAGGCGTCTTCTACCACATCCGAACCTCCAAAGCCGGGATAATCACCATAAAAGTAGAAGTTCCAAGAGAAAAACCGCGAATCAAAACAATAAGCGACTTGATGCCAGGAGCGGCTTTTGACGAGATGGAAGTCACCGACCTAGTGGGCGTGGTTTTTGAGGGCCATCCGAGTCCTGGCAGATTGGTCTTACCTGACAACTGGCCCGACGGCGTTTTTCCGCTGAGAAAAGACACGAAACTTGACAACCTACAATTTAAACAGACGCCGCCGAGCGAACCCGAGTCCGCAGGTAACGAAAATATTGTGAAGATAATCGTCGGTCCTCAACATCCCGCACTGTTGGAACCTGAAAAATTCGCGCTCAAAGTTGAAGGCGAAATCGTGAAGGCCGTCGAGCCACGCATTGGCTACGTGCATAGAGGCATAGAAAAGGCAGCTGAATCACGAACTTACCTGCAGGACGTTTACCTAGTTGAGCGCATCTGCGGAATATGTAACGCGTGCCACGCTACGTGCTTCGTTGAAGCGGTCGAGAAAATTCTGGAAACCGAGGTGCCCCCTAGAGCCAAGTACATAAGAACAGTACTCTTAGAGCTTAACAGGCTGCACAGTCACATGCTTACCTTAGGACACGCGGGACTCGAGATTGGTTTTGAGACTCTGTTCCAGTATTTCTGGCGTGACCGCGAGCCCATAATGGACATAACTGAAATCATATCTGGTAACAGAGTTATCTCGTCAGGCATGACAGTAGGCGGCGTGAGGCGCGACATTAACGAAGCGGACATCCCCAAAATCAAAGGCATGCTAACTAGCCTGAGAAAGAGACTACCTTTCTACAAAAAAGTTTACGAGGACGAGCCGTCGATAAAGATGCGCATGAAGAACGTGGGCACGCTAAAGAGAGAAGACGCTCTGAAATTATGCATTGTTGGACCAACCGCAAGAGGCTCCGGCGTAGATATCGACGTACGAAAGGATGAGCCCTACGAAGCCTACGGGGAAATTCCCTTCAAACTAATAACCTACAATGAGGGCGACACATGGGCTCGAATGAATGTCCGCATGTACGAAGTTGAAGAATCAATCAACATAATCGAGTACGCTTTAGACAACCTACCTACTGGTCCTTTCAGGGTTAGAGTCCCAAGGGTCGTGCCAGCTGGAGAAACCGTAAACCGCGTTGAAGCCCCGCGAGGCGAACTCTTCTACTACCTCAAAAGCAACGGAACAGCATATCCTGAACGTGTTAAGGTACGCACACCGACATTCGCCAACATTCCAGCCTTCCTAGCAACCGCTATCGGAAGCAACATCGCGGATGTACCCCCGAATTTCGTAAGTTTAGACCCCTGCTTCTCATGCACTGACAGGTAGGACGAAGAAAATGGTTTTGGACCTGTGGTTTTTTTTCCGTGTACTCGTCTTTCCGGGCTTCACGTTCCTATTTTTCTTCACCATGTTCTGCGATTGGATAGAGAGAAAAATCGAAGCCAGAATGCAGAACCGCATGGGTCCCACGTTTACGGGTCCAGCAGGCATTCTTCAGCCCTTCGCTGACGTCGTGAAGCTGCTTACGAAAGAAGACATAGTTCCAAGCGGAGCAAAAAAGACTGTTTTCAGGCTTGCACCCATCCTTTCTTTCTCAATTATAATTTTTGCTTTGTCTTTTTTACCAATCGACGGCACGGCTGTAATACCCAACTCAAGCTTTTCTGGAGATTTGATTTTTGTTATGACGTTAATTACCATAGCTAACTTTTTCCTGTTTCTTTCCGGCTGGGCGTCTGCGAATCCCTACGGCGACATAGGCGCCGCAAGAGTTCTAACGCAGTTTCTCGGCTACGATATTCCTCTAATCCTTCTGGCGTTGGCACCCGCGTTTTTAGCCGGAAGCTTGACTATCTCAGCCATAGCCTCAAGTCAGTATCTTCCATTCATCGTTTTGGCGCCTTGGGCCTTCGTGTTGTTTGTTATAACTCTTCAAGCGGAGTTGGAGAAAGACCCGTTTGACATTCCCCACGCAGAAAGCGAAGTGGTCGGCGGGTTAGAAACCGAGTTTTGCGGTGGCAAACTTGCTTTTCTGCGTCTCACCCGAGATACGCAAATCGTTTTTGGAGCCGCGTTGGTTGTTGAACTGTTTCTGGGCGGACCGTACGGGCCGGTGTTTTTCGGTTTGCCCGCGTTCTGGTACTTCTTATGGTTCGTGCTTAAACTGTTAGGGGTCGTAGTAATCACCGAGTACGTAACATGCCTGTTCGCGAGACTGCGCATTGACCAAGTGTTAACGGCTAACTGGAAGGTGCTGCTGCCTCTTTCCGTGCTGTCGCTTACGCTGACAATCGCAGTGGCTACTTGGGTCTATCCTTAAGTGGTGTAAGCAATGGGAAAGAAAAACAAATCATCTGTAACGCCTATGGTGAAAGAGCTGCTGTCTCAGCTCTTTAAGAAACCTGCCACCTGCAAGTATCCGCTTGTGAAAGCTGAGGTTCCTGAGGGTTTCCGAGGCAGACAAGTGTACGACATTGACCTGTGCATCAGTTGCGGCTTATGCTCCAGAGACTGCCCTGCGAAAGCGATTGAAATGGTTGAAATTAACGGGAAAAGAAGACCACTATTCCATCTGGACCTGTGCATCTTCTGTTATCAGTGCGCGGAGAGCTGCCCGAGAAACGCCATAATGAGTTCAAAGATTTTTGAGCTAGCTACAACCGACAAGTCAGCGTTGGTGGTAAAACCCGAAGAAAAAGTTAAAAAAGGAAACGGTGAGCAACAATGATTCTGGAAATTCTATCGGTAGGACTAATAATTTCGGCTTGCTTAGCAATTTTTCTCGACGAAGCAGTTTACTCCGTTGCCGCCCTAGCGGGAACGTTTTTCCTGACCGCACTGCTGTACGCGTTCAACGGCGCATTGTTTGTTGCCATTTTTCAGTTTGCGGTGGGCGCGGGAACATTGGCTGTTCTCTTTTTGTCCGGAGAAATGCTGAGTGAAACACCAACCAAAACTTCCCAGAAAAACCTGCTGTTAATTACTGTGGTAGGGGTGCTCTTATCTTTGCCCGCCATATTCCTCTCCATTTCTGAGACACCAGCTGCTCTTTCCGGGATCTCGTTCGGAGAAGCATTGTGGGATTTGAGGGCTGTGGACGTTGTTCTGCAAGGCTTTGTCATAATGACTGTGGCGTTAGGAATCGTCATAGTTCTGCATGAGAAGAGGAAAGGTGAAAAGTGATGGACTACGTCATCTTATCATTAATCCTGCTGGCGATTGGCATTTACGGCTTGTTAACCAAACGCCACTTGTTGAAAGTTTTCGTGTCAGTCGAGTTGATCGCAACGGCTGCCACATTGAATTTTGTGATGCTTGTGCCGTCTCTAGGCAAGGGCTTAGGCGAAGCCTTCTTGATTTTGGCTTTCTCCACGGATACCTGCGTGAGCGGCGTAATCTTGGCGTTGCTAGTGATTGTCCACAAGAAGTATGGAACAAGCGACATCGGCGACTTGGTGAAAATAGAACAGGAAAAAGAAGAAGCGGTTAAAGTAAGTGAGGTTGAAGCTTAGTGTTATCTGACATTTCATCATGGCTAGTTTGGATACTTCCCCTGGTTTCCAGCATATTCGTTCTGCCAATCGCGCGCCTCAGCGCCAAAGCACGCAACTTTTTTGTTGTCCTCGTGAGTCTGGTTACTGCCCTATTGGCGTTTTCCCTTGTGCCTGACGTACTTGGAGCTTCCGCGCCTCTGGGGTCACCTGTTGCGTGGCTTTCTTCTTCCATAACTGCCGGCGTCTTCATCGACGCGCTCAGCGTCCTGTTCACAGTTTTAATTGCCTTCTTCGGTTTGATAATAGCCATTTACTCTCTGGGTTACATGAAAGGTGAAGAGGGCTTAACACGCTACTACTTTTTCCTGCTGCTCTTCATCGGCTCAATGATAGGCCTGGTCATCGCGGACAACTTCCTTCAAATGTTCATCTTCTGGGAGATGGTGGGTCTCTGCTCTTACTCGCTCATCTCCTTCTGGTACAAACGCCCCGAATCCGTCCGCGCGGGCGCCAAAGTTTTTCTGATGACCCGCATAGGCGACGCAAGCCTGCTAGGCGCTATCGGACTGCTGTACGCGAGTTTGGGCACGTTCTCTTTCACCGAAACAATCGCGAATATCGGAACAATACCCGTGCCCACCCTAACAGCAATAGCTTTTCTCGCGTTGGGCGGCGCCATCGCCAAGTCCGCGCAGCTTCCCTTGCACACATGGCTGTACAGCGCCATGGAAGCCCCAACCTCCGTCAGCGCTCTCTTGCACGCCGCGACCATGGTTAAGGCAGGTGTCTACCTCATCGCAAGACTCATCCTCATTCTCGGTCCGCTCGTGGTTTTGCTTCCTTATTGGCTGCCCGCTGTCGCTTGGATTGGCGTCTTGACCGCGTTTGTAGGTGCGACCATGGCGTTTTACACCCCCGACATAAAAGGAGTGCTCGCGTACTCGACAATCAGCCAGTTGGGCTTCATGATGGCGGCGTTGGGTTCCGTCAGTGTAGCGGCGGCTGCTTCCTTAGGCTGGTTCGCCAGCTTGTTCCACATGATGAGCCACGCTTTCTTTGAAGGACTGGGCTTCCTTTTGGCAGGTGGCATTATTCATGCGCTTGGGACTCGTGACATGAGGTTGATGGGAGGTTTGAAGAAAGCTATGCCTATCACTTTTGCGTTAAGCATAATAATGATTTTAACCACCAGCGGGTTACCTCCTTTCGCAGCTTTCTTCAGCAAAGGTCTCATAATTACAAGCCTTACGGAAACTGGGAACCTCTGGCAGGTGATTTTGATTTACGTCACCACTGCTCTCACGTTCGCTTACAGTCTCAGGTTCCTGACGCTTACGTTCATGGGCAAGGAGTCAGAACATTTACAGAAGCTTCACCCGCACGAAGCACCAAAACTAATGCTGTACCCCGCAGCCGTACTTGCTGTCCTGTGTGTTGCGTGGGGTTTCATTGGACCTTGGCTGGGCGGCTTTATGCAGGTTGAAGGTGAAGTGAGCTTGTTAGGCGCGTTTTTCAGCTTGGAAACGCCGATTTTCTTCGCCATTCTGGTTCCTGCTGGCTTAATTATATATCTAACTTACTACAAACACTCTGAAGTCATGATGCGAATCAGAAATAGCTCAAATCCTTTAGCAACCGTCTTAAAGCACGGTTACTTCTTCGATGACGTTTACGAGAGGATTACAGGCAAAGGTGTGATGACCATCTCGGATGGAATCCGCCGCGCGAACGAAAACGTAATGGCTAGGGTAGGGAAACCTGCGCAGGGGATATTGAACTTTGCGAATCACATCCGAACTTTTGAGACGTTTTTCTCTGGGCGTCTGCCTCAAGCTATAGCTAACTCAATGGTTAAAGTGGCGCACAGCGTTCAGAAGTACCTTGACGTTTTAGCGGATGACCTGTTAAGCGTAATAGCACATCGAACAATGCGCGGCGCGCGCTCACAAATGAAGAAAGTTCCGTCATCCTCTCTGCAGCATTACATAGCGGCTGCATTACTTGGATTTATATTGATTTTGATACTGATAATACTCACGGTAGGGATATAACATGTATGCTCTCTTGTTAGTCTTCGTTCTGCCCGCCTTGGGCGTTCCGTTCGTTTACATGGCTGGAAAAAAATCTCCGCGAGCAGCAGCGATTCTGGTCGCTTTAATCGCGCTAGCCAACATGGCTCTGCTTTTCACAACTGTTCCAACAATACTCAACAGCCCAAACCACGAGTACGTAGAACCCTACGATTGGATTCCAATATTGGAGTCTGAGTTTACGCTCTTTGCGGATGGCATCAGCGTGTCACTGGCAATAATCACCTCGGCGCTCATAATCGTAGCCGCGCTCTTCTCAATCAATTACATGAAAGAAAAGAAGAACCTGCCAGTTTACTACTCTCTTTTGATGCTACTTTCCATAGGTCTCGTAGGCGTCTTCATAACATCTAACCTTCTGCTCTTCTACTTCTGTTGGGAACTGATGCTTGTCCCCGCCTATTTCATCATTGGCGGATGGGGCTACAGAGAGCCATACCGCGCAGCTTTCAAATTCTTCATATTTACACATGCAGGCGCAGTTTTCGTGCTCTTGGGCATAGGAGCCATTTTCATGGTCACAGGCACCACAGACATGTTCGATGCGCAAGCCGCTTTAATGAGCGTAAGCCCCGACCTAGTGCGGTGGATCCTACTTGCCCTCACCGCGGGTTTCGCCGTTAAAATGGCTGTAGTTCCAGTTCACATGTGGCTTCCTGACGCGCACTCCGAGGCGCCTTCGCCTATGTCCGCACTTTTAAGCGGGGTCATAATCAGCGCAGGCGCTTACGCTATTCTGCGTTTGTCGTTGGGAACAGTTTTCCCAGCGGTTGCGGGAACCACCTTTGGAATCGATTTCCTCCATGGTTTGACCATTTTCGGCGTGATTTCAGCGTTTTTCGGTTCACTTATCGCACTGGTGGAAACCGACATTAAAAGATTAATCGCGTACTCCAGCATTGCCCACATGGGCTACGTCATGTTCGGACTCTCGCTCTTCCCCTCCGCGCCCATAGTCGGAACAGTGGCCATTACCGCAGCTATAACGGGAACGGTGCTGCACCTCCTAAGCCACGCGGTAAGCAAGGGGCTTTTCTTCCTTTCCGCAGGAGCCATCATGCACCAGACCGAAATCAGAGACATCCGCGAGATGGGAGGCTTGGCTGGAAAGATGCCCTTCACAGCTGTTGCCTCAACCACTGCAGCGTTGAGCATAGCGGGAACGCCTCCATTTGCGTGCTTCATCAGCGAGTTTCTGATATTTGTGGGCGCGTTCGAAGTGATTAACGCTGACGGCTTCTTTCTTCTGCCAACAGCACTCATGCTGGTTGTCACGGTTCTCTCGCTTGCATATTCACTGAGGTACCTGTCGCACGTTTTTCTGGGGCAACCAAAAAGCGAAGGTGAAAAGAAGAAGATTGTGGACGTTCCCAACTACATGAAAGTGGCGATGGCTATCTTGGTGATTCTCGTGATCGTTCTCGGCATTTACCCTACGTTCTTCGTACACTTGATTAACACGGTACAGTTCATTTGAGGCATGACTCGCTTATGGTTGGGATAGTTGACGTTGTTTTACCTATAGTCAGTTTGGTTACTTTTGCGCTTTTGACTCTTCCAGTTTTCAGGGTTATCCGCAAAACCCAGCATAAAACCGCTTTGACTTTGATTTGGTTTTCAACCGCTTTCTTGGTCTCAGGCGCTGCTGTGGCTAACTTGGCATCACAATATTATAGTCTAGCCGCCCCACCATCACCTCTGCCGTTTCTTAATATCACGTTAACAGGCACCCCGTTAGCCGATTTTTCCAGCGCTTTCATGATAGACGGGATTTCGATTTACATGGCGATAATGTTCGTGGCGGTAAGCGCGGTTGTCTTGATCTACAGCATTTTCTACGTGGACTCAAGCAAGAGACCCTCAGAAAGATACTTCGCGATTATGCTGATTCTCACCGCAGCCTTGATGGGCGCAGTGTTTTCCGGCGACCTCTTAACGCTCTTCATCTTTTGGGAAGCAGCCGCCGCTGGCTCCAGTTTTCTAATGATTTACAAAAAAGACCCCGTGTCCTTGAATTCCACCCTGAAATATCTGGTTATGATAATCATCGCTTCAGCCTTCATCGTCTTCGGACTCTCCATAGTCTACAGCTTAACGGGTAGCTTGAATTTCTGGGCTGTACGCGAGGCTTTGATGGTTTTAGCGGACAAGAATCTGCTTTTAATCGCTTTCATTTTTATAGTCACGGGCTACGCTATTGAAGCAGCAATCGTGCCCTTCCATTTCTGGCTACCCGACGCCTACACAGCAGCACCCTCTTCCTCAGCAGCGTTTCTTTCAGCGTTAGTAGACCAAGGAAGCTACTACGTTCTCATACGCGTTCTCCTGTTCATCCTCACACCGCCCAGCGTGCTGAACTGGACGCTCATGCTGGCGGTTATGGCAGCGTTAACCATGATCGTGGGCAACATGTTCGCGTTGATTCAGGACAACGTGAAGCGGTTGATAGCGAACATTTGCGTGGCGGATGTCGGCTACAACCTGGTGGGCATAACCAGCGTAACGGCGCTGGGGCTAACAGGCAACCTCTACTTCTTCCTAATGGGCGGCATCACTACAGCGCTGTCTTTCATGGCAATCGGTCTCATAAGCCGTCACGGCTTCAGAACGTTTGATGACTTTGCTGGATTAGGCAGGAAAATGCCTTTTGTGAGTTTAGCTTTAGTGATAGCTGGACTTTCTTTTGCTGGAGTTCCGCCTTTCGGCGGCTTCATGGCTAAATACCTGGTTTTCACAGCAGCGATACAAGCTAACTTGAGCTGGCTGGCAGTCATAGGCGTTCTGACAAGCGTGCTTCAAGTCGCATATCTGCTTAGGCTGGTGAATTACATGTACGCGAAAAATCCCAAAGATGACCACGTAATAAAAGAACCGAAAAGACTGCTTATTCCCATATTCATTCTCGTAGCGGCAATAATAATTCTCGGTTTATACCCGCAAATAGTCTTCAACCTCATTGAGCCCATAACAAAACAACTACAATTCATCCCACAATTCACCCCCTAACGTCACTAAAAACAATTAAAAGTAACCAATCTGCTTTTCAACAGTACCAGAGCTGAGGGCAAGGCTATCCGAATTTAAACCAGCGACCAGGAAGCCATTTTCAAGTTTTCTTCGTGAGCAACATGTTGGCTCTGTCAAAAGAAACCTCGCGGAATCTTTGGCTGTAGAAAAGCTTGAGGTACTCTTCTGCGTACTTAGGTTCGAATGGAAGGTCTTCAGCTGAAATACGCTTCTTTTCTCTTAACAGGTTTTCAACAGCTTTTTCTGCTATGGGGTAGTTCAGCAAAAGCTCCTCTGTGTAATTGTAGACGGCTATTGTTTCTAAACACTCGTCAACGTACCCCAAAAACTTGGGAAGGCTTGCCAGAACTTCACCAAGCTTAACATCGGATGATTTTGAAGTTATTTCCACCGCAGAAGCCATTCGCTTCCTTAAAGCGTCGTTTTTCTCCCAGAAAAAGTCCTCTGAGGGCGCCAGCCGTACGATTGCCTTCTCCTCCCTCTTCAATTTTTCATCAAGAATCGAAAGCACATCTCTGGCAATACTCAACGAGGATTGGAACACATCTTTCACTGTCAGAGCATTAACGACGTTGAGCGCCCTCTTTTCGATGTCAATTTTAATGTTCTCAGCCTTTTTCACGTTTTCCATCATTCTTGGAAAATCATCACCTAAAACTAACTGCAATTTCTCGGTTTGAGCGCTTAAATCCGCAATAGAAGCCAAGGCGTTCTGAAGATGACCTATCGACCTGGAAATTTGAACTTTGTATTGCTTGTTCCAATTATTAAGTGCGTTAAAAAGGGCGTCCAAAGCTATCCAAGGAGTTGCTTTTTCAAGTTTTTTCTGTGCAAACGCTATTGATTGGTTTTCTTCGGAAAGAGCTGGGTCGTAAAAAGACCTCATAACGTCGTAAACCTGTTCGGCGACTTTGATTATCTCGTTGGCAATAGACCGCCCGTCCTCCAATACTTCTTTAATTTGATCTATTCTAGCGCCCAGAGCCTCTGCTCCCTGAAAGCCTGCTTTTGGAGCAATCTCGGTCTCTACCCCTATATCCTTGAACATTCCCAGCCATTTTGAGAATTCGCAGTTAACGAATATCTGGTACTCTCCAACAGCAACGCTTAGCTCAACCGCTATATTTTCAATTTCCTTGCTCAAGCTATCTATTTCATTAAATATCTTATCTATTTCTGACGCGTCCTCTAATCTCATCGACGCCTTACCGAGAACATCGTTAAGCCTGTCTCTAACCATCATTGTTTTAACTTCAAAAGAACCAGTGGAGATTGGAAGACTCCTCTTAACCTCGTCCAGTTCATCCTCGAAAACCAGCAGCTTCGCCTTCAGGTCCTTAGCCTTCTCCATAATCATATCGACGGTTGCTCTTCTTTTTGGAGTGTAATCAATCAGGAAAGCTGGCAGCGTGAATAATAGGGTCGCAAAGGTGGCAAGTGCCATCTGTACACCGTTGACATCAACCCTAAACGCTAACGCGCCTTGAAGACTGGCAGCCAAGATGAAGAACAACGCGACCCCAACAGTCGCCGACAGAGTAGGCAGAAGCCTCTCACCATGCGAAATATTGCTCTTTGACAAGAACGTGCTGGTAAAGAAGACAAAAGCCGAAACTATGCCGATCACCATAAACAAAAACATAACTATGCCAGGCAGAGAATCGAAATAGTGGGATATCATCTCAAGAACATTATGGGGCATCTCTGGAGGACTTAACGTGAGCTGGTCACTTATAGCGTACACAACTTTGGACGTATCATACAATCTGAATTGAAGCATTGATTCTTGAACGTTCGTAAAAATCTCTGTTAAAGGAATATAAATGGGCGGACTGGTACCAGGTTCAATCCACCAATCCCACCTCTCAATAGGCATGACCAAGTTCAAGTACTGCATTATCTGAAAAGGCACCGAAATCAACACATAGTACACCACGGTCAGAAACGAGATTTTCTTGAAAAGAACCACAGCCGTGAAAATCAACGGTATAGCCAGAAAGTAAGTTTGACCAAAGAAAAGCGAAATCGCCGCGATAATGCCTAAGTTTATGGAAATAACGGCTCTGCGACTGTGGAATATCACTGGAAGCGCAGTGAACAGAAAGAGCAAAACAAAAACAAAGGCTTGGCGCATTAGAGTCGAACCCAGCATCGATATGAAATTCATTTGAGCCAGATTATACATCAAGCCTAGCCCGATAGTCAAGCCGCCGATGGGCATACCTATTCTTGGTTTCTTGTATGTGAGAAAAGCTATCAGAAAAGCTAGAATGGTAGGTAATGGCTGTGGAAAAAGCGGCATTATTGATAATCCTAAAAGCATGCTGGCGAGTGTAAGCGGCAAAATCAGGAGCTTGAAAAATTCTGGGTCAGGCGCGCTTTCTTTCTCTTTCTTAACTTTCTTCTCTTTCTTGGCTTTCCTCTCGATCTCTTCTGGCTTTTCTTTCATTTCTTGTTTTGTGTCTTTCACTTTTTGCCTTCGTTTTTTGGATCTGCCCCGAAATGCTAATTTCCACATCGAGGGCATTTGTCTTTCCACTTTTTCAACTATCGGTTGCTCCGGACCAAGTCCTTGCGTTTCTTCCGCTGCAAGCTCAGGGGTTGTTTCTTCCGCTTCTTGGGTTGGCTGTTCTGTGGATAGCTCTTCTTTTTCCTCAGCGGCAGCCTCTGGGGCTAGTTTGTCTGTCTCTTCAGATGCTTCTGGAACTGTTTCTTCTGCTACGGGTTTAGGGGTCATTTTTTCTGTCTTTTGTGTTGGGGGTTCTGGAACTGATTCTTCCTTCTCTTCCGCCACAGGTTCGGGCGTTGGAGTGGATTCTTCCCTCTCTTCCGATGAGGGTTCTGGAGCCAACTGTTCTGTTTCTTCATCCAAAGGCTCTGCTGATTTTTCTGGTTCAGGTCCGCCGTTTTTCTCCTTCTTTTTTTGCCCTCGTCTTCTAAACCAGTCTCCAACTCCCAATCTCCGCAACTCCCCCCGACGTTAAGTGCATTAACCTAAAACCTTATCTTGCCAAACTATTCTTAAAGTTTACGTGAAAAACTAAAATGGTTAGCGAGGATATGAGCGAACCTGAACCCAGTCTGGATTCTGTTGAAAATCCAGAAGAACATATTGAACCTCCCAAGCCATCTTTTCATAAGCCAACTATAATATGCATAGGGGAATATTCGATAAAGATTCTTCTAAGGGGGTCTTTAGCGGAAAAGAAAGATGAGCCTCTACTCATATTTATCGACAAGTTCAGCAAAGACATTGCTGAATGGAGCCAATCCCGTCTCAATCCAGACAACATTTTGGGGTTGGACCTCAACATTGACACTCATTTTTGGTTCCAAGTTTTGCCCTGTATTGAGAACGACAGCGCTCTTATTGCACGGCTAAAAGATAAACCTATCGACAGTGGCGCTGTGATAGTTTCCTCTCTATGGGATGGTGTTGGCAGTGGTTTACTGCCGGCTTTGATTTCACAATTCAAAGAATGGAACACAGACACTGTAGCCTTCGGTGTTTTGCCTTCCCAAATGCAAGTTTCCGACGTCCACTTTAATGCTTTTTCATCTCTTGGATTGTGTGCATCAAAAGGGTTTGCATCTCTTTTGCTTCTGGACAGGGATCAACTCGAAAGCTACGTGGGAGTTGACAGAAGCGGCTCTGTGCTAAAGGGCAACAGTTTTTTCAATTATCTGCTAGAAATAGTGGCGGCTAAAGTAACGTTTGTTCAAGAACTCTCTGAGCTGTCTAGGGCTTTTGATGTTAGAATGTACACGGTTCTATCAGCTGCAGGAGCCAGTTTCAGCATGTACGGCTCCCTCAAAAACATACTGAACTCCGCGATGTCCACTCCTCTTTTGAAATGTGACTTGTCGACCGCGTCGGTGCTTTATGTTCTTCTCCGTTTGCCTCTTCAGCTCAAGGAAAAACTTTCAAGGGGAAAAATTGAACTGGAAATAGCCAACTGGTTTAAAGAGAAAGCAAGTCTCCAATCCATCTTCATAAGTGAACCCATATACGTGGAAGACGGCAATGACCGAATAGACTTAGTCATGTTCGTTGGAGGCTTTGACGTAACAAGAATGTTCGCCTCTATGGAGAAAAAAGTGAGGGCTATAAAGAGCTTCGTAGTAAAAAAGGGTTCAATAAAAGAGGATGAATGGCGGGTTATCGTCAAGAGTTTAGGCGCAGATTGACGGCTACTTCTTTTCAGCGGCGACTTCTTTTTTCGGTTGGTAACCATTTTTTATCTTATTAATGAGCTGCGTTGCTGAAACTCCGTGCTCGAGTAGGTACGAACGCGAAAGATGCCTTTCGAAATCATTTGACTTGCTGTAAAGCAGTTGCATCTCATCATATGCCTCAAGATGTTCTGGTTTTGCTCTGCCGCCCACAACTAGAATCCTTGTTACCCATGGTTCCCGAGACTCAATCACTCGAACTGTTATTGTTCTTGATACTTCGCTTGTGACGTACGCTGCTAGTGCGGTGTATAGATCTTGTGATAGATCTTCGCCCCATAGCTTCGGAGGCGCTTCTACAGTTACCCAGATGTAATCTGATTTGTACGTTGGTTTGAATCCCATGACGCTCGGTGTTTTGAAAACTCGTATTAGGCTTTTTATGTAATCCTTATAATGTTGCATGTCCAGTATGTCTTTGATTATTTTATTTTCAGTAAGAGTCTCCTCTTGTTCGGTTAGTATTTTGAAGATTATTTTTATTTTCTCTGTTTCAGTGATTTCCGCGGATTTTTCATAGTAATTTTTAGGTTGGGTTATTTCAGTAATTCTCTGTGCATATTCATTGTACAGATCTACTATCTTGTTCAATCTCTTCCGATAATCTGAAGTAACTTCAATTTTTTTGGCTAGCTGATCATATAAGTTGATTATGCTCTCCACTTTTTCAAGCTCGTAACAGACGTAGGCATGTTCTTCTTGAATTCTTTTTATGTCCCTTTCAATATTAGTTAGTTGTTCTCTAGCGTATTTTTTCATGCTGAGGATCTTTTTAACCTCGCGTTGCTGCTTTGATCTATCGAATTCTTTCCTTTTAATTGACTCCTCTATTCTCAGTAGTTCACAGTCGACAACACCTTTTTTATCGATGTATCTTTCTATGATTTCATTTAGGTAGGTATGGTATTCGTCGATAATCTTTGCTTCATCGAATGGGGTTCTAAGCATCAACTGCACTAAGAGGTAGAGAGTTGCCAATTCAGATTTGATTTTTTTCAATTCTTCCAATTCAGCCTTGGAGTCGGGAAGAACTTCGTAGTATCTGATTAAGGCTTCAGCAAAATACCTCGTTTCATCGTAAAACCTAAGGATTTTGAGAGATTTGTCTGCAACTTCTGAAAGATTCATGAAATCCTCCAGAATCTTTTTCTGCCTTACTGTGAAGACTTGCGAACTGGGAATTAGCTGTTCCAGACGCTCAAAGATAGAAGCCTTGCTTTCGGGGAAATCAAGGTATGTTTTCGTGAAATTAGTAAGTAAACTTTCCAGGTTGTCTCTTCTTCTGGATCCCTTTTTGTGAAGCGTCAAGTCTATTATGGCTTTCTCTATTGGTCCGATCTTGCCCATCATCTCGATGGTTGTTAAGTAACCCATCAGTTCCTTTATCCAACTCTTCGATTGGAGTTCTATACCCTTAACATGTAATGCCAGGTTTTCTTCAAGCCTTGGATTGCCATAAATGATTCCCTTGATTTTCTCTTCAAACTTCTCTTCGTCGTAAGTGCCGCTCTTTATGAGGTAGTTTTTGTAGAGTTTCCGTGTTTCTTCATTATTACCATCAATTATTTTATTAATTCTCTCCAAGATGTCGAGTTTTTCCTTTCTTAGCTCATATAGTAGTTGTTTCTTTTCGTAGTCTATTTTGAAAGCTGAAATGTACTTGTCCAGCGGATATACTACTTTTACCATGCCTAGAGTGTGGACGCTATTATCTGTGAGGCCAACTTCTGACCCTATTCCACCTAATAGGTCAGCTAAATCAAAGTCCATTAGAACATAGAGCATTTCCACGATCATTTCATCCATCTCTCTTCGGGCCTCAACGATGTTACCTACCTTGTTGTATGCGGGCAGTAGCGGCAAGTAAACGAGTGCATTCAAAGGATTCCGATAGAATTCACCATAGGTATCGGTTACATACTCATTATATTCCTTATTCAACACTAGAGACAGTTCGTTCATAGCCGTGAAGGCCGAGCATCCCTTTGCCGGTGGGTCGTCTCCGCTACATGGAGCTATCACAAAAGCTATGATTGGTATACCAGATCCTAAGACCTTTCGCAGATGCCGAGTGAACTCTAAAAATACGCCACTTCCAGTACCCCCGCCTAAGCCATATATTACGATTACGGTCGGGGTGATTATTGAGGAAAGCGCTTGTTCTTTGAATGAGTTTATGAAATTTCGGATTATGCCGAGTTGATAGTAGTTGAGAGCGTATATTGCCTTCGCTAGTGCTCTTCTTCTACCAGCGCCTCCTGCCATTGGAGGTATGGCCATTGTTGAATCAAGCCATGGGTGAAAGTTAAGTTTGGCTCCTTCTTTAACTAGATATTCATTATATTTTTGGTTAATGAAGTCAAACATTGCTTCGGCGGTTGGAAACTTGACTGATTGGGCAATTAGTCGCAGCCTTTCAGAGGGTATGCCCTCCTTAATCATTTTTTCTGAAAATTTGACATAGCTTTCTTGCAGGGCTCTGATTTCAGGATCGGCGATGTCAATGGCCAAAAGGGAAAGTCGTGTAATATCTCTTTTTAAAAGTTCCGTTGTCCTCTCGTTTTTCAAGAAAGCTTCTACGATGTTAGTTCCTGCCGAGCCGAGCCCTATCAATTGCACGCTGTTTTGATATATTTTCATGTTTTCACATCCCAACTAAGCTTTTAAGCCTGTCTTTGACACTGTCCAAGCTCGCTGAAATAGTCCTATCAACCCTAGATGCCCTCAGCGTCAAACCTTCCAGATCTCTAATTTGGTCTTCGAGTACCATCAGAACATACTGCATTTTTCCCCTGCCGCGTATGAACATGAATCCTAACACTGCTGACACAGCTACTAGAATTCCAATCAATGGCAGGAAGAGTCCTTCTATCGCGGATGAAGCTGGCTCGTTGGAGACGGATAGTGCATTTAACATACCAATAGCACTTTCAACGTTGCCTTGTTCTGCTTGAACTCTGGATTCGTTGAGAACGTTTTCGTAGAGTTCGATGTATCCTGGGGCTACGCCATTGTCCTTAAGTGACTGCAGCTTTTCTGCTTTTTGCGCATAAATGGTGTCGAATTCGTCCATTGCGGCAGTTACCACTCTCACTTTAATGTTATCCAAAGTTTCGCCGGCTGGACCGTACAGCGTCACTACCAAGTACTGTACCGGTATGTCGCGCACTACGGTTATGGGAACCCTGCCGTACAGTGTCAGGGTTAGTTTTCCCTTAGCTTGGTAGAACTGCACCCTTTGTTCGTTAGGGTTATAGGCTACAAGCTCATAATCTTGAGAAACGAGCTTCCAGTATACGTCTTCCCTTTGTGAATGTAGCATGCTAGTCGTCAGTTTTAAGATGGTGTTCGGTGAAGTCACGGACACATCGACCGTAAAGGTTACTGCCAGCTCTGAGCCTGCAAATATCGAAGATAGCGTTTGGTTTTCTCCTGTGTCAAAATTCACTTCTACCATTAGCTGTCCTGTCGTCGGGTCTTCCACAGTGTAGTTTGTGATCCATTCTCCTTCTCCAGCAGCACCTTGAGCAGTTATAATAGTTCCAAAGGATACAACTGTTAAAAGTACAAGAAGGCTAATTGCTAAGACTTTTGTCTTCATTTTTCCCCCTCTTGGGTGATTTTCTATAATACAGGTGAATATAACGTTTGCGCCTAGAACCCTTTTTTCAACCTATCCCCAACGGAAGCAGTAACGGAAATACCCCAAACATTTAGGCTATTAAGTTTTTATTTCAGCAAGGGGCAAACCGATTTAAAGCATGGTTACAGCGATAATAGTGCTCAATACTTCAACGCCACGAAATTTCGCTTGTTTATTTCG
>CAZJQR010000003.1:28112-45048 GCA_964548345.1 uncultured Candidatus Bathyarchaeia archaeon | reverse complement strand
CTCCCCCTACTAAGATGCTTCCGTTCGGGGGGTTCCCGCTCCGTAAAGGAGCACCGTGACTCCGAAGAGTCAAAGTGGGAAGTCCCATTGAGGTATCCCCGGTTCTAAGGCTGCATGCGCCTACCCGGGGCGGTATCGCGGCTTGCCGCGCCCTTCATCGGCTCTCAAGCCGAGCCATCCTCCAGACGGCGTTTGCGTGGTCGGGCCGTTTGGTGGTGTCTGTTTGGCGTTTGATGAACACCTTACGTTGGTGCGTCGTTGTTTGGCCTATGCATGGTGTCATTTTGAGCTTGATAGCTCATTCACCCTTCACTCCTGCATCATCGCTGGCGCGGAGTTGCATCTCATTTTGATAGCACATCCATATTGCTGGATTGTTTTAGAAGCGAGTTCCGCTAATATAAGGATTGCGTCCTGCGCTATAAGGGTTTTGTGGATGGGATTTGTGTGTGAAAGTTTTTATTTACTAGGTGCACTCGTATTGTGCTATGCGCCTCGATAGCTCAGCCAGATTTCAGAATTCTGGGTGCAAGTCGCCTATAGGGAATCTTATGTAGTATAATGGTTTGCCTTCGGTGTAGTTGACTTTTGGAGGGTTCGATTTTATGTTGAAATGCTTTTCTATGAGGTGGACTAGTTCTTTTAGAAAGGTTTCTTCGCGCTGTTTCAGATGGATTCTGTTGCGGGAAACGTGCCCGTAGGTGTCTATTAGTCCAAACAGGTAATGTTTAGAGAGTACAGGGTTTGCGGCTATTGTCGCGGGGACTTTGATGTTTCTTTTTTTTCCTGAAGCGAAACCAAGCTTGATGAAATAGAAGAATATTGCTGCGCTGCTGATGTTTATTAGGTAGCAGTTTGCTTTTCTTTTGTCTCTGTGAACGGCTGGTTTGTAGTTGAATAGCTCCTTGAATAAACATGCTATGCGTTCCAAGCTTCCCTCGGGACCTACTATTTGTATTCTGTAGTGGTAGCCGCCTTTTTTCCGTTTGGAACTGTTTAAGCTGCCGTCACCGGTTATGACACCGGCAAGATAAGCTATCTTATTGTTAATTTCCGGTATTGGCGTGGCTGTTCGCTTTATCGTTATGCCGTTATTTCGTGTTTTATGCCACACATGAGCTTGGCTGAGCAATTCCCAAATAATCTGCGCGTCCATTGTGTTCTTGAAGTAGTATTCTGCGTATTTAAAACGTTGATTGTGGAGCCTCCGCTGGGATTCGAACCCAGGACCTTCAGCTTACAAGGCTAACGCCCTACCGGCTAGGCTACGGAGGCACCTAACCATTTTCGGAGAAAGAAATTAGGGCTAGTAATAATTAAATATGTTGCAGGCAGCAGGCCACGGGATCAAGGCCCGCTCGAGGCTCCTTTTCCAATAAAGCGTTTTCTACGTTGTTATGGTGATGTAGTAGAGTTCTGTGATGGTGCTGCCGCGAGTTTTGATTACTCCGACGTTTACGCCTGAGTTGTCCATCCACTCGTAGACCGTGTTTGCCACGCTTCCCGGTCCGTACGTGCTTAGGAAGCTGGAGACGTCTTCGACGGTCTGGTTTAAGCCTGTTGCGCTGAGGGAGACCGTGCTGGTTTGTATCCACACGGTTGGGTTGACCGAAGTCGCATCAACGACAGTGTAGTTCAGGGAAGCGGCTAAGGACGCAATCTCGCTGATGAGCGCCTTCGTGCTGTTACTGGGCGTCACAGTCTGGTTGACCCCAATCAAGTTATAGTACGCTGCAGCGGCATCTGGGCCCACACTAACGTTTCCCGTGGTCGGATTTATCGCAGTCATGAAAGGAAGCTGCGTCACAACTCCAGCGGTTCCGGGATTAGTGTACACCGCCACGAAATAATCCAGACTTCCCGCCACAGAATACAGCAAGTAAGACCCAAACCTGTAGTTGGGCAAAAGCGTAAGCTGCGTCCTCACCTCCTGATTGGTGGTAAGCGCGTTCTCGGCAGCGGCAGGACCAATAAACGTCGTTGAAAGGGAGGGATTCTGGAACAGGTCGATCTGACCCAGCTTGTCCCCTCCATAAGCGATGTACACTCCCGCCAAGTTCTTACTAGAAGCGCTCCTGAAGTGAGCCAGCTGCATCCCAACAAGATAAGTCTTCTCGCCTATAGCCCAAGGAATATAATGCACAAGGGTGCCTGACGGACGTTCATAGAACTCTGACCCCGACCGCCACACGAACGGATCATTAACGTGGTAGTAAAAGTCGTAATCTAGTTGTCCCTGAACCGTAGGTGTGCCGAGAAGCGTCTCAGGATATCTTAACTGAGACTCCAGCCAGCTTGGCGCCTTCTGCCAACTACTGTAGTATTTGCTGTAGAATTCGGTCAGGAAGTCTGAGCTGTTTGAGCCAATCAGGTCAGAAACGGTGTAACCCTGCATGGTTCCATCATACACGTTTACCAAAACCACACCGAAAAATCTCAAGTAGGGGCTGGCTGAGAAACCGGATTGAAGGGGGTAATCCGCGTAGATTTGAACCGTGTAGTAGATGTTTTTTCCATCTGAAGCCAGATACGCATCTGGGTCCATGGAGAGGCCGGGAATGAGAATGCTGTCTACACGGTTGAAGATGTCCCTGTTCCAAAGCATGTCAATCGGGTAGCTTGAGAAGGCAAAGCCGAATTGGCCTTCGGCGAAGATGAACCGCATTGTTTTCTGCCATCCAGTCAGCGTGTAGTCCGCCGCGCCGCTGTAGGACACGTTTTGCACTTCGTCGTAGCCAGGGATGTGGACGTAGACGTCGCCGTCGAAACCGCCTACACCGGCGGTTGTGGGTTCACCGTAGTAAATCAAGGGTTCAGAGTTGACGCCGAAGGCTTGTTGCGTGGGCACTTCTGCGCCGGTGTGCGTGTTAATCACCATGACCCTCGCTGCGTGGGTGTAAATTAAATGTTCGCTGATCCAGTCTGTGGCTGGGAAGGTGGGGGTGGTGGGGGAAACCCAGTATTCGGTGTTGTTCAAAAACACTATCTGGGAACTGGCTAGGCCCATCCAGTTGTATGCGCCTATCTCTTTGGTCATTGTGACTGAGGCTGCTTGTTGGTCCCATTGTCTTACTAGGCTTAGGATGGTTGAGGCATTGCTTGTGGGTAGGCTTAGGACGGATCCTGTTTTGATTCCGTCCAATCCTGCTGCCCACCGTGTCACGGTGATTTCTTTCTGCGTTTGCGGGTACCATTCATACGGCAGATAATTGTTGTTCCAGTTCAAAGAGAAAAGCGCAAGAGCGCCCAACTGAACAACCAACGTTCCGGCAAGCAAAACCGCAACGGCTTTAAACAGCAAACTTCGAGACCCCCGCTTCTCAACAACTTTCAGTCCGAAAACTTTAAGGTACACATAAACGAACGCGAAAACTAGCAGCAGAGTCCACGTGGCGCCGTACAAGTAGGGCGTTGTGACGTTCATGAGCCAGTATGGAGCATCAATTATGACAGCGAAAACAACAATCACCAAAACGAGCACGATTTGACGTACCCACGCCGCAACGTTGTTGGCGTTGAAGTTTGTGAGCGAACGGAGGATTAGTCTTATGATCAAGATGGTTAACAGCGTGAGCAGCACAGCCTGCAAGATTCGGTATTGGGCTTCCATGGAGGGCATGAGCGCCACAAATTCCGCTCCAGTTGCGGGTGCCAGCGGCAGTACAAAGATTCTGCCGATGTTTGCCCAGCTGCCGATGCCCGTTGTGGCCATCATTATCGGGTTCATGACGTTGCCGATTAACGGGAGGGTTCCGCGGGTGACGACGAAGATGCTGAAGGCTCCTGTCCACTTGATGAGTTGCCACAGAACCCAGCGTGTTTTGCTCATAGTTGATGAAGGTGGAGCCGTGTGCGGTTCTGAACGTTCAGTTGACGGGTAGAAAGGTTTTTGGAATGAGTTGGTGAACCGCCAGAGGTCGCTGTGCCCGGGGATGGGGTTGATGAGCAGCGATGCGAAAAGGGCTGCTGCGACAAAAGTGTAGCCGTGGTAGAAGGTTATTTCGAACCAGTCCAGGTTTGCTTTTTGGCGGTAAACTTGTATGGCGATGGACCATTGAAGGTCTATCCAAAGGGCGGTGAGCACGACGATTACGGCTATTATTGCGATAAGAATTATCCAGAAAAGCCTCTTTTTAGAGGCGAATATTCTCCGTCTTGGCGTGTTCTCTTCCAAAAACTACATCTCGAATTTATGGTTGAAAATTGATTGCTCCCTTTTTGTCGTGCAAGCGTGTGTTGCCTTGTTTGAAGCCTCCCGCTGTTTAGTGTGAAGTCAATTTTCGTTGATTTACTTTATGTTGCGGGGTTTCTTAAATATGTGTGGTTGTAACGAGACAGCAACAAGAAACTGGTTATTTCTTTTAGGAACCTTTTGCAGCGTCGAGGAGCTTGTATTTGCGGGCTTTGGTGTCAACCATTTCGTTTTCGAAGAGTTTGCGGAGGGATTTGAAGATTTTCTTGGGTTTTTCGCCTGTTATATCGGCGATTTCTTGAAGGGTTAGTTCTCCGCTTTTCAGCGCGTCTACGATGAGTTTGTCGGTTTTGTTCAGTTTTACCATGGCTGGCGTTCACCTTGTTAGTTTGTGTTTAATGGTTTGCGGGGTTTTTCAATTTTGCGGTAGGGGATAGACTGCTCCGAGCAGCTAGCCAGCACCAGTCACAGCTATTTATAGTAAATAAGGGGCATAGACAAAAAAATCGCTCAGCAGTTCTGCAAACAAAACGTCTTTAATACCAAACAACAATAATACAGACATGTGAGGAACCAAGTTATGCCCATCGATAAAAACCCAGAAGAAAATGCCATCCTGTTCGTCTGGTTCAACCATTACGCAGGAGTACTCATCAAAACCCCCTCGAAAACGCTTGTTATAGACCCTGTGGACATAAGAGCACGCAGCTTCTCCAACGCAGACGCCGTGTTAATAACCCACGAACACTATGACCACCTAGACCCACGATTAATAACAGAAATCCAAAAAGCCACAGGCTGCACCATCATAGCTGACCCAGCCTCCACACAACGCTTAACACACGCCATCCCCCCAGCAAAACTGCAGCAAATCCGCCCCAGCGAAGAAATCAAAATCGGCGAAGTCTCCGTAAAAGCGGAAAAATGCAACCACCCCGCAGCCGAACCAGTAACCTACATAATCACAAGCGAAGACGGCGTAAAAATCTTCCACACCGCCGACAGTCTGCCTTACCCAGAGCTTGCAGCCATCGGCGAAAAGGAAAAATTTGACGTTGTCTTCTGCACCGTGGGAATCGCTCCAGGCACATCACCGGAAACAGGCTTCGAAATCGCAAAGCTAACAAAACCGCAGGTAGCCGTGCCTTACCACACAAACTCAACGGCTTACCAGCAGCAGTTCGCCGCCATCTTAAAAAAGGAACTGCCGAGAACCGCATGCTTGATTCCTGAACTCAACAAGATCTACCAAGTTTCAAAAAGAAAGTGAAAACTTGACCACCAAAAAAACAGACCTAACAAGGAAGGTTGAAATAGCCAAGATCCTGCACAAAATAGACGCCTTAAAATTCGGCGTCTTCAAACTTGCAAGCGGAAAAGCCAGCCCATACTACATAGACCTTAGAGTCGTGCCGAGTTTCCCAGACGCTTTCAGGCAAATCTGCGATTTCTACGGCGAATACATAACCAGCCAAATAGGCCTAGAAAACTTTGACAGGATTGCAGGTGTTCCCCTTGCGGGAATACCCTTCGCGTCTCAAATCGCTTACAACCTGAAAAAACCGTTTCTGTACGTGCGCAAAGGCATTCGCCATCATGGAAGGCAAAGAAGAGTGGAAGGAATACTCGTTTCTGGAGACTGCGTTCTGCTGGTTGACGATTTGGTCACCACAGGCTTAAATTTGAAAAAAGCCTCCGAATCCATAAGGGCTGAAGGCGGAGTGGTGAAAGAAGCAGTGGCGTTCTTAGACAGAGAAGAAGGCGGAAAAGAAAAACTTGAAAAAAGTGGAATCAAGATTCACACGCTGCTCAAAATAAGCGAAGTGGCCAACACGCTGTACGAAATAGGCGCTATCGACGAAGAAAGTCTCAAAACTATTCGGAAGCAAATCAAAAAATAGTAGAAGATAGGAGCGCTAAAGCTTAATCGTAGAAGAGTAGCTTCTTCTCTTCCAGTAGCACGTGCAGTTTTTGCACTGCGTCATAAACGTCCTGTTCTTTTTTGGCTCCCGTGCAAACCAGTTTTCCGCTTGCAAACAGCAGAATCACAACTTTTGGCTCACTCATTCTGTAGATCAAGCCGGGAAACTGTTCAGGCTCATACATTGTCTTTTCAAGCGTAAAAGCCGCTTTCTCCAAGTCAATCATGCCGCCTAAGCTTGCTGAGGCTACGATGTTCTGTATTTTCAACTCTGGTTTGCTGATGATTATTATTCCGCCTTTTTTCAGTTCCTTGACTACTTTCATAACGGCTCTGCGCGCTTCTTTCTCGGATTTAGCTCCTGTGCACACCATCTTTCCCGAGTTAAAAATCAGAGTCGCAGTCTTCGGTCTTTTTAATCTGAACACGAGTCCAGGAAACTGTTCCGGACGATACTCCACACCTGGATACCCTTTCACCACCGCGTTTAAATCAACTTTCTGGTTCAAAGTTGCAGAGGCAACGACGTTTTCGATGCTTATTGTGGCTTTAACTTTTGGCATTACTTTCCCTTCTTTTTTAGCGCGTTTAAATACCCTTTCTTATAAAGTAGGATTTCTTTATAAATACATCTATTTCCCATCAAATACACCGCTTTTCCATGTCATTTCCGTTTTCTGTAGATCTGCTTGTCGTACATTGTAGAAACGTACTCGTAGCCGACTGCTATTAGCTTTGTAGCTTCTTCAACTGTCTCAGCGACTTTGACGTGATACTCGTCGTTCGCTTCTCTAAATAATGCCTGTTCTAAGTTGATGTAGATCTGAGTTGCTAACACGTTTCTGTGTCCAAGCAGTTTTTGCACGTGGAGTATATCCGGTTTCTTGTGGTATTCCATTGTGCCGAACCAGTTCCTTATGAGATGAAAGGGGATTTTTGCGAGTCTCGGGTTACCAAGTTTTTTGGCTAATCTTCGTCGCATGTTTTTAAAGGTCTGTTGAGCATGTTTTGGATTGATTCCGCCAAAGATCATTTCGTTTTTCTTGGGCAATAACTGAAGCATCCCGAGCTTTGGATGATACTTTGCAAGCGCGAGGTCGTCCATGTTTTTCTGGAGCATCCAGCGTCAGCATATTCCTTTCAATGTCTAGCCATGTCCACCTTAGCCGTAAAGCTTCGCCTATTCGCGCGCGCTATCTTCTGAGCAAAGAAAAAAGGCGGTAGAAAATCTTGTTCAACAACAAGGCATGTTACTTCAAGCAGAGAAACATTTCTTTAAGATTGTCTTAGAAGGTCTCAGAGATTTGGGAGGCGTATATTTGTCCGATTTGAATAAACCTCAAAGGGATGTAAGAAAAGAGTTGTCGTCGGAGGATAAGCAGGAACTGTCCAGAAAGTTAGATGCATTGCAGAAGAAATGTATGAGGATAGAATCAGACATGGAGAAAGAAGCTTCAACAGTAAAAGAAAAATGGAAAGAACACTTGGAATTGAGCTTCGAGTTTCTAAATAAGGTCGTTGACCCACTTTACAACGGAAATGGACTCGAAGCTATTCAAGACTTAATGCGAAAGGCTATTGCAGAACAAGACAGAAAGCAGCAAAAAACTTACTAAATTTTTATTGTTGTGACTGATCTTGTGATACGTCTCAAGATGGGCAAGAGAACACATCTCTAAATATGAAGCTGACAGTTTAGATGAGGGATTAAACAACCTATTTGAAAGTGAAGGCAATATTCAGCGCGCGCTAGAATAAGATACGGCAAAAGAGACAGTAGACAAATTGATTAATGAAGAGGCTCTTTTGCTTGCCAAGTATCTGCGAAATGAAAAGAAAGATGGGGAACCTAGAATTACGGGTATTAGTAGTCTTTAGCCCCACCAACGGTCTTAACTATGTCAATGGCAAATGCTTAAGTTCAAACTTGCCGTTCATTAAATCATTTATGAAACCACTCAGTCTATGAATGAAACTATTGCTGTTAATTCCAAATTCTGCGTAAGTTAATAATGCGTTTCTATAAGCAAGTGCAAAAAGTGCTTTTTCTTCTGTTTCACCAGCAAGAATAGACGACCAGAGAACTGGACGATACCTTGCAACAGAGGAAGCAACAAACAATGTCAGATAGCTTTGCATAATTTTAGTGGGAGTACCCATTGAGTTGCTAAAAGAAGGATTGTGAACTAATTTATCTCTGCCAAATCTCTTCCAATACTCACGTTCGTATTCGTATGGGTTGAATCTTAATAATTGGGCTAATTCTAAACACTTAGTTTCTTTGAACAAAGGCATCTGGTTAATCTGAAATCCAATCTCATCGCCTTCAAACATAGGCAGATATTCCGAAAGAGCCAAAGAACCTCCAAGGCAAGACCACGTATCAACTACTCTCTGGAATATTCCGTCTTTCTTGGATATATCAATCATAATTTTTCCGACGTCATCACTCAAATTTGAAACATGAATTCCGTGAGATTTGCTATGCGGACGTTTCCATCTGAAAAAAGTGTATGCAAAGAATGAGTTGAAACAATGCCATGAGTAGTGAAAGAGTATTGGAGCAATTGCATCGGTCGTTTGAGTGGCGTTTCTCCAGAGTTCAATAGCGTTTCGTAAGAGGGCAACGTTTTCCTCGGTAACTTCCAAATTATCATCAAGGTACTCGGTAGTAATTGGAAAGACCTGATTTTTTGTGGCAGTTCTATACCGTTTTACGAGATACTCGTAAGGAGCGTATAGACTAATGAAGTTCTTTTGAAAACTCTTGTACGTCGAAAGAAGTGTAAAAGGTTCGTAGGCGAACCATGATTTTTGTGATGCTTCAACGGCTGAGTGAAACAAGGGCTTTTTCACCAAAATAATAATTGTCAAAAACTTGGTAAAAAGTCTATGCGAGTTAGCTTGATGAGGCTCAAGTAATCTGGATTTAGTATTTGCTATGTAGTGTGCGTTATGTTTGTGAGAGGAGAGCAGAGAGCGGAGCAGAGAGAGAAGGGACATATAAGATGAGAGAACAGCTGAGAAAAAGATTAAATTTTAATCACACACACAACACGTGCGCGCCATTTAATCCAACCCAACCAGTGAAAAAATCTCCCAAGTCTCCCGAATCGTTATAGGCGTAGTATGTCAGTATTCCCTTTTACTGCTTTCACAATCATACCTTTAGGAACGACATAGCCTTTGAAGGGAAGCCACAAGCTTTTGTAGTAATCAATACAAACGTCACCAAACCCAGAGTCTTTCAATAATCTCCTCATTTCTTCTCCACTATACAGTTTCAAATCATATTTTTTTATCTGTTTAGCATGGTCTTTTCCATCATCTTTATTGTAAGACATTTCAAGAACTAACCGACCACCAGGAACTAGCACCCTAAGTATTTCCTCAAGTGACGCTTTCGGTTCAGACCAAAAGAAGAAAGTCTCAATTCCTAGCGCGCGAAACGGTGCGAGCAAGGAAAACAGTTAATGCTAGTTGTTCGCTCGCTCCTGCAAAATCTGGTTCCCTCTCCATTGGCTCGGCAGACCGCATAGACCCGCTTGCTACACTCACTCCAAGCCTTCGCTCCGTATTCTGCCAGATTATGGCTCGCCCACAACAAAGACATCCCTTTGTTTAGTGTTTGCGTTTCTTGAAGTAGAACAGCAGCCCAGCACCTACAACAGCCACCGCAGCGACAGACAATAGAACTGCTCCGCTACAGCAATTTGAACTCCTCAAAAAGAGGTTAACAAGCGCGCTCAATTTATGAATATTGCAGTCTTTATTGTCAATACCCCAGACTTCCTTCTACTGCATAAACGAAAGAGACCAATCAATTTCTAATTTCTAACCTAACAGGAAAATGGATTTCTAAAAATTATTAGCTCACGCTAGTCTCCTACGGGCAATATCTCGTTCAGAGCGTTATACCACAAGTCCGCCATCTTTTCATATCCTGAAGTGGCTGGGTGCACATTGTCAGCCAAATCTCCTGCTGGATACAAATCAGGGACCAAAGCGTTTTCCATATCTACGACGATGATAGAATATCCATTATCTGACCAGTACTTTGCACATTCTTCAAGAAACAGGTTGTAGTTGTGCGTTCGGATATTTCGAGCATTATCGGTTGTCAAGATTATCTTTGCCAGTATAATGGTTATGTCTGGGTCATACTCGTAGATTATTCTTAGAGTCTCATTAGTTGCTAGAGCATAAGCTACAACATCACTGCCGCCAAGGCTGTTTGTGCCTATGTGGTAAAGGATTACGTCGGGTGGATTGGCAGATAACAAATAACCCGTTGGACCATTAAGCTGAGAATTAAAATATGAGGCTGTTTGCCAGCCATGTGCCTCATGATCCGCGTCAAAACCAGAACCAGCTGATTGCGATCCTACAAAATCCACGTTGAAGCCAGAGTTAATCAAGTCCAAGTAAAGTTTTTTTCTGTAACCTGCACAGCCTGGACTTCCTGCTGTTGTGGAGTCTCCCAAAGGCATTATCTTAACACTTTCACCAGAAGGGATGGAAAATTCGGCCTCGAATAGGAGCACAAAGCA
The DNA here is from genome assembly GCA_964548345.1 of uncultured Candidatus Bathyarchaeia archaeon. Lineage (GTDB taxonomy): Archaea > Thermoproteota > Bathyarchaeia > Bathyarchaeales > Bathycorpusculaceae > SG8-32-3. The sequence goes on along the minus strand of CAZJQR010000003.1, from coordinate 34,385 downwards.
AATGCTCAGAAAGAAAAAACTACAAATAAACCTAATAATTTTTCAGGAAGACGAATACTCAACTCACCCCACTTTCTTGAAAGGGCAAATAGCCTAATTATTTCTATCTATAGCGAGCGCTGAAGTGAGGGCAAGTTCGGTAGAAACTGTTATATCAGCATGAAAGGCATAAAGAAAACACAGGGATCTGAAATGATTTTGAGCCAAGATCTCTACTTCACGTACAAATGGCGACAAGATCCTCTTCTGAGAGGCGTCACCGGCAACTTCAATCGCAAGTCTCTCATTCTGGGTCCCAAGTGTTCGGCAAAGACCGCAGAACCGAAAGCATGGTTGGCACTTCAAACACTATGTCCGTGTAAGTCAAAATGCCCGCAAGCTTATCGGCGTTCATCACGGGCAACGTTTTAACCTTTTTTGCGCCATGAGCGTTGCAGCTTCCTCACCCGTGGATGACTCGTCAATAGTTACCAACGGCGAAGACATGATTTGCCTAGCAGTCAAAGCTCTAGGCGCCAAGCACTGGACTACCACTTTCAACAGGACATCACGGATTGTGATTATGCCCACACTGGTCTTTCGCTTTGAACAACCATGATTGAGTTTATGTCAAACTTGCTCATCGTAGACACCACTTCTTGGATGATGATGTCTGGACGAACCACCTGAACATCCTTCGACATGATATCTCGAACAAGAACTAAACCAGCCATAAAAACTCCTCCATAACAAGCGTATCATAAACGTGTCAGCCAATTTATCTGTTTTGCTTCCGCATTGCGCATGCGTTTAAAGGCAAGAACCGCAATAGTCATCCTGCAAGTGAGGCAGAACTTTTGAGCGAAGACAAAACTTCCGCGAACAGGTTCCGCAACAGCCTCGAAACCGCTGAAAACTACGCCGAAGTCTGGCAAACCGTCAAGGACACCGTGGAATGCGCGTTGCACAAACGCAGAGGCAGCATGATGCTCTTCCTCGACGACCTGCCGCTCCAATTAGGAGCCTATCACCCGCTAGGAACAAACAACATCGTCTTAAACAGAGCCTTAGTCGAAATCGTAGAAACATCAATCAGCACAAAACGCGTCGTGAACGCCTTAGTCTACAACCTTCTGCTACACGAGTACTTGCACGCACTGGGCGAAATTTCAGAAAACAAAGTCAGACGCACAGTAGTCAAGGTTGTCCAAGCATGTTTCGGAGAAAAACACATAGCAACCGTGATCGCCCAAGAATCTCCATGGGTGCTACTCCAGAACATTCCCCTTCAAGCCGTCAACGCACCTAAACGCGTCATGCAAATCGTGACAGATTTTGAAAAAACAGGCAAATACATAGTCTAAACCCAAATAGGCAAAAAAACCCCTTATTTATTCGACCCACTAAAAAAGAAACCACAATATAAAAAGTTAGAATGCTAATAAACCAAGCAAACTACATGCTTACATAAATCAAACGCGATAAAGACAACAACAAACTCCTCGCCAGTTCAGAAGGGCAAACAAATGAAAAAGCTAAACCTAGCCGTTTTCAACACTCAGCCCCCACACCTGTACTTCGGAGGTGTGGAACGCCGGATCATTGATACAGCTAAAAGCCTGCGCAATCAGGTTGACGTGACGGTTTACAGCGGCACGAAAGCAGGCTTCAGAAAACCCGCTTCACTCAATGGCGTACGTGTTGTTCCATGCTTTTCCTCAGATGCGCTTTTTCCAGTGGACAACTGGTTTTTCAACAACACCCTAGCAGGCGCAGTTGACACAATTAACGCTGACGTTTACGAGGCTCACGCAGCCAGCGGTTACGGTTTTTTGCGAGCTCTCAGAAGAAAAGGCATAAGGAAACCTTTCATACAGACAGTTCACGGCGTTCTCGCAGACGAATACGTGCAAGCAACACAAACAGGTTCTCCCACACTTCGGGCAAAAGTCGCAAACTTTTTCATGTGGCAGCTTTCAAAGCTCGAAGAGGAAGCCGCCAAGCACGCAACTTTAACCGTGACAATAAGCAAGTACTCTGCCCAGAAAATAGTCCAGTTCTACGGCGTTGACAAAACGCAAATACGCATAGCACCCAACGGCGTTGACACCCAAAGATTCAAACCCTCAAAAGCCTGCGAGACAATCAAGCGTCAGATTGGCATAGACAGCAAACTCTGCGTGCTTTTTGTCGGGAGGTTAATCCCCCGAAAAGGCTTAATTTACCTCGTTGAAGCCGCCAAGCACATCGTCAAAGAACACAGCCAAACCCTATTTCTCATCGTTGGAGATGGCCCCCTAAAAAAGCATCTGCTCTCACACATAGAAGAAACAAAACTCGCAAGCAACTTCGTTTTCCTAGGCGACGTAAACGAGAAGCTGCTGCCAGCCGTGTACAACTTCGCCGACATCTTCGTTCTCCCATCAATTCAGGAAGGCCAAGGCATAGCCCTGTTAGAAGCGCAGGCAACCGCCAAGCCAGTTGTTGCCTTCAACGTAGGCGGAATCGGGGAAGCCGTTTTGGATAAGGAAACTGGGCTTTTGACGAAGCCAGACAGCAACGAGTTAGCTGACGCCATCAGAAAGCTTCTGGCAAACGAGTCTTTGAGAGAGACAATGGGAAGTAACGGTCGAAAGTTTGTTGAGGACAACTTTTCATGGGGCATCTGCGCTCAGAAAATGCTGCAAGTTTATCAAGAAGCATTAGCATCGGCCCCTTAACGTGTTTTAATGGCATTTAACGTTCACGGCTTTCGCGAGAAACTTGAAGTCTTCGTTGCTCATCCACTCGGTTTTAAGGTACTTGCATATTCGCTCGTCTCTGAGTCCAAGCCGCCTTGCTTCCTGAACCGTGTAACTGTACGCTTCGATCTCTGTGGGTCTTTCAACATAGCTGTAGCGTGGGTCAAAAAGCTCCTTTCCTTCCAGAAACTGCCTAATATGGCAAAGTTCATGAATTATATCCAAGTAAATGTCCACTTTGTCACCGCTGTGCAAGTAGCGTGCGCTCACCACGAGGTGACCGCTGGAGCTGTCAACAAACATGTAACCGCCGAACCATGAGAGGTCAACCTTGAGATTTTGGAGAACCTCACATGTTTTTTCACCAAAAATTCCCCTCACGGCTTCTATCTTATCAAAATCCTTAAAGTAAACCGCAAAACTGCGAGGAGAACTCACCCTCAATATCCTATTTAGGGGAGGCTTTCTGAGCAAACGTATTATTTGAAACGCGATGTTTTCTAGCCAATTCATGATTGCAAGCGGCTCCTACTTGAAGGCTGAAAGGTGTTCAAGCTTCATGCCTCTGCCAGCTAAAACCTTGAGGTCCCCCACGCAGCCGATGCTGGCGTCGATGTTGCGGTGCACTGGGTGAACCCACATGCAATCTGGGACAAGATTGAATTGCAACGGAACTTCTGTGCATACGCCGTATTTCTGGCGTAAATCTCTTATCATTTCTCCTCTTCTGCAAGAATCTCGGACAGCCATGTAGCTCTGCAACAGTTTCGGCGCTGCAAAAGCCCCGATGCCGTGCCACAGCACAGCGTTTTCTGGCGACCCTAACGAGTAAAGGAAAAACTGCGGCGAAGACGGCGTTTCCTGAAAGCTGTAATCAGCAAGTTGTTCTCCTGTTACGATGAAGCTGTCGTCAGCTTTTGCTACGCTAACGTCTTCCGGGTTGATTTCGTTCGGGTAAAGCCGTGTGGTGCGGTATTTGACGCTGACGCTTTTCAGTTCGGTGCCTTCGAAGTGCAGTTTGCCTCGGGCTGCGCGTTTGGAACCGTAACCCCTCTTTGAATGCGGCACAGTTAGCAAGGTTGTTCGTTTTGCCATGCTTCTTCGCATGCAGTTGTACGCTTGACTGATGGACTCGCAGTTTCTGTGGGTTTCGCTAATTATATGGTGTAGCAAATCATCCTTTTTTTCGGCTTGCAACGTTGCTATGGGCATGCGCAGCGCATGAAGCTCTAAATCCATTCCAAAGGTTTCTGATACTTCTTCCAGCTGCTCGTATTTCACCGAGTCCACAAAATCCACGTATGAGTCTTCGCCGTTTTCAAGTTGACGGATAATAAGTTCTGTTTCGCGTCTACAGATTAGATTTCCCTCGTACTTGTCTACGAACTTTTGGTCTATACTGAGCTTTTCTGTTCCAACGTAGGCTACGGGAAACGCGCTTTGACCGCTGGCTACGACTGATTCTTTCAAAGGGTTCATGGAGTACCTGTCGGGCTCTATGTCGTCAGTGTTCAGCAGAAACGCGATGATATCCCCTTCAGACGGTTTTTTCAGCGCTTCGCATATTTCTGCGAGGTCATTTGCGTCTGGCTCATGCAAGCCATAATTATGAAAGTGGTTTCCGCAGGCTTCGAGCATACGTGCGCCTATTATTCCTTGAACTTCCTCTAAGGTTAACTGCGGATTTGAATACTCCACCGAGCTTCTTAGGAAGAAACGGGTTCCTTCAACGTTCTGGTTGACCTTCTGGCCGTTTTTGAAGCGAAACAGGGATACTGGTTTACGCTGTATTTCCTCCTCTTTGAAGCTTCTAAGTTTTTCAACGATGGCTTTCACGCATGGCCATGAGCTTTCAAGAAAATTTTCTAGCAGAGTTCGGCAAGGGTCATCTGGCATTCAGCATCATCCTCTCTCCAAAGATTCCGCAGCGTACATGCAGTTTTTGGCGATGGCTGGACCTAAAAACATTCTCACTAAGGAAAACTCTTCTTTAAGCCCAGCCGTGTGCAGCATGTTAAGAAGTTCAGTCTCTTTTCTTGGGATATAAATGAAAACTTCGAAACCGTTTAATCGGCTTAGGATTGTTTTAAGGAGCATCAGCGCGTCCTCAACACGGTTCGCGTGACATATTAAGGGTCCAACTTCAGCCATTTTGTCATAAACTTTCGCGGCAACGTAACCAGTAATCTCGCTGTTTTCAGGGGAGATAAAGCATAAATTGCTTTTGTTAAGAAGTATGGGTTCTAACAATTTCTTTCTATTTGCTCCAAAGCATTTACAGTCTAACTCTATTAATTCATGGGTATCGCGCTTCGTTGCCGCCTTTAATCTGTCTTGAGCTACGGGAAATTTGGCTTTTCCTTTCAAGACCAAAAAATCAATATCACGTTTAAAATCGAAGCGTTCGTAGAATTTGACTAGATGCGGATAAGCGTAAAGTCCGATTGTTTCCACATCCTTGCTTTGCAAGTAGGCTATTGCCTTCTCTATCAGAAAGCGTCCAGCGCCCTCTCCTCTGATGGCTTCTTTGACTATAAAATTTCCGAACCACCCGACTTTCTCGAAACTGACGGTTGTAGCTATTCCTACACGCTCATTACGTTGAAACTGAACGAAACATCCTTGCGGCTCAAGCTTTACCATGAACTCGAAATCCTCTGTGGTCATGTTCCAGTCCATCGTGTTGGCGAGTTGAACCGCAAAAGGAAAATCGCTTTTTTTCATTTTCTCCACATGATACATGCACATACTTTCTCACTCTGAAACATAAGCCTATGCCGACCCGGCGTGAACTACCGCTGCAATACACGAAAACAATTGTAACATACCACTAGGGAACGGTTTATTTATTCCTATGCGCCTGTTACTGTGAAGCGGTTTTGCGGCTTATGCGAGATTAACGTTTTGTTCTTATGCGAACATTTGAGGTGAATCAAACTGCAGCAAGAACGGAAAGGATTCAAAACTGTCGCGGTTTTAGTGGTGGTTTGGATACTGCTGCTTGCTGCTTCACTGTATTTCCTCAACGTTCTGTTAGCCATGTTCTCCAGCGACTCTCAGGGGCAAGGTTTGACAAGCACTGACTGGGCAGGATATATTGTTACTCCGATTTTGGGGGATGCCAGCCAACAAGTGATTGGGATTAACGCGTCATGGACCGTGCCTAGAGTAAGAGTTTTTTCATCTGACGCCTACTCTTCGGCTTGGATTGGCATTGGCGGACACTCTGAAAAAACGTTAATTCAAGCTGGAACTGAGCATGACTCAGTAAATGGTAAAGAATTTTATTCTGCTTGGTATGAAATGCTGCCCGATACTGCTGTTAGAATAGACACTAGTGTTTCGCCAGGAGATGTAATTACTGCTTCTATAACTCTGGTTAATTCAGATATCGACCAATGGGCTATAAGAATACAAGACGTTACAAGCGGTCAAGGGTTTTACAGAACTTTCATCTATAATTCTTCGCGTTTGTCGGCGGAATGGATACTTGAAAGGCCACACGTAAATGACAACATTGCCTCCCTAGCGGACTTCAGAACCATAACCTTCG
>CAZJQR010000003.1:0-28102 GCA_964548345.1 uncultured Candidatus Bathyarchaeia archaeon | reverse complement strand
AGATTCATATGTGAAAATCGGCGATAATGTTGGAAAAATCGCCAGCTACTCCTATTCCCAAGTTATAATGACCAACGACCTGAGCAAACAGTTAACCTCTTTGTCACCTCTGGGTAAAGATGGAACCAGCTTTATTATTACCTATTTGGCTAGCAGTTGAGCGCGGTAACACTTTTTACGCAATATAAGCAGAAACTGTCCGTTTCAATGGAGAAAACTCATTTTACGACTTGCCTGACTATCCGTTTGAGCTCTTCTTCGCCTAATCCTTTTCGCAGCTGCCGTAGCAATTTTTTGATTTCGTAAAACGTAATCATCTTTTCACCTTTGTCTAATCTTTCCTGGCTTCTTCTCACTCTTCTGGCGATTTCAGCCACCTGTTGAGGAGTCGCGTTTATTCCCTGGAGATCCAGATAAGCCTGAACCGCTGCTTCTCCAAGGTGTTTGCCCATATATAACGTGGTTTCTCTGTCAATCATTTTCGGGGGGAACGGCTCGTACGAGAGAGGGTGCATCAGCATTCCTTGAACCTGCTTGTCTGACGCATGTGAGAAGGCATCCTCACCCACAATCGGTTTCTGAAACGCTAATGGCCACGTGAAACTTTTTTCGACAAACTGGCTTAGGCGGTGAAGTTTGTGTGCATCTACGCCTGTGTTTCTTCCGTAAAGCATCTCTAAGGATACAACTACTTCTTCCATGGGTGCAAGCCCTGTTCTTTCGCCGTATCCAGCGACGCATACCTGTGGGTGAGTTATGCCCTCTTCTATGGCAGTGAGCGTGTTGGCAGTTGCTAAACCGAAGTCGTTATGGCATCTTACGGACAACAACTTGTTGTCCTTGGTTAGCTCTGAGAGTCCATTTCTGACTCTTGAGATAAGGTAGCGTGTTGATAAAGGTCGTAAAATGCCCACAGTGTCCTCGATTACCAAGCGGTCTGCTCCTGCTTTTATGGCGGTTTCATAGATTTTCAAGATGTCTTCGAAGGGAGTTCTTGAGGCGTCTTCAAGTACGAAATTGACGGTGAAGCCGTGTTTTTTAGCGTATTCTACGCAGTCAGCGGTTTGCTTTATGACTTGTTCTTGTGTGGCTTTCAGTATATGCTTGAGGTTTAGCTGGTTGAACGGTGTGGATAGGGCAATTTCCTGGATGTGAGAGTTCAAGCAAGCGTCTATGTCTTCTTTTTCTGCGCGTGCGGAAGCGGCTAATCTTGCTTGTGTGAAGGTTTCGTTAGAGAGACGTCTGATCGTGTCTTTTTCTTCTTCTGAGAAGCCTGGAAAGCCGATGTTGATGATTGATACACCTAATTCGTCCATGTACTTAGCGAGTCTAACTCGTTCAGAGTATGTCAAGAAAACGGTTGGGGTGTTCTCGCTTTCAAGTAGAGTTTCATCCCAGATGAAAACTCTCTTCGGAAGTTTTGACGGAAGGGTCTTTCTAAAGCGATTGTAGTTTTCTATAAGGTTTTGGCTTCTAAGTTTCCTAAATACTGTCTTTTTCACAAACTCACCCCGTTACAAAAACACGCGTATGAGATTATGTATTTTAGTGAAATATTAAAGTTCGCAATAACCATTTTTCATTCTTTACATTTGTAGCTCTCAAACTCAACGGTTTCTAGGCTAACTGGGAGAGGATTACTATTAGGCTGAGGGTTGCAAGGAGCACGGCAAGAATTAGGATTGAGTAAGCAGAATGTCTTCTCGCCTCAGTTTGCTGATAGTATCGGCGGGGCAGAACTCCTCGGATTCTCAGCATCAGGGTAGAGCCTAATTGAAGCCCGAAAAGGTAAATCAGGGTTAAGACTAAAGCTCCGAGGAAAAGCTTTGTGTTGAAAAGAGCCAATCCAATTCCGCTGACGGCAGCGGGCGGCACTATGGCTACGGCGATGGCGACTCCTACTAGAATTTCGGGGAACCCTACAAACAAGGCTATTCCTGCAGCCAAACCGAGTATTAAAGCAATCATGATGTCAGTTTCCGTTGCGTGACTGCGTATTATTATCTGCGTTGTGTTTTCTGGTAACGCTACAAACTGCGATGCCGCAAAGGTTATTGCAGCAGCCAAAATTATTATTGCGGCTAACAAAAGAAGAACAGCAGCCTGACTCCTCGCCAATTTTTTAATTCTGCCGAGATTCGCGTTTACCGCGAACGCGTTAATAGGTCCAAGCAACGGCGACAGAAGCATGGCTCCAATCAAGATGGCAACGTTGTCCAGAAAAAGTCCAGCCAACGCTATCATTGTCGCAAAAAGAGCCATGGTTAAAACGTCTTTGCTCAAACGCGTATAGCGCTCGGTGCTTTCGACGAGCCTTTCCAAAGGGCTGGGCGGCGTAGGCTTCTTGGCAGCTTTCTCTCTTAGCCTATCCAGATATGTGGATACCGCGCCTTCCACGTGGATGACACCTACAGTGTTCTCTCTTAGGCGCAAGTCAATTACGCTTGAAATGTCTGCCACGGTCTTGTCAGCTAAATTATCTGGCAACACAATAGAGTAGAAGTAGCATTGTTCTCCTTCAATTTCAACTTTAGAGGAAAGATAGACAAGCTCTGTCTTCTCAAGCAACTCTTCAACTTTGCCCGCTTCATCGTTGGTTACAGTTACTTCTATTTTCTTCAAAGGCATCAACGATTTTAATTTTTAGCAAACAAGTTTGTTGGGAAGCCATTTTTTAGGGAATTTCTGCAGATTTTCCTCTCACGCAGTAGTATTCCAGCTCCAAATTGTACTTGTCAAATACCATGCAGTCCCAACATAAGCAACCAGCATGCAAAATGGCTTCCTCCTCTTCCGTGGCTTTTCCTTTTGCACAGAAAAGTCCAACACTTAACTGCGAGTTTTTAAAGGTTGGGCAGTCAGGGCACGAGCACATCTTCAGGTTCTCGGCATTATCATCAACTTTAGCTCCCATGCAATCATCCGAATAAAACATCCACTTGACCTTTCATTTAAGTATTTGTAGCTGTGCCTAATAAGTAACAATTTTAACCTGCATCAAAAAGATTCACGTGTTTTTTTTGGTTGCTGCTAAACACATGAATCAAGGCTGCTTCGGAAGATCTGCAGCGTTACAAGCCGTATTTTTCAGAGTGCATAAGGTTTTTATATGGTCGACTTTTCAAGTACTGAAGAGGGTTTAGTTTTGGTAAGCAAACCAAGTGCGATTGGACCTGCCTTTAAAAGGTCAGTTTCAAATAAAAAGCTAGTTTCCAAGATTCTAAGAAGTGTTCCCGAGAGCCAAGCGTTCCATTTCTACTTAGAAATCGGAAAGCCAACTGGACAAACAGCGGTTAGCTTGACGGATTTCGTTGAGAAACTGACGGCTGCTGATGTGCTGTCGATTAATTTTCACTACTCCCGTAAAGACTTCCAGAAGTGGATTCGCGAGGTCTTAGGAGACGCCGAGTTGGCTCTGAGACTGGAAAGAATAGGCAGAGTACGCTTGGGCATAAGCAATGAAGCTCTTAGAAGCGAGATAACGCGAGCCGTGAAAGTGCGCTTGAACGAGCTTAAAGTGACACAATAATCTGACTGTCAAGAATCCCCGTTTGTAAGCGCCCCAAACGGATTCATCCGGCACGCTAGGGGGCACGTCGCAATCAAAAAGAATTTTAGAAAGTTTCAAAAAATACTTTCTTGTTATCAAATTGCTTTTCACAATAGCGGTGGAAAGCCCAAATCCAAAAATTGAATGAAAACAAACTTGGCAAGCACTGAAGAAGCCGAAAAAACCGATGTTACTGAGCTTTTAAAAAAGCTTTCTGCAAGTAAGGGAGGGCTTTCATCCAGCGAAGTCGAAAAGCGGCTTCAACGCTACGGTCCAAACGAATTACCCGAAAAAAAAGTTAATCCTGTTCAAAAGTTTCTAAGCTACTTCTGGGGACCAATCCCATGGATGATTGAAGTTGCAGTTGTTATGTCAGCCATTATCCAACATTGGGCTGACTTCGCAATTATCTCTCTGCTGCTGACACTAAATGCGATAGTTGGTTTCTGGCAGGAACACAAAGCCGACAACGCCATAGAGCTGCTGAAAAAGAGACTGGCGCCGAAAGCCCGCGTGCTCAGAGACGGCAAATGGAGCGAAATCCCCGCGAAAGACTTGGTGCCAGGCGACGTAGTTAGAGTCCGCCTAGGAGACATTGTTCCAGCAGACATCAAACTCATGAAAGGCGACTACCTGCTTCTAGACGAATCTGCGCTGACAGGCGAATCCTTGCCTGTAGAGAAAAAAGTTACTGATGTCGGGTATTCAGGTTCTATTGTGCGTCAAGTTGCGATGAACGGGTTGGTTGTCGCCACTGGAGCAAAAACGTATTTCGGCAAGACAACAAAGCTGGTGGGAGAAAGCAAAACCCAAAGCCATTTCCAGAAAGCTATAATCAGAATCGGTGACTACCTAATTGTTCTCGCTTTGATGTTGGTGGCAGTAATCATTCTTGTATCGCTCTTTCACGGTCAGAGCATACTGGACATTCTACAGTTTGCGCTTGTTTTGATAAGCGGGTATAGACAAAAAAGCACAACAATCAGCCGCAACAAGCCGCCAGCATCAGTTCGCAGCGGCTAACAAAATCAAAGATAAATAGTTGTTTTGCACATTCGTAAGGAATAGGATGGAGATTAAAAGTGTCTGTAGCGCAGAGAAAGTTTTTCACAGAAGTCGCAGCGCTGGTTGATAAAACCGTTATTGTTGCAACCACCACAGGAAAAACGTTTACTGGCACGCTCATCGGCGTTAACCCTGACAGTTTGAGTCTTGCCATAGCCGAAGCAAAGGATGAAACTGGGCAAGTTTCCCACAGGGTTTTTCTCAACGGAAACGTCGTTGCCCAAGTGTCAAGCACAGAGAAAGCCTTTGACCTGAAAGCACTAGCCACACGCCTCGAAAAAGTCTTCCCAACCATGGTAAAACTCTACGATGATAAAGGTTTCATATGGGTCATGGACAAGGTAAAACTAACCGAAAAAGGCGTTGTGGAAGGTTCAGGACCAGCAGCCGAACGAGTGCAAAGAGTTTACGACCAGTTCATCAGCGAAGAAAAAGCCTAAATAAACCAGCGCATTTGCTGCTCCTCTTTCTTCTTTTCTTCAGCAACATCCTTGATCACTCCAAAAGACTCCAAGGCCTTCTTCGTCCGATCCACCGAAACATCCAACCGCGACAAGTCAACATCCAAACCCAAATACTTGGCAACCAAAGTCAAAGCGTACCGTGCAGCGTTCGCATCAGGATACATGCCTAAAGTGTCCACCAAAATGGCGAAACCCTTAAGGTTTCTAAGCCTTCCCAACCCAATGAGCAAACCTGCCACACCAAATATGTGACCCACCATCACTTTTGTCCCCAACCCCAATGCTTCCTCCATTGTTTCTCGATCCGTAGCGGCACTGTAAATCGCCGGAACCTGCTGCACCTCATCCTTTTTGAAACCTCCAATAGAGACGACAAAGCGGCAACCTAGCTCCTGAGCCAAATCCAGCACTTTGCCCACGAGTTCGTACTGCCCAAAAGTAGTCAACGCTTGAGTGTTACCGTACCATATCACCAAGTCGCGACCACCATCCTTTCGCTTGCAATAGTAAAGTTCGTTTATGGGTGAACGAGCACGACCAGTTTCAGTTGTCACGGCAAAATCTTGGAAAGAAGCGGAAACTATCGCGGCAAAACGTTTCGCTTTCAACTCGCTGATCAGATGCAAAGCGGCAATGTTGGCTACGAAACCTATTCCTGGTAACCCTTCAATTAAGACAGGATCGTTTAGTTCTGGCTTTTCGTAAATTTCAACTGTGCAGACCATGCTTTAGCTTCCTAAGTGTTGGCTGGGTATTAGAGGACAATAAGCATATAAGCGTGTCTAATTCAAGCCCTGTTTAGCCACCAAACGCCACCACCTTCAACAGCAACCGAAGTCAACCTTGCGTCAGATAACAAATCTTTTATTTAATCAACGAATAAAAAGAATAATGGTGGTTTAATTGTCAATCAAAAGCAGAGACCTTCGCTGGAAAAAAGTTATTTGCGAAGACATGACCGTAGGCGAAACAAAAGAAATCATAATCGACCCTTCCAGCTGGAAAGTCACTCATCTTGAGATCGATCTCACTAAAGACGCTGCAGAGCTGGCTTTCGGCGTTAAAAAAGGAGGAATACGGAATTATCTAGCTGTATCCGCCATTGGAAAAACCAACAAAACCATAAAGCTGAAAGTGAAGAAAGGGCAACTCCATATCTACCTGAAACCTCCCAAGACTAAATAACAGACTTTGCTACCAAGTACAACTTGCACAGGACTCAGCTTTTGCCTTTTTTTATGATTTCAAACAAATTTAATCGTAAACTCGCAAGCTGAAAGCCAGTTTTACATTAGCTAAACATGTGGGTATCTAATGACGACTAAGTCTTGCAGGTACTTTTCGTTTGTTTTAACGTATTTTCTAATTTTAAACAGTGTTCCCCAGCTTGAGTCCCATTTGCTGCGACCTATTCTTTTTATGCAGGGGATTGGGATTTCGATAACCTTCATCTTGCTTTTTCCCATTTTGACTTCCATCTCTGTTTCGATCAAGAAGTCGTGGGATTGCAAATCTAGTTTATTCCATGTTTCTTTTCTCAGTAATCTCATGCCTGTTATTGGCTCTGATGTTTTGAATTTTTTCAAGTAGCTTCTGAATATGAAGGGGAAAAAGCGGTAATGGACAAAGGTGTTTATGGAATCGTTAGCGCCTTCTTTTTTTAGCAGTCTGGAAGCAACAACCACGTCACATTTTTTTATTAGCTCTAGCATTTTTGGTATGAACCTTGGCGGGTAAGTTCCATCACCATCCAAGAAGCAAACTATGTTTGATTTCGCGTTTTTAACTCCTGTAGACATGGCTATGCCTTTGCCTTTTCTCTTCTCAAAAACGATTTTTGCGCCATAGGCTTGGGCGTTTCTTACCGTGTTGTCAGTTGACAATCCGTCAACTACCAAAACCTCTTTATCAACGTCCAGTTTGTTGACTTGTTTTAAGGTTTCCAGAATACCCTTTTCTTCATTCAACGTCGGAAGTATTATGCTTATACTAGGCGTCATCTGAAAGCAGTAATTGGTATCAGTGTTTCCCATATAAAATGTTTATTCTCGAGTAATCCGTTTTTTCTCTTCAGTATAAGTTGCCGCAACACACTGAGCGCTTTAATCTATGCCATTTTACCGATATTTTTAATCCTAAGGCCAAAAAAAGAAAGCATAGAAACAAAAAAACATTATTTCCTGTTTCTGGTCCTTACCTAATTAACTGAGTAATACCTATGTCTATTCAGAGTGGAAAGCTGGAACTGTTGTGCTTTTTTGTCTATACCCGCTCTATGGTGCTGGTTGTTTGTGTTTTGCGCCCTGTTCGCTGTTCAGGCTGTGAAACGGGGTTTTCCCGCGTCTTTTTCTGTCCCAAGAAGTCTTGGAAAGACGCAGTAAGTCCCGTGAGGCGCGTTGTTTAGGGCTGCGCTGGCGCGTGTGGCTAGCTGCTCGGAACAGACTATAGCCTTACATAGAGCAGCTGAATACTCTTTTATGGCGCTGAACCCAACCGGAAACCTAAACCCAAATAAGCGCAATAATTATTCAAGAGTCATTGGCATTATTGAAATATTTCACGCCGTTCGGTGACCTCTGTCATTGATGCTGAAAACTTGACGAGAAAATTTGGCAATCTTACCGCAGTGGAAGAACTCACCTTACACGTTGGCGAGGGTGAGGTTTTTGGTTTTCTTGGACCGAATGGCGCGGGAAAAACCACGACAGTGCGGATGCTTTGCTGTTTGATATCGAAAACCAGTGGTAAAGCCAGTATAGGTGGTTACGAAGTTGGAAATGTCTCGGATGCACAGAAAATTAGACGAATAATCGGGTTGCTACCTGAAAACGTCGGTCTCTACGCGGGCCTTAGCGCTTACAAGAACCTCGACTTCTACGGGCGACTATACAAGTGCACCGAACAGCAGAGGAAAGAGCGTATTCAGTATTTCCTCAGGATGCTGAGGTTTTCTTATTATTGGCTGCACCTCTTGCGTGCCTTTTCAGCGTCGAGATGAATGTCATCGTCTCCGCAAGAGTCAGTGATGTACGGGCATCAAACCAGTTTGGGGAGTTGTTGGTGATTCCGTTTGCAGCGTTGTATGTGTTGGGCGAAATCAATGTTGTTCCACTAACTGCCAACAATCTGCTTATCATTTCGGCCGTTCTTCTTTTAGTTGATGTAATTCTGTTCTTCGTAAACAGGTCCACCTTCCGCAGGGAAGGGATACTGACAAAATGGAAGTAGTTCGCGCTTAAGCCAAAAAGTTTGTCAATAAGCGCCCGACAATTTCGACATAAATTAACTATCGGGTCTCTTCGTTAATGGTTAGCTTGCTGGATGTTGGATTCTTGCTATTTCTTCAAGAGTTCCATGAGTTTCGGCATCAACTTGTAGCCGCGATCTAAAACCCCCAAGCTGCCGTTTCTGCATTCGCGCTCAGAGAACTTCGAGATTTTTTCGTCCCTGATTTTTCCGCCTGATATGAGCACGGGCACTGGAGTGTCGCTGTGAACCTTCAAAGCACATGGTGTTGCGTGGTCGGATGTTACGCAGATGATGTGGTCTTTCAACGATATTTCCTTCAATAGTCTCCCGAAGAAGTGTTCGTCGATGGCTGAGATTATCTTGGTTTTTCGGTGGCAGTTGCCGTCGTGACCTGGCTCGTCTGGACCTTTAAGGTGAATGTAAAAGCAGTCATGACTGGGCAGCACATCGAGCAGCTTCTTAACTCTAACTTCGCAGTCTCTTTCAAGGTCACCTGAGGGCGGAGGCAGAAGAGCCGCCTGCATCCCAGCCAGATGGGCTATTCCTCTTTCCGCGTGCATGTCAGCAAGGGCTGCAAAGTTCACGTTATACCGCTGGTTGATGTTGAAAAATTTCGGCAGATGGCTTCCGGCGTCACGTGTGAGCACAACATTCGCCTTTAACTTGCCTTCGGCTGCGCGTTTCTTGTTTACCGCGTGGTTTTCCCAGAGTTCATGAGTTTTCTCGATAAACTCGTTCACAAGGTCCGCCGAGTTTCGCGCTTCTTCTGTGTCATCCAACGGCAGGCTTTTTTTGAGAACCATCTTCACATGGGGTGTGGCGACTCCGATGCCGTTCACTATAGTGTAAGCGGGGTCGCTGTTGGTTATTTTGTTGGAAACACATTTTTCTTTGCTTTTAATAACAAGGACGGCACGATGCCCCAACGTGTTTCTGAATTCAAAGGTTGATGGGCACGACTCCAATTTTATCTCGTTGTTGGCGGCTTCGCTTAGTTCCATTGCCTCTTCAGTGGTTAGGGTTCTTTTCACTCTGCGGTCGATTATGGTTTTCCCCTGCCCCAGAGTGGCGAAGTTGCATCGCAACGCCAAGTCACCGTCCTTCACGTCGATGCCTGCGCCGACAGCTTCGATTATGCCTCGCCCCGTGCTGTACTCAAACGGATCGTAGCCCAGAAGCGAAATAACAGCCACATCACTCTCAGGCGCAACACCTTTTCTAACAGTATACATTAATCCCGTTTCGCCGTTCTTGGCTAGAAAGTCCAGATTAGGGGTTTTAGCTGCTTCCAACGGGGTTCTGTTCCCCAACTCAGCAATTGGCAAATCGCCCATACCATCAATAGCAACCAGTATCAGCTTCAACGCAGGAGTTTCCCTCCCTTAACGCCAGAGAACTTAACTCTATTCATAAGCTTTATTTCTTTTTTGTGTTGTTACACCATTTTTTTTACGAGTGCTGCTCTAACTTCCGTTTGCACCAACGCCTTAAGTGTTCCCTTGGCGGCACAAGGCAAACATCAATTGTTCGAAACATCTTCGAAAGAAATCTGTTCGAAGCTCGATTTTTCTGTTGTCTCGCAATAGTTGATGCGAATTGCAGAAATCATGCGTCAATAAGTATTGCAAACCGGTATCCGTGCTAAGTTGAGTCACTGCGTTCTTGTTTTGAGCTGGTGTATGGCGAGAAAGCATCACGGCGGTGGGTTATTGAGGTCTGAATAGTCGAAACGTTAGCAGAGGCAGTTGGAGTTGGGCTTGAGGGTTCTAAGTAGCTTACGGTGAAAACTGAGCCGTCACCAATTAGGGGTGAAACTGAAACCAATGGAGTGCCCTCATCATTGTGCATTACGAGGTGGGCGTAGGAAAAATTGCCGGTGGTTTCAGTGACGCCGTTTAAGGTTGCTTTACAGTTAGTGAAGGTTACGTTTCCGAAGTTTGCTAAAGTACTTATGGTGTCGTTAACCTTTGGTCTTTCCATTATCCACTCCGCCGACAGCATAGAGGAATTGTAAACAACAACCTTTTCGAACCGTCCACCCTGAGTGCCATCACTTAGCTTTATCGCCCAAGTGCTCGTGTTTTCGTTTATGAGACTTATAGACGCTGTAACAGTGTCGCCTGGTCGAATGTGAAAGTTCGAGATGCGAACCAAATAATCAGGCAACAGTTCATACCAAGCGTAATAGACAGATTTACCGTTCATGTACTCTTGCTCAGTGCCAACCTGGATCAAAGTTTCTTCTCCGTATCCACCTACTCCCACCCACACCCCTGAAAACGCGTCGTTTTCCGAAGACTTAGCTTCGGGCACTACCCAAGAGCCGCTTACGCTGGTTACTACTGGAGAAAAGTTCTGAATGTCCGAAGCTACAATGTAGCCTGACCACTGCAAAAGGCGCAGAGACGTTGGCTCGTTCACTTGACTCGGGCTTGTCAAAAACAGGCTTACGGAGTAAGCAATCACAATAATGTCGATGACAATCACCACTGAAGCCAGTATTGTATAACGCTTTGAGCTTCCAGTTTTGGAGAAAATGACCGGTCACCTTTTACATTAGAAGGAACAGGAGAATATTTAAGAAAATTGGAATCTCAAACGGCATCATCGGTTGCTGCAAAACTGAAGAAAATTTGCCTGCAACTGAGGTGCCTGCTGCAATTCTGCCAGTAACAAGCTGAGCTTGGTTACCAACTTGCTCTGAATCCCGACAAAACATCTTTAATTGATTGAATTAACGGATGCTTTATTTCCGTTGGAGCCTCAAGTTTCTTCAAGCGGTCTACTCTGAAGTATATGGGCGGATGAGGGTCTAAACCCACCCATTCTTGAAGCCTGAAGGACGGCGTCCGCTCGTAAAGCAGTCTTTGGAAACCGATTTTTTCAAGGGCGCCCGCTAAGACCTCTGGCTGACCCATCTTAATGGCGGATACGAGGTCGGCACGGGCTTCGAAGAATTTGGCTATGAAGAAAATAACCACCATCACAGCCCAGAAGTATGCGAAGAACAGGAACGAAGTGAAAATTAACGGGAACAGCGTAAACAGCACATAGAAGCGGAAGAGAAACTCGGCGGAAGTTAACCCGTAAAGAAGAAGGGGGTCTCGCCCTTTAAGATGACCGAACTCGTGACCCAGCACGCTGATAATTTCCGGCTCTTCAAGCTGAACCAGAAGACCCGTAGTTATCAAAACTACGCCGCGACTTGGGCTGGGGCCTGAAGCCGCCGCGTTCGGAACCATGGTGTTTGCCACCACGATTTTAGGCACTGGAAAACCGAATTTGTCTGCCACCTTTTTCACGAGCTCGTAAATGTTCACTCTTTTAACCGAAAGGTTTTCAGAATGACAGGCTATGCCATGTTTTCCGAAGACTTTTTGTGCTTCTCCACAGTCAATTTCGCCCCGTTTAGCCAAAATTTCATCATATATCTCCTTCTTTATCGCCAATACTTCATCTCGCGCGAGAGTTTGCTTAAGCTCGTCATTTGATTTGATGGGCAAATTGTACTTCAGAAGGTGAATTATGGGGTTAGCTTTGGTGATGTGCCAGTCAGCGGTTCTGGAGATGAATTTGCTGGAGTAGAAGACGAAAACGAACTGAACCGCGATAAGAATTAACGGTGCAATCCAGAACGCCTGCGGATATGTCGTGATTATGACTAAGAAAATTACCATGCCAAAAACTATGAACACCACAAAAAACAGAATCTGAGTTTCAAGAAACAGGCGGCGGAAGGACCTTTCCTTTTTCCTAAGCGTTTCTGGGACTATGTTTTCGCCTTCTCTCCAAGCAAAGTACAAGGTTGTTTTTCTGGCATTTTCCTCAAATATCTGCACCGCGATGACAACGTCCTGTTTCGCCTCATCCAGAACTATGGCTGACACTCCCACGTCGATGGGAACTAACTTGACTTCTATGGGAGTAGTGCCTTTAACTTCGACTTTGAGAAGTTGTTTGCCCTGTGGGTTAAGAACCACGTAGGAGAGGAACGGAACCCCGTCTGAGGTTTCTCTGTAAAAGTTCGTAAACCGCTGTTTCTGAGGAAGCAAGTACTGCGTGTACATGAATACAAATAGTTTATCCATGTAACTGGCTGGAATTTCAGTGGCTATCTGGTAAGAAACAGCTTGGGCCATTATGACTCAAATCGCATTTTTCGCTTGTATTCAATTCAATAAACTTCTTTTTTATAACTCTATGGGTCACGCTTCAAAAAAGGAAAATGCGTGTGCCGCCACGTTTCCAACCGTTAAGAGAAGCTATAAATAAGCTTTCAGAAATAGTTAAAACCGCAAACGTGGGTGAAAGTTTTGAGAGTTGGCTTTTTTGTTTGGGAATACCCGCCTAGGATTGTCGGCGGCTTAGGCACTTACGCTGAATACTTGGCACATGAATTCGTGGACATAGGACATGACGTTTCGGTTTTCACACTTAACGACGGCAACCTGAAAACCAGAGAAATACTGCGGGGCGTAGAGGTTCATCGACCTTTGATTGCGGATGCGAGCAACGTTTTTCCGTTCTTCGTGGTTGACGACCTAAAGAAGTGGGGTACAAACATCAAACTCTTCAACGACATTTTCATCTACAACATTCTAAGCGCCACAAAATTCCTCAACGGGCTAATAAAAAAAGAAAACTATCACTTTGACGTCGTCTGCGTCCACGATTGGCTAAGCAGCGTGGCAGGACTCGTAATTAAGAACGAATCAAAAATTCCCGTGGTCTTCCACGCCCACAGTGCTGAATGGGGCAGAAGCGGAGGTCACGGGTCAGAAGTGGTGTCGCACTTGGAGAGCGCCATGGCTCAAAATGCCAACAGAATAATAACCGTTAGTTACGCCATGCAGCAAGACCTTATACAGCACGGCTGGCCGCAATCAAAAATCAGCGTGGTTTGGAACGGCGTAGACCCTGACCGCTACGACCCTCGAAAAATTAAGCGAGAAGACGCAGAGAAAATTCGAGAATTATACAAAGTGCCTAAAGACTGGAACATGCTTCTTTTCGTGGGAAGACTCACCTGGGTGAAAGGCGTCAGAGCCTTGTTGCAGGCAATGCCCAGTGTATTACGGGAGTATCCCAACACTAAGCTTGTGATTTTAGGCAAAGGAGAAGAACAATCAGACATTGAGGAAACGGCTGAAAGACTGGGCATAAAAGACAAGATAGTGTACCGTTTTGACTTTCTTCCTGAAAAGGAGAGAATCCTGCATTACGCCGCTTCAGACGTATGTATCTTCCCGTCCACCTACGAACCCTTCGGCATAGTCAGCTTAGAGGCTATGGCGCTGGAAAAACCAGTAGTGGTAGGAGCACGGGGCGTAGTAGGCTTCAAAGAGCAGGTTATAAGCTCGGGTCCAGACCAAAACGGCGTGCACGTAAACGGCGAAGACCCAGCGGACATAGCTTGGGGAATAAAAGAGACACTTAAAAACCCTGAAAAAGCAAGAAACTGGGGCGAGAACGGACGCAAAAGAGTACTAGAATACTTCACATGGAGAAAGGCTGCTGAAGAAACAAGCAAAATCTACGAGGCACTTCTATAAAAACGAGAAACAAGCATAGTTTTGCTTAAAACCGAAAGAAACCTTAAAAAGCAAGAGCCAAACCCTTTTTTCGGCTGTACTACAGAAGGCGCTTCTATTAGTGAGCTCTGAAGGATCAAACAAGTCTTCTAAGGACGGAACACCCTTTGAACTGTATTCTAAGAACGGACTCTCCTCCGAAGAAGTTGAAAGAACACGGCAATTCTATGGTTCCAATGACATTCCTGAAAAGAAAGTCAGCCCCCTGAGGAAGTTTCTAACCTATTTCTGGGGTCCCATTCCCTGGATGATCGAAGCGGCAGCAGTTCTATCCATACTCATCCAACACTGGGAAGACTTTTCCATAATATTTACACTGCTAATAGTGAACGCTGTAGTCGGATTCTGGCAGGAACACAAAGCCGACAACGCCATAGAGCTGCTGAAAAAGAGACTGGCGCCGAAAGCCCGCGTGCTCAGAGACGGCAAATGGAGCGAAATCCCCGCGAAAGACTTGGTGCCAGGCGACGTAGTTAGAGTCCGCCTAGGAGACATTGTTCCAGCAGACATCAAACTCATGAAAGGCGACTACCTGCTTCTAGACGAATCTGCGCTGACAGGCGAATCCTTGCCCGTGGAAAAACACCTCTCCGACGTCGCCTATGCAGGTTCAATAGTCAGGCAAGGCGAAATGAACGCCTATGTTGTCGCAACCGGAATTGCCAGCTTCTTCGGCAGAACCACAAAGCTTGTGGCGGAAGCCAAAACGGGCAGCCACTTCCAGAAAGCGGTCATAAAAATAGGCAACTACCTGATTGTTCTTGCAGCCATAATGGTTTCCACAATATTTGTTGTGGCGCTCATCCGACAGGTTCCTCCGCTTGAAATCCTTCAGTTCGCATTGGTTTTGGTAGTGGCGGCAATACCCGTGGCGCTGCCCGCAGTTTTAACCGTCACTATGGCAATAGGAGCCATAGCCCTCGCCAAAAAAGAAGCCATCGTAAGCAAGCTAGTTTCAATCGAAGAAATGGCGGGAGTAGACGTTCTGTGCTCAGATAAAACAGGCACCATAACAAAGAACGAGCTTACCGTCGCAACAGCACAGACGTTTGGAACGTTCAAAATTACCGATGCATTGTTATTTGGGACACTAGCGTCTCGAGAAGAAAATCACGATCCAATCGACGACGCGGTTATAGCCAAAGCCAAAACAATGAGCGAGGTCGAAGCCGCTCTCGGCACATATAACATGCTTGATTTTAAACCGTTTGACCCCGTGTCAAAAAGAACGGAAGCAACATCGGAGAGCGCAGAAGGCGTACCGTTCAAGGTTTCTAAAGGCGCGCCGCAAGTGATTCTGTCTCTTGTGCCAAACCAAAGTGAATTAGAAACCAAAATCAATGAAATCGTAAACGCCTTCGCCGCGAAAGGCTACCGCGCTTTAGGAGTCGCAAAAACCGATGCACAGGGCACATGGCAGTACATTGGACTGCTAGCCATTTACGACCCTCCACGCGAAGATTCCGCAGAAACAATTAAAACCGCCCAGAAAATGGGCGTCAACGTAAAAATGGTTACAGGCGACCACATCGCCATAGCCCGGCAGATTTCCCATGAAGTAAACCTCGGCACAGACATCCTATCCGCTTCCTCCTTCGTGGACAAAGCCGATAGCGAAGCAAAAGAGGCTGTTGAAAACGCAGACGGATTCGCCCAAGTTTTCCCTGAACACAAATACCGCATTGTGCAGCTGCTCCAAGAAAGAGGACATATCGTCGGCATGACCGGCGACGGAGTTAACGATGCTCCTGCCTTGAAGAAGGCTGATGCCGGCATCGCGGTTGCTGGAGCCACAGATGCGGCGAAATCCGCAGCAGACGTTGTGCTTACCAAGTTGGGGCTGTCCGTTGTAATCGACACCCTAAAGGAAAGTCGAAAAATTTTCCGACGCATGAACAACTACGCCATTTACCGCATAGCCGAAACCATTCGAGTGCTGATTTTCTTAACGCTTTCAATTATTGCCTTCAACTTTTATCCCTTGACCGCTGTAATGATTGTCATCTTAGCGTTACTTAACGATCTACCCATCATGATGATTGCCTACGACAACGTGAAAATTCACGAACACCCTGTTCGGTGGAACATGCGTGACGTACTAGTCGTGGCGTCTCTACTCGGCGTCACCGGCGTGTTCTCAAGTTTCTTCCTGTTCCTGATAGGCTTGGAAGTGCTGCATTTGAACATGGCTGTTTTGCAGACGTTTATCTTCCTCAAGATGACGGTTGGCGGACACATGACAATTTACCTTGCACGTACTGGTGTGAAGCATTTCTGGGCGCGCCCACTTCCCGCAAACATTCTTTTCTTCACTGCAGAAATCACCCAGATTATCGGCACGCTAATAGCCGTCTATGGCTTTTTCATGGAACCTATCGGGTGGGCATTAGCTGGTTTCGTGTGGGGCTACGCGCTCCTCAGTTTCATGATAACGGATGTTCTAAAGATACACTTCTTCCGGTTAATGAAGCACACCGACGTCAATTTGGACGCAAAATCCGAAGGATAAGGCTATATCGCCAACATTTCCGCTAGCTCCAGCAAGCGCAGATCAAGCGGCTTCTGCATTTCACATGACTTCTTCAGCTCTATGCTTGAGATTTCGCCGTTCTGCAGTCCGACCACCCTATTTCCCTGGTCTTGACATAGCAGGTTCACGGCTTTTTCAGCGAAAAGGCTGGCTAAAAGCCGACTGCGCGCTGTGGGGCTTCCGCCTCGTTGCGCGTAGCCCAGAATAGTTAATCTAACTTCTGAACCTGTTTGCTTTTGAAGTTCCTTGGCTAGCGCTGAGGTGTCTCCGATGCCTTCAGCAGCTACTATTATTCCCGCTCTTTTTCCTTTGCGCTTGTTTTCTCTTAGCACTTCAATGATCTGGTTCAGTTTGCATTCTTGTTCAGGAACAAGAATCACTTCTGCGCCGACGCTGATTCCCACCTCCAACGCTAAAAACCCCCGTTTTCTACCCATCACCTCAACGATGAAGAGTCGCTCATGGGAAAGTGCTGTGTCCCTTATCTTGTCGATTTCGGTTACGCCCGTGTTCACCGCCGTGTCGAAGCCTATCGTTTCATCCGTCCCAAAAACGTCGTTATCTATTGTAGCGGGGATTCCCACAAGTAGCGTTTCGCTTATTCTGCTTAGGTCTAAAGCGCCCCTAAACGAGCCGTCACCGCCTATAACCACTAAACCGTCCACGTTGTTCAGCGACAGGGTTTCAGCAGCCTTTTCAACGCCCTCTTCCTTCTCGAACCCCGGGCACCGCAGCGTGTGAAGCATGGTGCCGCCCAACTGTATTATGCCGCCAACTGAACGCGGAGTCAACCGTTTAAAAGTGTTAGTTAACAATCCGTCCCAGCCTCTTTCAAAACCCAAAACTTGTCTTCCTTTCGAGTGTGCAATCCGCGTGACTGCACGGATTGCAGCGTTCATTCCAGGCGCATCTCCGCCTGGAGTTACAACACCGATAGTTTCCAACAACAACACCCTTTTGTTTTAAGCGCTTACAGAATTAAAACCTATCTAAGAGTCCAGTTTCTTTTAGGTTACCCATTAGGATTTCTGCCTGAAGCAAAGTTTATTAGACCTTCTTAACCCCTCTATCGTGTTTATTTTTATGTGGTTGATTTAAAATGAGCAACCAATCAAAGTCAGATTTGTTAAAGCAAAAAGGGATAACATAAGAACAGTGCTATGGAGTATTTCAAATTAGTGAGCGCAGGAAAGTTCAAGGAAGGGTTGAGTTTCTTTGCACCAGACTGTAAAACGCACAATCCATTCATCTCTGGCAGCATGGAAAACCTAACAGACGCAATGATTGCAGCAGGTAAAGACCTAAGCGCACAGAACACAGACCCTGAATTTGCTGTCAGGCATGTCCTCGCTGACGGAGACCTTGTTGCAGTACACACTGAATTTCTGAACTCCAAATCTAAACCCAGAGAAGAAGGGTGATTAAGGCAAGTTCACCTGTTCCGTTTTGAGGGCGACAAAATCGTCGAGTACTGGGATATTACACAACAAGTGCTATCAAACATGCCTAATGCAAACGGAGCTTTCTAGCAACTTCCAGATGTTTGTCAAAAAGCTTTTTCTATGTTGGGTAACTTAACGGAACCAAGATTCCAAAACACATAAATCTTTTAGTCTCATCCTATGGTTTTTGTCGGGAGGTAGCTCAGCCTGGCAGAGCTCTCGAGCCGGCTAACATGCTTAGCTGGTGGAGACGCTGTAGAGGTCTACCCATGGTGGGCTTCATTCTAGCCTGCACAGGCCACAGATACCGAGCCGTCGCAGGTTCAAATCCTGCTCTCCCGACCAACACCTCTTTTATCAAAAGCAATATAATCAAACGCTTATTTTGGGAAACTGGCCCCTGACTCCTCCAGACAAAGCTCAGAAACAACGCTTCGTTTTGCGTGCCCACGGCTACTTGATGGCGGGTTTGTCAGGCATCTTTCGGGAAAAGACCAGAATTGAGGTGGACTTCGCGATTTGAGGTACTCCGATGAGGTCTTCGAAAATTAGCAAGCCCCGTGAGAGTAGCGCGAACGCGGTTGCGGGACCAGCCGCTACACCGATGAGGTTAGTAAAGATTCCGACTATGCCGAATTCTTGGAAGCCTGCACCTGCTGGTGTTATGGGTACAAAGCCTAAAGCGGTGACAAGTGGGTGAATGAGGAAGTAGCCTATCCAAGGTATCTGAGTTATTCCTAAGGCTAAGCCTAAAAAGTACCATTCGAAACCCTTCAGTATCCAGCATGCCATCGTTAGGATAGTTATTTCGGGGATTGCTCTACGGGTTTTGTGTGCACTTTCTTTGTACTCTTCAAGTCTTCCCATTAAGCCGCCTGCGAACCTTTTGAGGAACCGGGAGTTTGCAATGCGGTCGAAGAGGGATATTGCCCTTTGAGACCAAGTGAAGGCGGCTAGTAGGATTGCGCCTGTGAGCATTAGTGCTATGCCTAAACCTGCAATGAAAAGACCCAAGTTTACGCCTGCGATGGTTCCGAATTGCTCCCAGTTCTGTGGTGGCACAATGTTGATAAGGAATATTACTGCGCCTATTCCGCCTATGACTTTGGCTAGGAATTCGATGGTTTGTATGCCGAGGATTCCTGATAGGCTCTTTGATGTTGGCACTTCCTGGTCTTTGAGGTAAAGCGGAGTCAAGATGTATCCTGAGCGACCAGGGGTTACGTCGCTAGTTAGCATTCCTGCGTACTGGGCAAGCAGTGTCTTACCGAATGACGTTTTGATTCCGTCTTTTCTCAAGACCAGTCTGAGTCTTACCGTGAACAACAAGTTGATGCCGAAGTATGCGAGAAACACGAGAAGCAGATACTCCAGTTTGATGTTTAGAAGCGACTCAGAGAGGGAGCCTATTCCCACGTACCACAGCAAAGCCCCAAATATCGCTGCCATGATTATTATCTGCAGCAGTATACGGGTGATTCTCCGTGAGTCACGTTTCAAGTCCTTACCTTCTTAGAAAAAGGGTCATGTTTTCAGTTAAAATTCTTTGTGGAAAACCCTGATTAAGTAAAAACTGTTTGGTGAAAGCAGACGTGATGCAAACTTCCGATAGGTCTTTCAGTTTGAAGCACCTTAAATTTTCAGGGTCTTACGCATTCGGCTTTTGGTCTGTACGGTCGTTTTGTTGTTCGCTTTCGCTTGTGATATTCGCACTCGTTAACTCGGGTTAACAGCCAGCCTTTGTCTTGATACGCGCAGCCGCAGGGCAACCTAACTGTCTTAAACGCTGGACCATTCTTTTTCTTCGCCACTTCTTACGCATCCATGCAACAATTCAAAATGGGCAAGTGACTAAATAAGTTGTTGGAGCATAATGTGCAAATTCAAACTTGGTAACGGGGCACTTTACGTGCAGCAACTGTGAAATGTCGCTTATTCAAGCTGTGCTAAGCAGATGAAACCGCCTAGCTGCGTAAGGCGCACGCCTGCTGGTGATTCCGCGTTTACTATGCGTGTCTTGACATTTCTGTTTGAGGCAATCTGCATCAGTCTGTGTAACCTGTTTTTTTGGCGATTTTCTCCGAGGTACCTGTCGGTAAGCATGAGGTACTCAGGTTTAGGTCTGCTTGGCTTCTGCCGTTTGAGAATCAGGTTTTCTGCTTCCTCAAGTGAAAAAAGCACCAAATTGTTATTATCCGAGGCGTTGAGACGATTTTCCAGAATCCCAATGAGGTTTTCTGTTTCCTCTGCGGTGGTTTCGCAGATTATCTGACGGAACAAAGGAGACCTCGTTAGCGCGGTTACTTGGGACGGCGTTCTTGCAGACCCTGTTGTCTTGGAGAAAGCTGCTTTGTTTGGGCTTTGAGTGAGCCACTTATGGTGTTCGCAGATGTGGTTGATGAATTCTTGGTTGTGGCTGGTTCTCGGAGGAGATGCCACGATTATGCTTCGGACCCCTTCTGTCAGTGTGGGTCTGAGCGCATTGATGATTGACTCATGGAAGTTGTACAGGGCTTTTGGGTTGTTTCGTGTTCCGTTGATTTGGAGCGTTTTTTCATGTTTGACAACGTTGCTGAAGACCTTCCATAGGAATGCGGTGTCTTCTTCTAATCCTAGGAGGATTGCGACTGGGTAGCCGCGCTTGTATCTTTTTTTTGGTTTCAACGCGTTCACTTTGGGCTTATCATGGTGCTGTGTGGTATATAGGTTGGTGTTTGATTTGGGGGTTCTTTTTGTGATTGGGGGTTGTTTCGGTTTTTGAGATATATCGATTTAGGGAATACAGATTATATTATGTATTAATACATTAGACAGTGTTAAGGTGTCACAAGATGATAGAAATACTAAAAAACTCAGATGAAGAACCAAACAACGAAGAGCAGAACACTGCAAAACCATGCGAGAAAACAGAAGAAAAACCTAAAGAAGAAAACAAAAACGAAGAAAACAGCACACAAGTGATATTCGAAAGCACCGAAGAGAACATTTTATCCAAGCTAGAGGCGCTGGGAGGAGAAGAGCAAAAACTACTGGCCGAGAAAACGCAATTGCTGAACATGGAAGAAACATTAAAGCAGAAAATCCAAGCTGAAATCGAAATCAAGAAGCACCGAATAGAGAATCTGAAGTACGAGATTCCAGAACTTAAGCAGCGATGCGAAGCCTTGGCAAAAGTGCTAAACATACCCGTTCAGAAATAGACAATCCAATTTTTCAAGCTTTTTCGAAACCAGATCCACGCTATCTCTAAATTTCATTTCTTCTTTCAGAAAAAAATTCAGGAAGAACAACTACGTTTGAGAATGCCGTGAATAATGTGGTAACCCTCCTGAAAGTGAAGGTCATCTTTTTCTTTTCTTTGCGTAGACGAGGGCTGCGAAAATTGTAACTAAAAGAATTATCAAAGCAACATGGGGAGCTAACAACTCGCTTTCAGTCGCTGCTGGTTTATTGTCTTCGGCGGGTTGAACAGGTGGGGTGGGTTGGTCAAGAGTTTCGACGTTCAAATTCTTGAAAGCTACGGCTCTATCGGTGTTGTTTGCTATCAATATCACTAATTCATTGACGTTGGTGGCGGCGTCTGTGGTTGCTATGCTTTCTAGAAGTGTACCGTTAACATCGTGTAGTTCAGCGGTTATTTCGTCCTCAGATATTCTCGCTACGACCTTATACCAAGTGTTTTCTCTGATGCACGCAGAGGTGTTCATGAGAGCTGTTGCGTTTGCGCCAAGCTTGTTTATCTTAGCCACATCATAAACGTCCAATCCTTTAACGTTTAAACTGTAGTTATTGTAACCACTGTTGCGAAGTATAAAACCGAACTGATTATTTGTTGTCTGCTCGATATCGTTGGGTAATCTTAACGGTTGCATCCCTTTCGGTATTGCTATTTCTTTAATGCTCTCTTTTGTTTCGCCGATTCTTGGTATTGTTATTAGCTGTCCACTTTTCACTATGATGAATTCGCCTGTAAGCAAGACTCCTGTCCCCGATAGTTGGATGTCGAGAAAATCTTCAACTCCTTGCCTGACGCGAAGTTCGTGGGCGGCAGCGTATGCGCGACCGTAAGTGTAGTAGTAACCTGGTCCTTGGAACTGAATTAGAGATTGGGGGAACCCGAGGAAGATTGTGAGTATTTCGCTGTCTGCTCCGGTGCAGTTTGTGTTGCCGCTCCAGCTTGTTCTAACGTAGTATGTGCCTGTTGAGGTGAGGTTCCAATTGAAAGAGTAGTTTCCCCAGTTGTCTGTTTCTGTTTTGAGGGCGTTGTAGGAGATTCCGTCTTGACTGAAGTATACGGTGATGGTTTCGTTTGGATACGCGGGTGAAATTGAACCTGTGATTGTGAGGGTGCGTTCTTTAGAGTTGATGTCTGAGGGGGTTGAGGATAGGTTTATTGTTATTGAGGATGAGTTTAGGGATTTGCCTATTTTTGATGAGACGTGTGCGGGTGAGGTTGTTTCGCTGTTTTGGAGGGAAATAATGCTGGGTGTCTGGTCTGTTAGGAGGGGTGGTACGTCTCCAACCTTCCAGTCCATTGCGGGTGTACATTCGGCTATCCAGTATTTTTTGCCGTTGAGTTCGTAGCCGGTTGGTGACAGCCACCACCATGTGGTATGGGGTTCGTAAGGCAGGTAAACTCCGACGTTGATGTGGTGTACCTCTTTGAAGTACAGTAGGACAACGTCTAATCCTCCTGCTTTCATGATTGAGGCTGCGAGGAGTGATAGTGTGTCGCATTTTCCCGAGTTTTCTACGATGGTTTCAATGGGGTATTTTACGTCGTTAACGGCGTATGGGATTTGGTGAACTAGTGTTAGTACGGCGTTGGCGAATGCTTCGTCGCTGCGGGGGTTGTCGCTGGTGAGGTTTCGGAGGTTTTCTGCGATGGGTTTGACTGCGTTGGGTGTTACGAGCGTGGCGTATTGGTTGTCACTAGTGAGTTTGATGGTTTTGCCGTTGTAGTAGTCATAGAGGCTGGATGGGACGGAAACGTGTAGTTCGTGGTTGACGAGTCCGAATTGGACTTGGGAGCTGTATGTGCGGTCATAGTTGCCTGCGAAGGCGGCTGGTGTAATCAGAACGGTTAGCAAAATGCTGGTGAGCAGGATGCCTGTTTTCCAACTTTTGAAACGCATGCAAGCGTCACAGAAACATAATATGTCTATGCAAACTTAAGAACATTATAGTCACAATCCCTTGTATATCACGAAACGGGGATGGCGGATTTTGCTGGGCTGATGTGTCAACTGTGGCGTTCGTGCTTTCGCGGCTCTGTTATGCTCGGAACCGACTATAGCCCCCTTATAAATATAATATCATAATAACCCCCCTGGAAATTTTCCTCTGATCAAAAAGAAAAAACAGAACACCAATTAATGTTTCGAGAAGACTAATTCTGAAATAGCGCGCGCTTATTTGGCTGGGGATGGCTGTTTATGGGGTGTGGGAAGCCGAGAATTTTTAAGGGAAAAGAGCAGATAATTACGCGGATGGTAATCATGAGAGACGCAGATTTCTTGAGGGCGATACTTGAGACTAGTGTGCTCTACGTTGACATGTTTGAGCACTCATCGCGGTCAAACAAGCAAAATACGAAAAGTGAAGTAAAACCGTTAAAGTTTAGTTTCTGCAAATGCAAGAACTGCGAAGACTTAAAGTGGATAGCGCACGCGAACAAGAGAAAAAGGCTGATTCTGGTTTCAAAAAAGGCTTTTGAAAAAGAAATGAACAACAGAGCAAACAGAGGCATGGGCTTCTTCATACTAATCTACACGATGATGAACGCGTACCTGCAGATCCTGCACCCGTACTCCAAGCCGAAAACCATCGAACACAAAACCAACCGATACTTCAAGAAAGCAATGCAAGTGGTAGCGAAAGACGGCTTAGAAGTCATCATGAACAAAGTAAGCGTGTAAAATTTGCGCATCGCAAAAAGTTATCTGAAAAGCCTAAACCCCAGTCCAGCTCACTCGTGTTCAGTCTTAACCCGCCAAGAACAGCGATTTCTCCACCCGAGGGAATGGAAAAGCGTGTTCTATCAGCACTTTTGGAGTTAACCTAAGAAAGTTAGAATGAAGATTCGGCGGGGGTTTGACCCGAACGTCGCGTCATCCGAGATGTGGGTGAAGTTGCCCGAATCGTACAGCTTCATGTAGATTTTCTGCAGAGTCAGCGTCGTGTTGAAGTAAGGCACAACACCCCCATACTCGTAGGTGAACACGTACTTCACATTGTCCTGCTCGCATAAACCCACAAACTCGGTGATGTTAAAGCTGGGCGTGTACGTGTCAACAGGCAACTCTGGATACTGATACGCCCGATTTCTCCTAGTGCCGTCAGCCCACAAGTAAAACCGAACCATATCATCATTAAAAAAGTTGAATGGGCAAAGAACCATGATTGACTCGTTCTGGCTGAGGCTGCTAGAAGCGTAGTTTGTTGCTCCTTCAACATCGATTTGAATCTGGTATTTGGCAACGTCGTCATAAGTGTCTTTGACACTGAAAAACACGCCCGCCGCCAGAAACACTGTGAATAATACCGCAACAACTTTAACGGCGCGCTTTCTATTCAGGCTTATGCTCCCTCGCCAAGCGCCCTCAGCCTTTTCGCATAAGAAGAAAATCAAACTCGCCGCAGAAATCGCCAAAGCCGGAAACAACGGCAAAACATACCTCCAATGCTTATTCGGTATCAAAGTGAAGAAAACAAAAACCACCACGAACCAGATAAGCAGCAACCTGTCCGCCCTGTTCCTACGCCACGCAAACAAGCCTAAACCAAGCAGGCTTACAATGTAGAGAAGAAGCGAAATCGGGTGCACATCGCTGTAAGGCCAAGTCATCTCAATGAAATAAAAAATCGGAAGCGGAAAACGCATGCTGTACAATGACTTTTCAGGGTTACCCATCTGCAGCGCATAAACCCACTCATCCAGCATTTTAGAAGCGTATATCTGGTAAGAAATGAGAACCCACGGGATAACCACAGCAACAGCGGTTAAAATCAACAGCGCAAACTTGGATAACCTCAGCTTAAGATGGTCACGAGCTAATAGCAGAAGGCTAACAAGCATTATCACTCCCGCAACCAGCACCTGATACTTTGTCAGGAAACCTAAACCCAAAGCCAAACCACCTAAAACCAACATTTTGTCCTGACGGTTACGAAGCCAACTAAAAAAGAAAAACAGAGACAACACAAAAAAGAAAACGAGCATCGTCTCTATCATAGCCACACGCGAAAGCCAAAAGTAGCCTGGAAACAACCCCAACAGAACGCTTGCAACTAACGCAATTTTAGACCCATACAATCTGCAAACAAGTTCAAAAACAACCCAAAGCGAAAGAAGAGAAAAAACCACTGAAACCAACCTAGCAGAAACCACAGTCACCCCCAAAACCCTAAAGAAACCCACAGTAACCGCGTCAAAAAGCGGAGGATAAAAAGAACTGAACTCCGTATATTCCCCATGAAGCAAAAATACGCCATTACTTAAATGAGCAGCTTCATCCCACTGAATAGGCGTGCCTGCAAGACCCAGCGAAACAAAAACCGCATAAATCAAAGCAAAAACCAAAAAAAGTAGTCGCCACTTGGTTAATCCTGCGTTGAATTGGGTCAACAGCGGTCTTAAACCAGACTCGTTCATAGTTTGCACTGCTTCAAAGCCAATTATCTAATTCAATGTAATAACGAGTAAAAAATATAAAACCATCTAAAAACCCTTGAAAACCTTTACCATTTTCAATCCTTAAAGGGACACCACATAAACACGCCACTTCAAAGCAACCAGCAGAAACATGTCGAATGGGCGGCAACTAAAAAGGAACTGATGCGTTAGAAGCCACCAAAAATAGTTATGTCTGGCAAATTCCCCATTTTTTCCGTCACAGCAACCAGAGTTTAAGGTCAAAAGATCAATTCCAGATTTTCAACCAATCAGTCTCTTCACGAAAGGTATCTTCTTCAGAGGATAAATCACCCCGAGGCAAATGAGCAAGGTCACCGCGGTGATTAGAGGGATTTCGAGAGCTGGGGTCATTGTTGCTAGGCTTATTTGGAAACCGAAGAACCCTTTTTGAAGTGCTTCTAGAACCATTACTTGAAACAGGTAGATGGGTATGGTGTTCTGGCCGATCAGATGCAGCAAGCGGTTACCGCGGGGAAATCGTTCTGCCAACGCGTTAGGCGGGACGGTGGCTAAGAGCAGGAACAGCGCGGCTGAAGCTCCAATTATGCTCAAGCTGTAGGCGTCGTGGAAGAACTGGCTGTACTGTTCTCCAATGGTGCCGACTACAAGGTAGGTGCCTACAATTGTCCACGCTAACCCCAGAACCAGCAGGGCGAACAGGGCGTCGGCGCGCACCCGCGCTTTTAGGAAGTATGACCCTAGAAGGAAGTAGCCTATCCATCCTGTCAAAATGAAGACGTTGCTGTTGAGGCTGAGAGGGCTAAACAAGCTCAGAAGAGATATAACAGCCGTTCCAAAAAACCACAGTACCATAAGGAAACTGAAAGTCTTCCGGTCAACGTAAGCCACCAACACACTCACTTAGGCGTTTCAAGTCCTGTCGACCCCATCCTATTTTAAGATGCCCACAAGAAAAATGGAATTTCAAGGGCAAAACGTCCCATGAAGAAAATGCAAAGCGCAGCAAAAAAAGGAGCAAACAGCCATACATCGGTTGACGTGTGTTGGTCTTTGACTGCGTTGCCCTTCGGTATTGTTAGGGCAAGGCGGGCTTTTGTAGCGTAACCTTTTATGATGTATATTCACGCTGCGCGCGCGTTTATAGCTGAAACATCTCCTTGTCTGTGTCGGACTTTTGTGTTCGTGTTGGACTTTTGGGGCTGGTGTGTTGGACGTAACCCGCCTAAGTTGGCCTTATCTCCACAGTTCCCCTTTTTTTCTATTTTTGTCCTGCATTCAATGCTTTTTGTTGGTTAATTCTTATTAGTTCGTTGTTTGCAGTTAATGATTTGTGATTTAAGGGTTGTGAGGTGAAAAATCTATGACTAAGCTTGATGAAGTGTATTTCTGCGAGACCTGCGGAAACAAAGTTAAGGTTGTTGGAACTGGAGCGGGCACACTTGTTTGCTGTGGCAAACCGATGGTTCTGGTTACTGCTTGAGAATAGCATTGAACAAGTAATTCAATCAAACCGTTTTTTTTCTTCTTGTCCATCCACAACTCGAAAAGTTAGCGTGTTTTAGGCTAGGGTGAGTGTGCAAAGAAAGCCTAGGTTTCTATTGTATTTTGATACTTTTTCTTTTGATGAAATCTCTCATAACCAAATCTTAGGAGGAACAGTTTATTTATGCTGATAGAATATTAACCCACAGGAGATTCAAAATGCCGAGAGCATACGTTTTGTTCAATGTTGGAGCGGGTTCAGAGGAACAAGTGTTGAAGGATGCCAAGGCTATTGGAGGGGTTCAGGAGGCGTACGTGTCCTATGGCGTGTACGACTTAGTCATGAACGTTAAAGCTGATACTATGGAAAAGTTAAAGGAGATTGTGACACATCGCCTTAGAAGAATAGCCAATGTAAGGTCAACTCTCACTTTGTTACTGACTGAAGAATCGCTATCTAAAGAGCGCGCTTCCTAATCCCACTCTTGTAACAGTTTCATTATAGCTTGCGCCTTCAACGTATTCGCAAATCTGAAAAACCGCGTTCTCCCACTCAACCGCTGCTTTACTATACCTTCTTTCTCAAACAGAGTCAAATGCCGTAGCGTAGTCTCATAATTCGCTCCCAGCCTATGCGCCAAGTCAGAAGTATTCAGCTGTCCGAATTTGAATAGTAACTTTAAGAGTTTCATTCGGGTCTTTGAGCAGAAAACGTCCTCTAATTCCATGGTCAATTCACCGTTTCAAAAAAGAGGAGCGAGTCTTGCGGACGCCTTGTTCCCACTCAGAAAGCAAGGGTGCGGAATCGAGGAGAATGTATAAAGTTGGTGACCGTTTTTCTGGGGAAATCAAAGTTCGCAAACTCCAGAACAAGATTATTGCTGAGTGCATTAAAAGATAGGTGAAGAAAAGACCTTCAGGCAAAGTGGAGAGTACAGTATAAGTGAAGAGAGAGAATGGAGCTTAGTTAATCAGTAGTTCATAGCGCTCGCTACATTCACACGCCAAAAGTATCCTCTCTTTTTTTTGTTCTGAACCTGTCTTCTCATCTAATCACTCTGCGCGTAGCAGC
>CAZJQR010000002.1:0-53750 GCA_964548345.1 uncultured Candidatus Bathyarchaeia archaeon | reverse complement strand
TTACAGAAAAATCCGAAGAAATATCCAGACCAGCCGTGCAAATCGCAGACCCCATGGAAGAGGAAAAACTGAAACGCACCATAATCGAAGTCCGAGACCGCGAACTCGCCTCAGCCATAACGGACTTGGGCGGCGGCGGATTATCCTCGGCGGTGGGCGAAACCGCAGAAAAATTCGGTTGCGGCGCAACAGTGGCGCTGGAAAAAGTACCCTTGAAGTATCAGGGCTTGGCCCCTTGGGAAATCTACATCTCCGAATCGCAAGAGCGCATGCTTCTAACCGTGCCGCCAGAAAAACTTGCGAAAGTTATGGAAATCTTCGAGCAGGAAGACGTTGAAACCACCTCCATAGGAAAACTCACGCGAGAAACGCGTCTGCAGCTCAGTTATCAAGGCGAAAAAGTAGCAGACATGGACATGCGCTTCCTTTTCGAACCGCCAGAAAGCATGAAAATCGCGGTGTACGA
This sequence comes from uncultured Candidatus Bathyarchaeia archaeon, assembly GCA_964548345.1. Taxonomy (GTDB): domain Archaea; phylum Thermoproteota; class Bathyarchaeia; order Bathyarchaeales; family Bathycorpusculaceae; genus SG8-32-3. The sequence goes on along the minus strand of CAZJQR010000002.1, from coordinate 53,284 downwards.
GACCGTAAACCTTGAAGAACCAGAGTTTCCAGAGCCAAGCGACCTTACGGGCACTCTCTTGCAGCTTCTTTCCTCGCCGAACACCGCCAGCAAAGAGAGCGTAGTACGCACTTACGACCATGAGGTTAAGGGGAACACTGTGCTGAAGCCGCTACAAGGCACGTACGCTGGGCCAAACGACGCCGCGGTGTTAAAACCTCTCGATGATTCTTGGATGGGCATAGCAATTTCATGCGGTATGAACCCGAACTACGGGAAAATTGACACTTACTGGATGGCAGCTTCAGCCATAGACGAGGCATTGCGAAACAACGTTGCGGTTGGCGGACGCCGAATAGCGCTTCTGGACAATTTCACGTGGGGGAACCCTGAAAAGCCCGAACGGCTCGGCTCCCTGATAAGGGCGTGTGAGGCGTGCTACGACTTCGCCACCGCCTTTCAAGCGCCTTTCATTTCGGGAAAGGACAGCCTTTACAACGAGTCGCCTCTGGGTCCAGTTACGCCAACACTTCTAATCACGGCGCTGGGCATAGTTCCCGACATACGCGCAACCGTCTCGATGGATGTAAAAGCGCCTGGCAACCTGCTCTACATTGTAGGTAAAACGTTCAAGGAACTCGGCGGCTCAGAATACTACAAGCTGAAAAGACATACGGGTAAAACGGTTCCGAAAGTGAACGCGGCGCAATCCAAAAAAGGCTTCAATACGGTCACTGAAGCTATAGACTTAGGCTTGGTCAAAGCTTGCCATGATCTTTCTGAGGGTGGGTTGGCAGTAGCGGCGGCGGAGATGGCTTTGGCAGGCGACTATGGCATCGAAGTGGACCTGAAAAAAGTCCCGAACGAGGCACTAAACCGTAACGATTTCGTGTTATTTTCTGAATCAAACAGCCGCTTTCTTTTGGAAGTTCCTGAAAAAACCCGAGGCGACTTTGAAGCTGTGATGAGGGGGAAAGTTTGTGCTGAGATAGGCAGGGTCGCTAAGAATTCCCACTTAACCGTTTACAGAATTGACGGCGAGGTTGCTGTAGATGTTTCCCTCACGGATTTGCGCCAAAGCTGGAAGGAGACCTTAAGCAGGGAGGCATAGCAGGTGAAGCGGGAAGAGATAAAAGTCTGTGTCATGCGCGTGGGCGGAACAAACTGTGACGCGGAAACGCAGCGTGCCTTTCAGGAGCTGGGTGTTCAGGCTGAAACATTGCATGTGAACGAGCTTGTCAAACGCGGGAACCTCTTGGATTATAATGTGCTGGTTTTTCCCGGCGGCTTCTCATTCGGAGACTACGTGCGCTCAGGAGTGATATTTGCAAGGTCGCTCAGCGTCAAGTTAGGCAGGGAAATTGAAACCTTCGTTGACGAGGGCAGACCAATCTTGGGCATCTGCAATGGCTTCCAAATCCTAGTTGAATACGGCTTGCTACCTGGTGTTGAAGGCACCAGCCGTTACCCCGAAGCTACGCTTACAACGAATGTGCCGCAGGGCTTCAAGTGCCAATGGATTTACCTTAAAAACGAGAACAAGGGCAAATGCGCCTTCACAAGCAAAATCCCGCGAGGCAAGGTTCTAAGAATGCCCATTGCGCACGGTGAAGGCAGGTTCCTGTTCCCAGTAGAAAAAGAGCAGCAAATGCTCGATAGGCTCATTGATAATGACATGATAGTTTTCCGCTACTGCGACGAAAAAGGCAACGTCGCCAACGGCAAATACCCAACGAACCCGAACGGCGCTTTCCATGATATTGCTGGAATCTGCAACAAGGAAGGAACGATTTTCGGTTTGATGCCGCATCCTGAAAGAGCGCTTTACTGGTGGCAGCAACCCGACTGGACGAGGCAGGAGCAGATGCCGCAGTACGGCGACGGAAAACTCGTTTTCGGAAGCCTCATCGACCATTTAACCAAGAAGTTCTAAGTCCTGGGCAAACGGAAGCCCATCTCTAGCGCCCATTTTCATAACACAACGTGAAGCCACAAAATTACCCAGCCTACCGCACTCCACAAGACTCTTTTCGTTAATTAAGCCGTAAAGGAAACCCGCACAAAACGCGTCCCCCGCACCCGTCGTGTCAACAACCTTCACGTTTAGTGCTTCTATCAAGTGCCGCTCACGACCATTCGTGACATAACAGCCGTGGGCGCCAAGCTTGACAGCCACAATTTTCACGCCCTTTCCAACCATCAAATCCGCGCCTTTGCAATAGTCAACCTTTCCCGTCAAGAGTTCAAGCTCGATGGCGTTAGGCATCAAAACGTGGGTCCTCTTTAGGATGGGTTCCATAGCCGCGTAGCCTTTCCTTGCGTACAAGGTGCCAGGGTCGAAGCTAACCTGGGCAGTGTTCGGGATGGCGTCCAAAAGCCGTTTTTGTGTTTGGAATGATTTTTCTCCGACGAATGAGGTTAAATGCAAAAACTGCGCTCGCGAAGCGTATCTGGCGTTCACCTCATCCAACGTTATGGTGTCATTGACGCCTGAATCAATGTACAACGCTCGTGCGCCTTTTTTGTCCACGAAGCCCAAGACTAAACCGCTTTTGCCTTGCCCAGCGCGGATTAAGCCGGTTACATCAATTCCTTCTTTGCAGAAATCTTGGAATAACAAGTCGCCGTCTCTGTCACAGCCCACCTTACCTATGAAGCCCACTTTACACCCGAGCCGGGCCAGTCCGACTGCGGTGTTTGCGGCTGACCCACCGCAGGCTTCCGCGTAATCCTCTATGAAGCTTTCCTCTTCTGCCTTGGCAAGCCTGTTCACCTTGAAAAGCTTGTCCACGTTAAGCGCTCCGAAGCCCACAACGTCAAAACTGCTCATGGAAACAACTCGCGCAAGTGAATTTTAAACTCGCCCAGTTTGCCACCGTAGTTTCCAGCGGAAACACGCACTACGCCATCAACGTTCAGCACCGCGTCGATTCCAGCCTTCATGGCTTCTTTCACAGCCTCCATCGAGACTCCGTTAATCACTATCTCTGGGACGTAATGCACGCCGTCAGGAACCAAAGAGGCACTGCCAAGCCTCGGTTTAAGCGATGAGCAATACGGATGGTTCGTGGTGGGACCTATCGATTGAAAATGGGTTTCAGGCTTCGAACCCGCAGAGCAAACGTCAAATGGGGTGACCACGCCATCTACCTGACGTATTGCTTCCAAAGCGTTTTTACTTACCGCCTTTATGGCTTCCTTGGTTTTGCACATTACCCAAAAGTTGGCACCCATGACGCCGCGGGCATAACCCAAATACCGCTCTATAACAAAATCTGGAACCATCAAGGGAACCACGATGACATCTCTGCCGTGGCGTTTTTCCATCCACTCGTAGCCGTCGCCGCAGTGTCCCACACGCGCCTTCATATCCATTTTTTCCTCAGCCTCGGGCAAGGCGTCAAAAACCGCCGTAAAAGGCTTAACCAGTATGTCCTGGCGGATACGGTAAGACAGCTCAGTTTCAAACTTATTTAACAATTCAGCAAACGGTGTTTCAGGGTTTAGTGCCCCCCAGAACTGCAGTACCGCGCCTTTGCGTTGGTCTGGCGTCTCGTTTTCGCTCAACCACTTCTCGACGCCGCCTTCAACCCTGCCAATCACCACGGACGGCGTGGCAGTCGAGTCTTCAGCCGCACTCCGCAACGTGCGTTCATCGTCAGCTGTGACTGCTACGCGGCAAAAAATTCCAGCAAAGGCTTCCGCGTAAGTATCTTCGATTTCTGCTTTGGTTACCATTTTACCCGAGTTTGCCAATGGCTTCTCCTCTGACTCTTTTTCTAAACTCGCTGCTTTCGTCTGCCAGCGGTTCCATATTTTCCCCTGTTACTATTTGAACCTTGGGCAGGGCTTGAGGATAAAGCGTGAAAAGGTGGTCCAGAAGCGCAAGGCTTACAACTCCGCTGCGTTCAAGAGACTGCAGGTCCCAGTTCTCCACCAGATTCAAGGCGGCCTGTTTTCCTCGCCTGCAAAACACATCGGCAATTACGGCTGTGACTATACTGTTTGCGGACAAAACCGCGACTTCCGCGTTCCCCACCGCGTAGCTGTTACCGTTGAAGGAAACCGTTAATCCGCCATTTTGTCTTACAAGCCGAAAAGCCTCTACGTCGGTTATGCTGTCGCCCACGTACATCACGTCTTCCAAGGGCACACTCAACTTTGCCACTGCATCCTCTGTGGCAGCGGCTTTTTGGCTCCCACCTACCGTCGTAACTTCAGAGAAGATTTTGCCCGATTCCATGCCCGCGATTTCGCTCCAAAAAATCGTGTCCAACCGCCCAAGCGTCTCTTGGTCAGCAACCGAAAAGTCTTCTCTCGCTTTTGCCCTTGGTGGCATGGCTATCATCGGCATCTGCGCGATTTCCTTTGCAAGCTCTTTCAGCCGCACCTTTTCGTGCTCGGTGACAACATATTTGTCGAGGCTCAGTTTGGTGCAGTAAGTGTTTTCGTAGGAAAACTCCAGAGCTTTGCAGAGCGCCTTTATGTAATGCTCGTAGCTGGTGCTGACGATGAAGACGCTGGCTACCCCACTCACGTGCTGCAGGGTGTCTTTGCTGTTTGCGATCAGGATTAGGTTTTGAGCGGAGAAATCTTCCATCTGCTTGTCAGCGACGCTATAGGCTTTAAGAAAAGGTACGATAAGCTTCAAGGTGCTGCCCGCCGAGTAATTGGGTTTTTTCAAAACGTCTGCCAGCACGTCGTCGTACTTGCTTATTAGCGTGAAAAGCTTGCCGCCGTTTGGAACAAAGTGCGCTGTGATTTCGTAGGCGTTGTCGTTTTTGCTTATGGGTCCTTCGCAGTCTGATATGAAAACGCGCTTCAAGGCTTGCGCCTCAACCGTTCCATGTGGCTTACGCTCTGCGCTATGTGCTGCTTGGAAGCTATGTCCGTCCTGTTCCACAACGCACCGCCCTTAATCGCTTGGGCTCCTTCCAGAGAGACGTTACATGCTTCCTCAATGGTTTCGCCGACGCCTAAAACGCCCACCGCACGAGACTTCAACGCGTAGACTTGACTGTCTCGGACTTCCATGGCTGCCGGGTACACGAGGATTCGGTCGCCGTACTTGCTTGCAAGCGCATAAGCCTTTGAAAGGTCAACTGGAGTGTCAACAGCCGCCTTATCCACCAGACTTGGAAAAACATCCGCGTAGCCCCCATAACTGGGCGGGACTTTGTAGGTTAACACGGTCGCCACCTTCTCCAACTCAAGGCTCGTCAAGTTGCCCTCCAAAATCCTGAAGCACACATCAACTAAATCCTCCTTCAGGATGGGCAGGATGTTGATGATTTCGGGGTCGCCTGGGCGACTGTTGTTTTCAAGGATTTTAAGCCCCGTTCCAGTGTGCATGAAAGCCAAGTACAAAGGCATACCCCTCAACGCTGAGTCATCACCAATTTTTGTCTTCCATCTTTCGAAAATTTTCGTGGCAAGAGCGAGTTCACGTTCTCTTTCCGCCGCCTTTAGGAATGGCAACACATCGTCTGTGTCTTTGTAGGAGCCCATTCCGCCGGTGTTGGGTCCTTTGTCGCCGTCAAACGCGCGCTTGTAATCCCGCGTCTCAGGTAGGGGCACAAGGTGTTTGCCGTCGCACAACGCTTGGAAACTGGATTCTTCACCATCCACTCTCTCCTCTATTATGACGGCGCTGTACTGGAAGTTTGACATGAAATGTTCGAAGAGCTGTTCCCTTGTGGTGAAGTGGTCTCCCCAGACGCCAACGCCTTTTCCCGCCGCGGGCGTGTCAGGCTTGACTACAGCTTTATTCTCAAGTTGGTCTAGCCAGCTGTAAACCGCTTTTTTGACCTCTTCCGTTCCCTTGTAGTTTTTGGGGTCGAAAATCTGGAAGCGCGGGTTTGCCTCGGGCGCTATTTCCTGAAATAATAGGCGCTGCTGCACTTTGCTGGCTTCTATGGCGTAGTCTTGCTTGGGGCAGATGACAGGTATGCCCGTGCGCCGTTCCACGAGGTCGCGTACGCCTGCGATTATGGGTTTTTCTGGACCCACAATGGCGAAGTCGATTTTGTCCTTGTTGTTTTCCGCGAACTTGCAGATCTCCTCGGGGTTCAAGTCTGGTATGACCGCGTGTTTTGCGGCTTTTTCCACGTTGAACGGGTTGCGTTGCTTGTCGGCGATGTAGAGTTCCACTGTGTGGTTTGGGCTTCTTGCGAAAGCGTCAACCATCGCGGTTTCTCGCGCGCCGTACGAAACGACGAGTACACCTACTTTCTCCATAACTGTCACCTTTCGTGTTAGAGATTAAACTTGAATGGTTAATTTGCTTTGCCACTAGGTTTGCGGTAAGGTTTGGCATGTCTCGTAGATTCTGCCTTTTTCCTCGTAGCCGTTAAGGAACTTTTGTTTCATTTCGTCAGCCATTTTCTGCGCTAACAGCGTGGGGTACTTGCCCGTGATGCATGCGAGGCATAACTGGTCGCGAGTCTGGCCGGTGGCGCGCACTAACCCGTCGATTGATTGGTAGCACACGGCGTCTGCGCCGATGATTTGCGCGATTTCCTCTGGGCTGTGTTTCGAGCCAATGAGTTGCCCGTAGGTTGCCATGTCGATGCCGTAGAAGCACGGTCCGATTATACGCGGGAAAGTGACAAACATGTAGACTTTTTTGGCGCCTGCGCTGCGCAGTTTTCCTATGGTGATTTTGGTGGTGTCTCCGCGGACTATGCTGTCTTCGGTTACTATGAGGCGTTTTCCATCAACTTTGGAGCCTAAAATGTTTATTTTTCGGTCTATAGTGGAGCAGCGTTCCCTATTCAGCAATATGAAAGCTCGTTCGGTCACGTAGCGGTGCCTTCGGGATGCTCGTTCCCACTTGAGCCCTGACTCTTCGTGCACGCCCATGGCTGGGTCGTCGCCGGTTTCAGGCACTGAGAGTATGACATCCGCGTCTTTTGCGATTTCAGGGTACTCGCGTACGATGTTTCTTCCGAATTCTTCGCGGATTTCGTAAACGTATTTGCCGTCGAACCGCGAGTCAGGTCTCGCAAAGTAAGCGTACTCAAACGCGCAAAACGCTTTACGCGGGTTCTTGATGACTTGTTCGCGTTTAAACCCGTCTTTTGAAACCGTGACTAGTTCGCCTGGTTCCAGTTCGAAGTCTCTTTCAAAACCGTTCATATCTAAACTGACGGTTTCTGAAGAAAACGCGTAGGTTGCCTCGTCTGGGCTGTGTCCTGCGCAGAGCGGTTTTATCCCGTGCGGGTCTTTGAACGCGAAGAAATCGCCGTCTTCGGTTATGCCTGTCACGGAAAACGCGCCGTCGATGTTTTTCATGCATTCGCTGACGGCTGATGTTAAGTCTTTGTGCTCTTTCACTTCGAGCAGCAGTTTGCGGCATACCAAGTCTGAATCGCAGGTGTATGGTAAATCAGCGAAACGCTTGTTAGTTTCGTTTCTGAGTTGACGCGTGTTGACGATGTTGCCGTTGAATGAGAGAGCGAGCTTCAACCCGTCTATCGAGGCGGTGACTGGCTGGGTGCCCTCTAGCAACGAGGCGTCGTCGCATTTTCCTGAAGTGGTGTATCGAACGTTGCCTATGCCTATTGAGCCCGGCAGCCGCCCGAACCATTCTTTTAGGGCGCTGGAGCGGAGTTTCGGAACCAGATCAAGATTTTTGTAAACGGAGAATTGTTCGCCGTTGTAAGTTAGGAAACCGTGGGACTGATGCCCTCGGTGGTTTTGGGCGCGGAGACCCCAGTAAACGTATGGGAAGACCGGTTTATTTTCGAAGTTTATTGCACCGAAGATGCCGCAGCCTATTTTGATTCCCTTCTTCCGATGGTGAGAAGTAGAGAAAAAAGGGGTTTATCAGTTTTTAGTACATCTTTAGCTAAAAACCATGGTAAAAGGAGATTCATACTAAGCAATTTTTCCTTTTTTACCGTGTTGTTTTTGCCGTTGTCGTGAAAAGCGTACTCGGAACACAAGTTTGATTGGAACCGAAGAAACGAGTTTTCAAGAACCACTAGTTTACAAGTCGCTAAACAGAAAAGACGCTGACAGATAAGCGTCAATCGTAAAGGATGAAGGGTAACGGGTTATTCTTTGTTGGCTGTTTTCAGCGCTTTCCGTAGCACTTCCGCTTTGTCGGTCATTTCCCAGGTGAAGTCTGGGTCTTCTCTTCCGAAGTGTCCGAACACGGCTGCTTTTCTGTATATTGGTCTGAGAAGCCGCAGGTGCTCTATGATTGCTTTTGGTCTCATGTCAAAGTTTTTCTTTACCAATTCCAGAATGTCTTCATCGGGTAGTTTTCCTGTGCCGCATGTATCCACGAACACGGAGATTGGGCGTGCTACGCCGATGGCGTACGATAATTGAACCTCGCACTCGTCTGCCAACCCTGCGGCAACGATGTTTTTGGCGATGTACCTTGCCATGTAGCAGCCTGACCTGTCAACTTTTGAGGGGTCTTTTCCTGAGAAGCATCCGCCGCCGTGGCTTCCAAAGCCGCCGTACGTGTCAACGATTATTTTTCGCCCTGTCAGCCCTGAATCCGCCAAGGTTCCTCCAATCGCGAATCTGCCGGTTCCGTTAACGATGTATTTTGTTTCTGCGTCCAGCTTGTCTGCTGGTACGACTTTCTTGATAACTTCGTTGATTACGTCTTCTTTCACTTTCTCTTCGGCAACATCCTCGATGTGCTGAGCAGCGATTACGACGGTGGTTACTCTTGTTGGTTTTCCATCGCAATACTCTACGGTGACTTGGGACTTGCAGTCGGGTCGCAGATAAGGCAAAATTCCCTGCTTCCTGCAGTCTGACAGTCTTTCTACAAGCTTATGTGCAAGCATTATGGGCAGAGGCATCAACTCAGGCGTCTCAGTTGTGGCGTACCCAAACATCATTCCTTGGTCTCCAGCGCCTTGCTCATGGTCTTCTTTTTCGTTCACGCCCATGGCAATATCGGGCGACTGTTCTTCAATAGAAACCAGAATGCCGCAGGTTTCCCAATCTAGCCCGTCTTTGGCGTTGTCAAATCCGATTTCTTTCAGTTTTTTTCTTACGATTTTAGGTATTGACACGTAGCAAGAGGTGGTGATTTGACCAGTGACCACAACGTTTCCCTGCATCACTAACGTTTCGCAGTCAACCCTTGCCGTAGGGTCTCTGGATATGATGGCGTCCAAAACGCTGTCTGACACTTGGTCTGCGACTTTGTCTGGATGCCCCTCTCCCACGGATTCTGAAGTGAACAAGTATTTTCCACTTTTTCTCATAGGAATCGCCGATTTAAGTTGTAATGAAGAGTTTAATAAACCCGTGTTTTTCTTAAAAGGCTTTCTACATTATGGAGTAAAAACTAAACAAGCTATACATTGCCAGTTGTCTCAGCTGTAAAAGCCATTTAAGGGTGAACGCCGAAGAAAGTTCCGAGGAGAAACATGAAAAAGGTTGTACAAACTGATAAAGCGCCTGCGCCTTTGGGTCCGTACAGCCAAGCCGTGAAAGTGGACAAGTTCCTTTTTGTTTCAGGTCAAGTGGCGATAGACCCCGAAAAAGGCAGAATAGTTGAAAAGGGTGTTAGAGAGCAAACCGCCAGAGTCATGGAAAACATCAAAGCTATACTGCAAGCCGCAGGCTACAACTTAAGCGATGTTGTCCAAAGCAACGTGTACCTGTCGTCAATGGCGCTGTTTGGCGAAGTTAACAATGAATATGCAAAGTACTTTGACAAGAGCTTTCCTGCCCGCGCGACAGCAGGAATAGAACTGATGCCTGGCGCGCTTGTGGAAATCTCGGTGGTTGCCTACAAAGAGTGAAAGCATCATGCGATACGACTAAACGAAGGCTCTGCCCTTTTCCTAAGTCATAAATTATTAATAATTAGCCACTTTAAATAGAGTGTGTGGCGCTGATTATGACTTCCCAGTTCAAAAGGTTTGTTGAAAGTCTCGCTAGCCCAAAAGGTCCAGGACCATCCACCACATTTTCCAAGTTCCACATTTTCTATGCCTTGGAGCTTGTGGCTGAGAAGCCAATCGGACGTAACAAGTTGGCTGCGAAACTAGACGTTGGAAAAGGCGCCGTCCGCACAATAATCAGCCGCCTTAAGGATGCTGGGTTGATTGCAACTTCGAAAGAGGGCTGCACCCTCACAGAAAAGGGCTTAAGCCTTTGGAAAAACTTCGCTGAGGTTTTCCCCAAAAGAGTTGAAATCGAAAAAACAGCGTTAACAACGTCAAAATATAATTATGCCTTTTTAGTCAAGAACAAGGCGCATAAGGTCAAGTCGGGCATAGACCAACGCGACGCAGCCATAATGGGAGGGGCGAGGCGTGCTCTTGTTATAGTGTTCAAAAATGGCCGCTTAATGATCGAATCGGTGAGCAACAGCCTAGAAGAAACATTCCCGAAAACCGCAAATAAGATTCTTGAAAACCTTGAACCCGAAGACAATGATGTGATAATAATCGCTGGCGCAGATAATCTGCTAAAAGCGAAACGGGGCGCTTTTGCCGCGAGCTGGGTACTTCTTGGGCATGATAAGAAAACGTAGAGCTATCGGCGAACATCAGCCTCAGTACGTGTATTTGTTTCCTCCGGTTAGAATGCGCTCCAGAGCAGTGTTAACATTTGTCAACCCTTTGTTTGTTTTGGCTGAAACTGGAATCAACAGAAATTTTATCCCGAGCTGATTGATCGCTTGCATCATGTTTCTGCTGAAAAGCCGCTTTGTGCCCTCCAGTTTCTGCTCAATTGAATCTTCCAAGGCTCTCTGGTTAGTAGCCCATTCAGCGATTTTCACGACTTCGCTTTCCGGAAGCAAATCGCACTTTGAAAGCAGATGCATTTGCGGCTGGAAGAAGCGGTTGTAGACGGCTGCGGAGAGAAACATGTTAGAAACGTAATTCAACGGGTTAATGGAGAAAACGGCGTCGAACAGGTAAACTATAGCTTTAGGTTCTCTCGTAAGCTCGTTCACAATGTAAGGACCACTGGCTCTGAACGCGAACAGCTCCATTTGCCCTGGCGTGTCCACCAAAACGAGGTCGGCGTTTGCGGCTTCAATGTCCTCTGTAATGTTATCGATTTCGTCGGCTATGAGGTCAGCAGCCAGTATCAAGGCTCCGTTAGGGCCTAAACCATATTTTTCCATCAAATCACCGACGTCCACGTAGTTTCGCACATCCACATCAGGCGAATACGGAAGTTTTAATGCGCCCGGGTCCAAGTTCACCACGGCAACGTCTTGCTTTGACATTTTCAGCCATTCGCTAAGGGCTGCCGTGAACAAGGACTTACCCGACCCCGCGGTCCCGATTATAAACGCGACAGGCATGTTTGTTTCTCCTTTTCTGTGCGGTTTGTGTCAGTTTGAGCGTAATAACTTTTCTGTCGCCAATTCAGCCATGGCGTGTGCGTATGAAAGCTAGTGTGTGAAAATGGTGACTTTTGGTTGCGGAAAATAGCCAATACGGATACTTCCCTCTATAGTTTTCTGCATAGAACTGCTATTAGGACCCAAATATGACGCGCGTTGTGCGGTCTATAGTGACTCGCTGAGAGAAGCTTCTTAGTTAGAGAAAGCAAAAAGTGAATATATCCTACTCAACGATTGTGTTTCTTGAAGTGACCGAGCAGACATATGTCTGTTATAGCGCTTCTCGCTGAACTCCATGCAGTTTAGTATATATAAGTGGGCATAGTCTTTCCCGAGCAGATAATTCGCGAACCTGCCAGCGCAGCCAACTACTGATTCAATGTATTTACAGAGGGTGGATAGACAATTTTTCACGCGCTATCACGTATGAATCAAAAGGCATTGAAGAAACCAGCAGTCACCCGCGGAACTTTACCATGGTTGTGGTTCAGGTAGCTCCAGGGATTGTTGCTGTGTGTGCCTTGCTATGAGCACTGCCACAGCACCTATAACCGCGGCTATCACAGCGACACCTATAAGCGCAGCCAAAAATAGCGGTATCACCGTTGCACTTCTTGTTGAGCTCATTGCACCCGTGTACAAGTCGTTACCTGACCAGCCAGCGCGAATAGCATGTGAACCCGTGGTTTCAGCCATCCAGACATATTCAAAACGCCCCTCAGCCTGCGTCAAAACGGTGCCTATCACTGTCCAAGGCGAGCTGTTAATCTGCGCGTAAAGCGTCACGTTTTCGTTCACCATTTCAGGCGCAAGTTGCCCACCGATAACAATCGCACCGTTTTGGAGAGAGATAATTGGTGAAACTTCCAGCGAGAGAGCGCTTGGCTCCATTGCTGTGAAACTCGCGGAGACCTGTCCAGGCGCCACTTGCTCCGCGTCTTTAAGAGTAACTATTTCAGCGGAGACTTGTTTCAAATCGGTTGGGCATTCGCCAACTCGCCAGCCCTCTTTCCAGTTCCCACCCGTGCACTCCGCCACGTAATATCTTTCGCCGTCTTGTGTGAAGTAGTAAACGCTGTCTCTGGCGTCTTCTGGGGCGCTGAAGAGGTGCACTCCGAGGTTCATGTGACTTTGTTCTTCGTAATACAAAAGTACCACATCCAAGCCGCCAGCTTTCATTATTGAGGCAGCGATGAATGAGAAGAGGTCGCAGTCTCCTTGTGCGTCCACCATTGTCTCAACTGGGTATTTCGCGGGTGTGGTTTCGGCATAGGTTATTTGGTGTGTGATCATGAGTACGCCGTTGGCGTAGTCCTCTTCGTCGTGGTAGATTTCCCAGAGTCTGTCAGCTATGGGTTGCAGTGCGTATGGCGTGACGAATGTTGAGAAGCCGTTGCTTGAGGTTAATCTGTGGCTTTTTTCCTCGTAGTATTCGTGTAGAGAGTTGGGGATTGCGACGTTGAGTTCGTAGGTTATGTTGCCTTCTGGCTGGTTTAGGAGTTGGTAGGAGAGTGTGTGGTCTTGTGCTCTTCCAAGTGACATAGTGGAAAATAGGATAAGCGTTGTCGCGAATAGTATTGTTGCTGTTGCCGGTTTAGACTTCATTTCTTTCTCGAATATTACTATTCACGACTTACTATTAGGCGTTACGCACAACAGATTACTACAGAAAATAACTAAACCACAATCACTCGCAAAACACACACCTGCCGCCAATTTCCCCTATCATAACAGAAAGCTGCATAATCGCTTTCTTCAGTTCCGCTTCCGCCCTTTCAGCATCCTTCGAGGTGGTGGATAAGTGAACTTCAATATGCGGCTTGCCTTCCCTGCCTTTCGGGTGTGATTTAACGTAAACGCCCGGATTATCCCGCATAACTTTTGCTATAAGCGGTGCCAAAGAAGATTCCATAACGCCGTCAACGTAAATGCTTCTTTCGTAAAAAGCGCTTTTTTCTGATGCCTGCTTAAGCAGTGGCGCTACGGTTTCGTTAAAGATAGCTTTCATTTCTGAAGGAACACCTGGCAACGCTATTAAAACTGTCTGCTTTAGGTCTGCTCGAACGCCTGGTGCGGTTCCAACAGGGTTGGGAACAGGCTCTGTCTTTTCGGGTAATGTTGCCATTTTTATCCTTGGTGGTGTGAGCTCAACCGTTTCCGTTCCTTTTTCTTTGGCGTAGGCTTCGTATCTTTCCCTAACCATTCTTAGCGCTGTGGTGTTGACTGCGAGTTTGCGGTTCAGCGCTTCTGCTACGCCTTCTAAGGTTTTGTCGTCAAAAGTTGGTCCCAATCCTCCAGTGATTATGGCAAAGTGGGGTTTGCGCTGGAGTGCTTCGTGGATGGCGTTTGCTATTTCGTTTATTTCGTCAGCTATCACGGTTACGCGTTTAACGGTTATTCCCGTGGCTGTGGCTTGTTTGGCTATCCACTGCGCGTTTGTGTTTAGTGTTTTGCCGATTAGCAGTTCGTTGCCTACGCATATTATCTCCATGTCTCTGGTCATTGTTCTCACGTTTCCGCAACGTGCCTAAAAGGATGAGTGTTTGGCTTTTTATACTGTTTGCTAACTAACCGCGTATAAGAATTAGGGTGAGCGGTTACTTTTTCTTGCTAAGCCACCATTTCAGGTATTCTTTTCTGTGTTTCTGCCTTTCTTCTTCCGCCGATTCCATGTTTGGTCTCAGCTTCTCTCGCAGCTCCCACAGCTCCTGTTGCGTCACCGACAAACCGCAGCTTTTGCAGATGTAGTGCTTGGTGGCTATCGCATACTGCATATCCCCGCCGCATTCCGGACAATAACGCATAGTTTTTCACTCGAATTTTTCTAAGGAATAAGCGCGAAACGAAAGATATTAGTCTTCGCTTGACTTTTGCCTCGTTTGACGAAGCACCAGGGGTTTTTCTTCACGCTTTTGGTTGTGAAAACTGCCAATGGCAGACCTATCCTCTACGTTTTTCAGCAGCCGAATAGACCCCCTCTATAGTTTCTGCATCCCCCAAACCCAAACCCATCTACTATTAACTAATACTCTCTCCTATACCCCTCTACTCTCTCTCCTACTCTCTACCCACACCCACAACCACCACACCACACAACACCGCACAACACAAATAGAATCACGTAATTTGTTTGTACTTTTTATATTTCCCTTTTATCTTACTAATCGGATACTTTTTTTCGTTACATCCTATTTTTTCCAATAACGTTTCAGAAATGTCAATTCCAAGTTTGTTTGAAAGCGCAAGAGCATAATTGAACACATCTGCAAGTTCAGATTTTACTTCATTGAATTCTTTTGGGTTACTCAAAACCTGATCAATTTCTTTATCATTAAGCCATTGGAACCGTTCCAGAAGCTCTGCAGTTTCTATACTTAACGAGATCGCAAGGTCTTTTGGGTTATGATACTTAAGCCAATCACGTTCTTGACTGAATTTTAGGACTGCCTTCTTAAGCTGATCAACAGTTATTTTCTCATCAGTGTTTTTCGACATTCTTTTTCCTCCAAAAATGTCAAATTTTTTGTTTCAATAGCTCATTTAAAGCTCCATACAATGTGCTTTTTCTTCGTTCGTTAGTTTTGTCATTCGAAATTTGTCTAAGCTCTTTTTCTAATTGCACGGTCGAATCCCTGAAGAAAGGCAGTAAAATAAGCTTAGGTTCTACCGTTAGATTGGTTATCGAATTAGGTTGATATTTTACTACGCTCATTTTTGTTCTGTTTTTCAGATATTCCCCTATCTCTTCTCCTTTGTAGCTTCCATCTTTGATTTCAGAATCAAGTCCGTAATGCCAGATTACTTGAAGTTCTGGATTTTGTTCGGGGAATTTTAGCAGATTATGTTCCCATTGTGCAACGAATTCCTCTTTGTCTTTTGCTATGCTTTTGTTCCACAAGCCAGCTGTGAGGTCAAACAATATTTTTCCTTCTACATTTGGATGTTTTCTTGCCAGCGGTGTCAAGTCCAATTGATAGTCAAAGTCAGTTTCACCATATTTGCTGTTGTAATTTTTAGCTATCATGGATACTTTTATTGCTCGCTTTAGGAAGATTGAATCCAAAATACTTTTTTTGTTGCCGTTTGAAAACTCCAAATCTATGTAGTCTTGACCAAAAATATCGAGCAAAACTTGGCAAATTATTATGGCTGTTCCGATTTCTTGCATAAATACCCAGCCATTTTCAATTATTGTGTTTGCAGGAATGTCTGCAAGAGAGTATTTTTGTCTTCCAAATCGTATTTCCGCGTTTCCTCTTACTTGCGTCTTACCCACTACTTCGGAAAGAAGACCCCAAAAAGCTTGGTTATCAGTAGGCACTCACATTTTTGCACGTTTGTCATTTTTGAAGACATTTTTTGTAAGAAAAATCCTTGGCTTATTAGAAGAAGGATTTGATATCTCGTAAATTTCATCAAGCAAGAGTTTTATAGGTATAATGTGGAATTGATCTTGGCTGAAACCTGAATGAACCATTTTTTCAACATCAGAGAGATTTGGGCGAGGAATACTCCAAGAACTGCTCCAGTTAGTATACCATTTAGTTGCGTCCTCTCTTCCTTTGGTGAAAAGCTTATCCCAGAACTTTTTCCAAGCTGTTGGATCGATAAAAAATATTTTGTTGGGTTTGTAAGTTAACCATATTCGCCATTTGGCTTGTTCGTTTGTTTTCCAAGAAATTTCTTCTATTTCAGCTGTGAATGCTGGGATCCTTTTTGAAGAATACTTAAAGATGTAAAGCATTTGCGGATTAGCGTCAATTATGCCATCTGATTTCAAAGTCCTTATTATGTTCTCTTTGTGGGCAATTTTTGATGAATAAAATTGATCGAATGAAGAATCTATCTCACCAGAGAGGAAATGGAGAATCTGAGTTATCTTCTTAAAGCCTGTTGTGCCCCAATCCCAACACAGAGGCTTATCTTTTGAGCCTATGTAGCCTTTTTTTGATCCATCAGGTGTTCCAAACAAATCTACAAGGTCACTTCTGTAGTAACTTTCCCTTTCCAAGAGATTATAGACCGAAATCAGAAAATCCTTGGTTAACAACAATCTTTGAACACCTTCTTGAAGCCCCTAACAACACCGACAGCGTTACAGCAGTCTTTTGGATTTGCCCACAAGTCTCTAGAAGTCTCATAATTCTCATCTGAGTCGTAGCAAACAGAAAAGGGCGCTCTTGCTTCTCTGCACATTTCATTTATTGCCTCATAATATAGTCTGACTTCCGCGGGTGAGTAGTAATAGCAGTTGTCTTTCTTTATGCGGAAAAAGCTTTTCAGTTTATTAAGCTCCCAGCCAAGAGCTTGACTTACAAGTCTGACGCTCCCAAACGGTAACCTCACGAATCCTGCAATTAAAGTATGCTTACCCTTTGTTTCTGCTGGCGCATTTTCGAATATTTCCAATATTATTTTAGGCAAATCTAAATTGAAAATTGGCAAAACATTTTTGCACTCTTCTGCAGCCTTTCTCAAGAGAGCAATTCCTCTAAGGCTTGTATTATCCTTCAACTTTGTTAGTGTTTGATCAGGAAACATTGGAAACAAAGGATTAATTCTGACGGCGGTGAAGAATCCTTCCTGCACCAAATGATTCAATGCAGTGAGTCTTTTGCTTGTAGATGGAGCTCGCCGTTCCAAACTTTTAGAGATGGCATCGTTTGATGAAGTGATGCTAAATTGTATCAGAAGATTTTCTTGATTTTCTCTCATTGCCTTGACGTATTCATAATCAGCTATGATATCACTTTTTGTGACAATTTGAGCAGGATATTTCGCCTCGGTCAAAATCTCTAAAAGTTTCAAGCCTGTGTGAGTTTTTGATTCCATGTATCTTTGAAAACAATCTGTTACTGCACCTATTCTCAGTGGAAGCCTTTGAACCAGCAAAGATCTGAGTTGCTTCCATTTCTTACCACTGCCATAAACACAATTAGGTTTTTGAATAGGTAATTCAAGAAGCATTTCTCTTAAGCATTCGGGATTAGCTACCCTTGGAAATGGATGCTTAATGTTTTTGCTGTTATTCCATCCTCCAACTATCATTTGTGCTCTTGCATAGCAGTAGCAACAATCGTGATCGCAACCGCTACCGTAAACGTCAAGACGAAGTGGATACGAACATCGCTCAGCTTCATTCTCTTGAAGCTTAAGTGCAGACTTGTAGGGAGCGTATGTGATCTTAAATCCCCAGCAGATAATTATTAGCTCTCATTATTACAATTTTCTCAATACGCGCGCGCGTCAAGTATAGGATACTTGGCGAGAATCGAAAGCGTTTATGGGAAACAGGACAAGTTATCTTCCTACCGCCTCCCACAAAAATCTCATCTACCGAAGCAATTGAGGTGCTGGTAAATTCTTTAGTGGGGATGAAGCTAAAGGAGGATGAACCTGACTGGGCTTCAAAAGTGAAAATGCCCAAAGTAGAAGAATTAGAAAAGCAGATTTCCAAAGAGAAAAAAACAATTGCAGAAGCAAATGAGAAAATACGACAATTAACCCATGAGAAAACTGAAATGGAAAAGCACAAGAAATTGCTTTGGACTTACGACAAGCCACTTGAGTATGCTGTGAGAGATGCATTCATACTTTTAGGTTTCACAGAAATTCGCGCGGGCAGGTCTAAGGAACTTGAAGACTGGGTCATAGACTTTAAGACCACCAAGGAATACGTTCATGGCGTGATGGAGGTCAAGGGTAGCGAAAAAAGAACATCAATGGAAAACATGAATCAATGTCATAAATGGGTCAATCAATATCGAGTTAAGGAAAAAGAGAAAGTATTGGGAATTTTCCTGCCTAATCAATTTAGACGTGAAGAACTACCTGATTCCAAGAAACGCCTTCATTTTGAACCAAACGAAATCGAATTTGCCAAAGACTTCAAGATTTGTGTGTTGCCAACAGTTGAGTTGTTCAATGCAGTAAAGTATGTGCTACAAGGTAACAAATTGCCCAGAGAGGAAAATGAGAAGAGAATACTTGAAGCAGACGCAATTTGTAAACTAATCTGAGTTTTTATCATTATTTCCAAATGTAGTTCGCAACCCTCCATAAGTACAGTACACTGAGTTATTCACTGTGCAGTTGGAATGAGCAGAATAAATGAAAAAGAGAGTGTTATTCTTTGCATTATTTGTGCGTGTGTGTTTTTTCTTGTGTTGTGCGGTGTTGTGTGGTGTGGTGGTTGTGGGTGTGGGTAGAGAGTAGGAGAGAGAGTAGAGGGGTATAGGAGAGAGTATTAGTTAATAGTAGATGGGTTTGGGGATAGTTTCTGCATAGAACCACTATTAGGATCCAAATATGATGGCTTGTCAATCCTATACTTTGCTTTTCTGGTAAAAGTGAATAAACAGTTTCTAAACGTGGGCGTAGATGCGGTCGGTTGTGTACCTTCCTGTCGCCATTTCCTCTTCTATCTCGCGTAGCAGCAGTATACGCTTAAACGTTGGTGGGTGCGTGGCGAACCAGCTGTTCATCGTCACCCACGTGGATTTCGATTCCCTTTCCATCGCCAGTTCCAGTTCCCGCTCGTCCAAGACGCCGTCCTTGTCCAAATCGTACTCATTCTTGTTCTCCATGACTTCACTTATCTCCTGTTTCGCTTGCGCTGGATCCCCGATGTAGAAGGCTCTTGCACCTTCAGGCGCTTTGGGAGAGACGGATAAGCCGTAGGTGATTTTGGCGAGTCCGCTTTCAAGGCTTCGCGGCGAACCAGTCAGGTAAGCCGAGTACGCATCGGCATAGTGTTCGCGGAGTCGGCTTAACCTCATCACGGCAAGGAACGTAATTATGTAAACTATGAAAGAGACAGCGCCCACCGCTATCAGAGCTACGCCCGCGTTTCCCTCCTTGTTCCTTCCCCTTGAATACGAGCTATACATTCCAGCCCGGAGCGCCACTTGAGCAATCAAATACGCGATTAACGGAAGCGCTGAAAGCACCGTCATCACGATGAAGTCCCTGTGCTTGATGTGACCAAGCTCATGGGCTATTACTCCTCTAATTTCGTCTTGGTTCAAGCTTCGTAGCAGACCATCGTGAACGGCTAAGGTGGCACTGCTTGCGCTTCTTCCGAAGACAAAAGCGTTCGGCGTGTTGTTGGGAACCGTGGCGACTTTCGGCATGGGCACCCCGCTTTTTTCCGCCAATTCTCTAACGGTGGATTCGAGCCACGGGTTCTCCCCTAGCTGTAGATAATGCAAGCGTGAGGTAGCCGCTACAATCGCTGGACCTACAAGATACTGGAAAAGTATGAACAGAGCTATGCCGCCCAAGACAAGGAATAATCCCGTGACAAGGTCAAAGCCGAAAACGTAGTATTGCAAGAGGAATATGATTCCGAGCAGGAAAAGCCCGAATATGAAGGAGGCTATGAAAATCGACGTTCCCATCGCAAACTTGAGTTCAGACAGCCTAGCCAAACGTTCGCGGCCCCTACTGGAATTGTCCACTGGATATGGAATTAAGTCTTTCTACGAAAAACAGGCTGGCTTACGCTGCACCTAAATTTTTGCGACTGGAAAATAAGGAGAGTGATGGTTTTAGATGGGGTAGGCTCCGCATATCTTGCAGAACTGAATCTTCGTCTTCACGTAGCCTTTGCAGTACGGACACTGGATTCCTCCGTTGTCAGGGAAGACTTCTGAGGGCTTTCCGAAGAGTTTCCTGAAATGTTCGTAGTAAAGCAGTTGCTCCTTGTCCTGTATCTTCACATCGTCTTCTGCGAGAATCTGTTTCTTCTTCTCCTCGAACTCGGTGTCTGAAATCATGTCGTTGAAGTAGGTTCGCAGCACTTCGGTGCCTGTTCCCGCCTCCAACGGCGCCTTCGGCCGCCAAATGACTTCTTTGGGGATTATGTCTTCGTAGGCTTTTCTCATTATCCATTTGCCGTATTTCACGCCGTCGTGCATGTTTATCTTGAACTTTATTGGCAGCTTTTTAGCCCAGTCCATGAACTCCGGGTCCATGTAAGGCGCTTTTATGGTCATTCCGAGAGATTCCGCCATGGGTATTGAAGAGAAACCCATTTCCGCCCACATCTCCTGCTGCTTCTGGCCAAACTCCGCTTCAGACAGGTGGAACTGCCATGGGTACCCGAAAAGCTCGTCTAAGGCGTCGCCCGTGAAAACGCTGTTAAAGCCTTTTTTCTTCAAAATTGTCAAGCCTATGTAAACGGGCATACTGTTTCTTATTTCCATGGGGTCAAACTTTTTCAGCGCCTCTACAACTTTCGGGGTGTTGCTGAGGACTCCTTCGCGGCCGAACATGTGGGTTTCATGGTTAAGCTTCAGGAAAGCAACCATTTTCTTCACGTACGCGGTGTCCTTCGGGTTTCCATGCTTGAAATGCATTGTCAAGCAGGGGATGTCGGGTTTGTATTTCACGGCTTCGGCGATTATGATTTGAGTGTCTGTTCCTGCTGAAAACAGCATGGCGTCAGCCATGTTTTTCTTTACAACCTTGTTCACTAAAGCTCGAACTTCTGGCAAAAGCTTGGCGTATTCTTGTGGATTTAGTGTCATGTTTTTTCCTCGCGGTTAACATTGTTTGCCCCCTCGCGGTATTTAAATCTATCCGTATGCATATAAAAGCCATAAAAACCTAAACATATGTATGAAAAACAACCCTAATTTTGAACGTGTATGCCATAGAAAAGCCTTTCGCCCAATTTTTTGGGACAAGCAGTAAGTTTAAAAGTTTTCAGGTTCCGTTCTTACTGAAGGCATGCTCAGTGAAACACAACAGCCCCAGAGCTATGAGGTACACAGTTTGAAAGTCAGTCTAATACACATGAAAGTCCGCAACTCCTTAAAAGGCAACCTTGAAGCAGCTTCAACAGCAGTCCACAAAGCCGCCGAAAAGAAACCCGAGTTCATCGCGCTTCCAGAGTACTTCTCCGTTCCAAACAACATGGAACAATTCAATTCCGCAGAAAAAATCAGCAGAGAAACATACGAAGAAACCGTGAAATTCTTGGCGGGCATCAGCAGAGAGTTTTTCAACATTTACCTTTTAGGCGGCACCGTGCTCGAAGAAGACCACTGCAAATTCTACAATACGAGTACACTGTGGCGAAACGGCGCTCTCATCGGACAGTACCACAAAAGAAACCCCATAAACGCCGAGTTGAAAGCAGGCGTAAGCCGCGGCGACAAGCCAGCCGTCTTCACCACAGAACACTGCAAAGTCGGCATGCTCGTCTGCGCCGACATGTTCGACCCGCCTACCGTAAAAGCGGTTGTTGACTTGGGTGCGGAACTCGTTTTCTTGCCCGTAGCAGCCATGGGTACGCACCCACATGTGAAGGGTCACCCGCTCACAGAGAAGCTTGCCACGGACAACGGCATCTACGTGGTAAAAGTGGGCAACGTCAGCTCAAACGCCAGAGGCGGAAGAAGCGCCTTCATCACCCCATGGGGCATAGAACAAGAAGCCTCCGACGCCGTCGAAGACTCGGTTATGACCATAGATTTCGACATACAAAAACTCAGAGAATATCGAAAATCTCTAAAAAGATAATAGTCGTTGCTGAGAAGCAAGCCTCAGCCCAACATGTTTGGAGCCTCATGAAGATCCTATGCACAGAAACCAGAGATGACATACTTTTACGGGTTACCAGGTTCAGTAGAGCTTAGCCCAGTCATCCAGTATCCGCGACATCTCGGTGAACTCGTATTTTTTGAGCCATTCACGGAACGCACTGTTATTCACTGCGTATCTACAGACTTGCCTCGCGTTCTCTGAGTCATGCACCAGCAGCAGCATTTCCATCAAGCTGTGCCTGCTCAAGTAAGCCATAGTCTTCAGAAGCGCATCCGTCTTCTCATCGGTCAGCATCTCGGCGCTGAGCTCCACAACTACAGGCTTTCTCAAAATCTTGAGGAAATCCCTTGCTAACAGGTCTGCCCAGTAGTTCGTTAAGTAATCCCTCGAAGACAGCGGCACATGAAAGTAATCCACCAAATCGGCTATGCGCTCGAAGTCTATGCCGAATCGTTCTTTGGCAAGCACTGGATCAGGAAACATCTCCACCGCAAAAGCGCCTTTAACCAGACTCTTTGCCTCTTTAAGGAAGTCGGTTATTGTTTGTGCTCGCCGCTCTGTCCAGTTCAGCCCGCTTTGTCGCCACATCTCCACGCATCTTGGGCAGACACAGAACTCCTCCTCTGGAAAATGATAGAGGT
Source organism: uncultured Candidatus Bathyarchaeia archaeon (assembly GCA_964548345.1). Lineage (GTDB taxonomy): Archaea > Thermoproteota > Bathyarchaeia > Bathyarchaeales > Bathycorpusculaceae > SG8-32-3. The sequence continues at coordinate 30,772 of CAZJQR010000002.1, read as the reverse complement.
TTAATGTTACACCTTGAATCGGCTCTTTGCTCAGTCCTTCGATGTAATCTAAAACTTTTGCTCTATACTCTGGATTAGTTGGGCAAACAAAGTCGAAGGGCACGTTTATCTTCCGGTTCCGTCTCAGTGCAGGACCGTTTTTTGATACCGCCACTATGCTTGGGTCATCTCGGATAGCTTTGGCGTCGCAGAAGCACGTAACGTCGTTCTGCATGTTTCTTGCCGCTGGGAAAGCTGAGCCGTCTGCCCACTTCGCGTAGTACACGTGCAGGTCGAAGCCTTCGACTTTCTCTGGAGTGTACGTGACTAATCCTACTTTCATGTCTGCCAACTCAGCGCGCAACAGATATATTCAAGGGACTTATTTAATTGTTGACTCGCCATGGGGAAGCACAAGCCGATTCTTATCGATTACGCCAAATGCGGTCCTTGTTCTGCACTTATCTGCGTTGGCGTTTGCCCATTCGGCGTATTGGAAGCAGGCAAAGACGGCAAACCCCAAATCGTTGAAGTAACATCCTGCACGCGTTGCGGTGTATGCGTAAACTTGTGTCCCGAAACAGCTATCATTATAAATCAAGATACACCTACAAAAGCCAAGTAACAGGTGGATGAGTCTACGAAGCAAATAGACCTTTCAGGCAACTCTGGAAAGCTCGTTTTAAAAGACAACGTGCTAGCCGTAATCTCCGACACAGAACTGAGCACTATTAGCTCAGCTATCTACAACGGTGGCTTCAAAAAAGTAAAAGCTATACTCAACGTACAAGCTCCCGAAGAATGCAGCGACCAAAAACTACACGAAAACCCGCAAAAATTCATCATCGACTCCGCAAAAAAAGTTGGAATCACGGAAAACTTCGTCGGGATGGTTACCGCTGCCGCAGTCGACAGGTTCGCGCTAGTTACAAAGAAAGATGGCGACCTCACCGTCAGCGTCACTGCCACCGCAGTTGACCCCGAAGGCAACACTTGTTCACATGCTGAATCCGCAGGTGAAACCATAAAGGTTCAGGAAATGACGGGAACAATAAACATCATGGTAATCATAGATGGAAACCCAACCGAAAGCTGCCTAGTCAGCACCGTACTAACCGCCACTGAAGCAAAAACAGCGGCACTATGGGAACTAGACATCAGAAGCAGGTACTCTGGCGACGCAGCCACAGGAACAATAACAGACGCCATAATTGTGGCGAAAACAAACCGAGGCGCACCAATAGTTTACGGCGGTCCAGCCTCAAAACTTGGACAACTGGTCGGTTACTGCACAAGAAAAGCCGTGAAAGAAGCCGTGATGAAGGCTAACGAATACTTGTGATAAACATGGTGAAACACTTCTTTCTAAGGAGAAAACTGAAAACCTTAAATAACCTGCAAATTACTCCGTGTACAAAAGTCATGAAATAATGGTGAGAAACTTTGAAATTTGCAACTTTTCTTTATCAACCCGAACCCGCTGAAGGCGTTGACATAAACTTCTACCGCATCAAACCAGAATCCGGAACCGTGGGAAAACCCAACCCAAACATGTACACCAACATAGCCGTTTTCGGAGACAACGCAATGGCACAGAAACATCCCGAGTGGATATCTGTTTCCAAGGACGGCCCAGCATTCCGCAGGCTGACAGCCCCAAAAGTTAACGGAATTAACCCTGGAAACAAGAAATACAACCTCAGATGGGATGTGCTGTGCATGACCAACCCTGAAGTCAGAGATTACAATCTGAAATTAATCGAAGACTGCGCTCGCCAGACTCCAGGCATAAGCATAAGCAGCCAGCACTTCGCCGACCACGGCTTCTGCGTATGTCCACGCTGTGTGGAGCTGTGGCGACAAAGCGGATTAAACTGGTATGACTGGAGAGCACAAACTGTAACCGAGTTCTTGAAAGAAGTTAAAGACCGCATTGGAAACAAGCCTTTATACGTGAACATGCTGCCTGACCCCGTGCTCGGCAGAGAAAGGTTTGGCTACGACTTCGATGCTTTAGCAGAGTATACTGACGTTTTCGTGATTCCTATGTTTTCAAAGGCGTATCCTTCTCCATGGTACTGGGAGATGTTAGCCAGGGCATTCAAAAGCAAATTGAAAAAACCAGTATTCACCAACCTTTACGTTCGCGGACCAAATGATGACCCCAATCAAGTTCCAACAGTTAAAGAACTGCTAAATGTCGCAGTGCGCATAGCCCGAACAGGTGTTGATGGAATAATCTTCCTTGCGGAGAACGCCCAGAGAATACGTGACTTTCAGAAAGCCTCAGTGCAAAGCACAGACGTGTTGGAAGAGCTAGACGGCTACGGTGGCGACGAAGTCTTAGACTTGGTAAGCAGATGGAAATCGCTGTTCTAAGCTCACTCCTCCATTTCTACAAAGCAAATCAACTATATTTTAAAAAAACAATTGGAAGCGGTAAACACTCTCTCTGCCAGAGCTTCAACTGGCTACTTCCAACGTACTCTGCATTTGAAACTTTCTTTTTCTTAGAAACGCCAAGAAAGCCAAGACCAAAACTATGCTGCTAAGCGAGAGGGTAAGTGACGCAGTTGTCATACCTATGGGTGATAATCCTAAAAAAAGCCCGGACAATCCAGCAATGCTAAAACTTAACGCCACTGACAAAACGGCTTTTTCAACTAAGTCAAGTTTTCCCTCTTGGAATAAGAGGCTTACAAGACAGTGTCCAGGCACGACTGCGATGAAAACGAATCCGAACACGATGGTAACAACGGAAAATGGAGAATCATTAGGGATGAAATAAACAAAAAGTAATGTTAAAAGTGTGTACAAGACGATTATTCCAAACCAACTGGTGGGTTTCACCTTTTTATCCTTCAGTCAATTCAAACAATTTTTTCAAAAAAATAAAAGGATGGATTTTAGAGGAAAATCTTGTAGATCGGATGCTGATCGTTTAACGGTCTGATATCAAGATCGCCCATTACAGATGCAACGTATGCATCGACGATGGCTACTGCGGGGAATACGTAGTCTGACTGTTCAGCTGGTCCGAACATTAGCCAGTTGGCGCCCATTGTTTGCATTATAGCGTTGGTGGCGGTTCTGGTTCCTTTCCTGAACTCTTTGGCGAAGTGCGCTTTGACCCATCCCATGGTGGTGACAACGTTTCCTGTTCCCAATCCTGTGGGATGACCGAACTTTTCTTTTATTTTCGGGATTGCTCTCACCGCTGTGCCCATGGACGGTTCGAATGCTGGGATAGCTGTGTCTATCAACGGTTTTGTTATTCCACCTTTATCCGCCAGCGCCAAAGCTTCTTCTAACACCTGCATCTTTCCTTCAAGGCTGTTGTCTTTCGGGTTATCAGCGAGCACTATGGACATTTTGATTCCGCTTTCCTTCAACTTTTCCAGTTCCGCGTCTCTGACGCCTTTGTAGACCGAGTTGTATAAGCATCTATCTTGAAGTCCCATGTTCTTGACCAATTCTGCAGCTGCCATGCGGGTTCTTGGACTCATTGCATCCAACATTAATGGAGCTTCGCTGTGTTTAGCAACGAAATCAATGTATTTTCCAAAAGCTTCTTCAGTGGTTCCAACTATGTCAAAAGCAAATGGAACACCAGTTACATCGCTCAGAGTATCCATTTTATTTATTAAGTTTTCAGCTTGTTCAGCGTCAAATATTCCTTTGTTTGCGTCTTTCACCATTTTCTGCCCTAGCCAAAAAATTGACCCTATCAGAACGGTGGGCAACTCTCCTGGCTGACCACCTATTTTTACTTTCCCCACTTCGTAGATATTTTGTGGTGTATTGAATTTGTGCATGTTGCCTCATCTTAACCTTGAATTTACTTTTTCTCAGCTACTGCTTTCTTGGCGATTTCCACGCCTTCTTCCTTGTTCTTGCCAAATATTGCTCCGATTGCTTCAGCGTCTTCCTTTTTGACTGCCGCGCCGCCCATGATGATTATCAATTTCTCCTTAAGTCCACTTGCTTTCAATGCTTCGTCTAGTTTTGCAATATTGTTCTTTGCAGGTACCGTGTTGACTGAAATCGCTAATATGTCAGCACTGGACTCCTTCACTTTATCCACTAAAACTTGCGGCGCAACGCTTTTGCCTGCGTTAATAGTTTTGAAGCCTGCTCTTTTCAATGCTCTCCTGACTGCTTCTTTAGCTGTGTCGTGCATGTCAGGTTCTATGTTGCCTATGACAACTGTGGCGATTGGGTTCTCTGGTTCGGGAGGCTCTTTTTCCATCATAGATTTAAGCCATGACATTTAACACTACTTCCTTTTGGTTTTTTATACCCTCGACTTTTATATCCGAATTCCATATTTAAACTTTAACTCAATTACCCCACTATTCGCTCAAGACGCAAAATGAATGCTCGGGAAGACAAAAATGTTCAAGATATCACATAAGTATCTCTTGCTATTCCTTGTTTTGGCGTTTTCATTTGTATATCGGCTGCTGCTAATGCTCTGGGCAACTTACCCACCGGGAGCTGACATCGGATTACATGAAAGCGTAATCAACTCGATCACATCGTCTGGCAACACAAATTTCATGTGGAACAATTACCACATGGGCGGTGGACTCTCCCTGACTTTCCCAGGATACCACATATTCGTTTCATACATAATATTAATGACGGGCATGCCTGGCTACCTGGCTCAATCCTTAGCTGTTTCGTTTTTTTCTTCAATCATTGTCTTATGCGCGTTCTTGATAGCGCGAAGCGTTTGGGGAGAATCCACCGCATTAATAGTTGCGTTTCTGGCGGCAATTTCGCGGTTTGATATAGAGATGCTGATGTGGGCTGGTTATCCCAACGCAGTAACTTTGATGTTGATTCCCCTGATTTTTTATCTGTACTTGGAAAGAGACCGCTTTTCCATAGTTCCTTTCCTCGCCACCACAACGATTTTGTCTGGAGCCATATTCTTAACCCACTCCCTCAGTGCAATCATGTTTGTAGCCATATCGTTTTCCACCGTGATTTTGGGAACAATTTTCTCCAAAAGAATGGGCGTACCGAAAACAAAGCTACTAATATGGCTCTTGCCAATTTTCCTCGGCGCCATTTTGGTTTCTCCATTTTTGGCACAAGCTGTACCCGCGTATCTAGGCGCAAACTCAGAAACATTTACGGGCGGCATATCAGATATTCGGCAGGCACTCCTCTCAACTAGATTGCTTCCTCTGGAATGGGTCATACCCCTTTTCGCTTGTGTAATTTTCTTCTTTTTATTCTCAAAAAAATACAAAGGCAAGTTTCTCACCGTTCCCGCTTTGCTGCTCACCTTATGGATTGTAGTCCCCATGACCTTCACGCAAGGATATTTTGTTGGGATCTACACAGATTACAATCGGTTTTTGTACTTCATCATCCTGCCCCTCATAGTCCTAATCGGGCTCGGACTTGACCACGGCGCCGGCTTCTTTGCGCGCGTAACAGACGCGTACTTGTCTTTAACAAAGAAGACGCTTCAAACCAAGAAAAAAATAAGCAACATACGTTCCAGACTGCTGGCGCGTCTGTCTCGCAAAAACATTTACGCTGGCTTCGCCATAAGCTTCTTGCTCATTTTGTTTTTGACTGTGCCGATTTTCCTAACTCCCTTTCAAGGCACCACCATACAGGGTTTTTACCAAACCATGAACGACCCACGATACGAGGCGATACAATGGGCTCGCCAGGACACCCCTGAGGGCTCAGTTTTTGTTTCCGACGCCTATTATGGATGGTGGTTTTCAGGTTTCGCAGAACGCCCAACCTTAAGTGCCGTTGACCCGCAATATTTGGCGCTTGCCCGCGAATTTGAACCCGCCCAAGTTGCCAAAAGCCTGCTTGACACGAATTACATCATAAACAACGGGTTGATTCAAGTCCGCGAGGATGGCGGCTACATCGGAAGACATAACCCAGTGATTCTTGCTAGGCTTAACTGGACTTACTTCCCTTACGCGTTCTTGAACTTTAACAACAGCAAAACCAGAATCCAATACCGTGTAGATGACAGCTTACAATTCTTGTATTTAGCTCAGCTTCCCGTAAAAGAAATGCGAATAGAAAACGACACCGACCACGCTACCATCGTTGTAACGAAAGGCAACGACTTCTTCAACTACACCGAGTTAATCACAGTCTACAAAGGGTCCCTGTTTGTGAACATGACAATTACGATAGAAAGCTCAGTTAACGGAGTTTCTCTGGACTGGCTTGATTTCACTGTGAACAGTAAAGGCAAAGTGCAAGAACTACAAAATAACACAATTGCCTTGCTGGATGAAGGAGTGAAAGCCTTTAGCCAACTGATTTTCAACAAGGAACAGCCGAACGTTGATTTGGTTAATCCTGAGAATCCCTGCATCTTCTCGTTAGATTATAACCTGCAAGGCAAAGCTAAAGTGGAAATCCAGATGGCAGCAAGCGCTTACTCAGTGTCAGATAACCCAGAAATTTATCAATCTAAAGAAATAAAGGATCAATACTTCAACAATATAATCACCAACAACCTCAATTCATACCAAAAGCAAACTCACGATTCTCCCTCCGTTGACGTCTTTGATTACCAGAAAGCCGTGGACGACTGGGATATCTCGTACATCGCCTGCCGCGATTCTGAAATAATCCCGAAATTTGCTAACGACCCGGCTTTTAGTTTGGTGTTTATTAACAATGATGTGGCAATATTCATGGTGAAAAAAGGCTTCGCCTAGGTGGGGAACGGCATGATCGCGTTTACACTTACCCCTGAGAAAAAGAAAATCATCGAGCTTGGGTTCGCAGCGGTTTTTTCAGCCGTAATTCTGGTGCTCTTCTACTCCATCATATCAATGAACGGTCTGGTCCTTGGAAACGACCCTGCAGTCCACATGGAAAAAGCCCAGATTTTCCTGCAGACTGGAAAAATACCGTTGGAAAACTTGGGTTGGACTCCGCCTCTTTTCCAGATTCTGCTTGCCATGCTTATTTCATTCACAGGCGCAACCAGCCTTCCGCAGCTAATCTTTCTGGAGAAGGCGTTGGCGGTGCTTATCGATTGGCTGCTGTTTTTCTCGGTTTATCTGATCGGCTCCAAGTTTTTCGGCAAGAGAATCGGGGGGATAGCGGCTGTTTTGCTGCTTTTCTGTTTTCCGATGTACGAGCTGAACTTGTGGGGTGGCTACACCACCGTTCTCGGTTTGGCGTTCATGTTTTTGCTGTTTCTGTACCTGCCCTTGGCAATGAAGAGCCTTGGGCATATCGTGATTGCTTTCTTTGTGGCTTTTTCTCTGGTTTTGGCCCATCAGCTAACTGCGTTTCTAACTGTCTTAATTCTTCCACCGATTATCTTGTTCATGCTCATAAAGTCCAGAGGTAGACATCTCAAGGCGCTCATCGCGGTGATTCTGGGCGGTGGAATAGCGTTTTTCCTCTACTATTTCCAAGCTATGTTGCCCTACCTCGGAGTTCTTATCGAGCATGTTTTCTTCATGCAAAAAGCGACGACGTATCAGATTCCAGCGACCACTCTCAGCGCTTTTATGGTGAATTTCGGCTTCGTGTTCATAATTTCCCTAGCCGGCATTTTCATTGCTTTCTTTAATTTGAGAGCGAAAAAGGAACCTCTTTTTTTCCTAATCCTGTTCTTGAGTTTCCTCGTACCGTTCGTTCTGGCAGAATCCTACTTGTTTGGGCTGTATTTGCCTTTTCAATGGTTTATTTACTATTTGATGCCTCCAATGGTGGTTCTCGCGGCTGTTTCAATAAGCTTTGCAGCGGACCAAGTTTCAGCCTTTTACCTTAAGCATGAAAAGAGCTGGAAGAAGTTTCGGTTGAGAGCGGTCACTGTTTCGTTGGTTGTTCTGGTGTGTTTGCTGTTTGTGTTTCGTTTTGGAACGGTCTACGGGAGAATCATGGAGGGAAGCGTGTACTATTCAACATCCGACATTAAGGCATACGATGCAGGGGTTTGGCTCAGCAGCAACTTTCCTGATAACACGACGGTGGTTGTGACGGAAGTTCCAGGTTTCTGGTTCAGACTGTTCTCAGGCAAGACCGTGATTGCGGAAACTGACCCTGTAGTTGAACGAAACCAGATTTCCGCATCTGTTCTGGATTTAGCTTACGAAATGGAACATCCGCTAACTCTAGTCAGGGCGTACGATCTGACGAAAGGCGATATTTCTGACGAAAACTACGTTTCCATAAACGGTGTTTGGTACAAGGTTTCGTTTTTGTCGGGAGACGGAAACTTCATCTCTTATACCGCAAACGGCGGTTACAAAGAAAAAATTAAGCTGTCTGACTTTAACCGAGAATCCCTCTTCGAGGACGACAGCTCTACCGAGAAGCTTATAATTCGCTACTTCAACGACGAGGTAATCATAACTCAGACTATTCGTGTACAGAATGACACGTACCCAATAGATGTTGCTTGGACAATATCTCCCGTTAACAGCGAGATCAGCAATGTTGCTTTGTATGTGAGTTCCTTCTTTGGTCTTCGCTTCTCGTTCACAGAAGCGTATATACCTGGAATTCTGGATTGGAAGAATCCATGGAACAAACCCTCAAACTTTAAGGAAAACGAGTGGGCAGTTGTTAATTTTTCCAGTTCAACCTTAACAGACAATTATCTTGGTTTTTACGACGAGACAAATGATGTTGCTTTCGCGCTAAAATTCGAGGACTTGCCGGATTGGGGCAATGTGGGAGCTTTGGACAGCATGCAGATAGATGCAGTTCGGTTCCAATACAACTTTGACAAGATTGACGTCAACCACACCTCCTCTTTCGCATATCAGGTTCTCACTTTTTGGAAAAGTAGCTTTCCAGAGATGCACAACCTTAGCGATTTGAAGAGCCTGTTCGATTTCAAACCCGCAACCACGTTTGAAGTGAAATCAAGAGACTACCACGACTACATAAAAGAAAACAACATAGGTTTCATCGTTTACGACAAAAACCAGCTTGACACCAAACTTATCCGAGCAAGAATCTTAGAACTCGTCTACTCTAATGACCGATACGTGATTTTCAGAGTCAAAAACTAAACCTAAACTCCGTTTATCTGGAAAAAGCGCAGTTGTCTTTCAACTAGACACATGAAAGTTTATGGCGTCTGCCTTTCTTCATAAAGAACAAAGAAGAGATTGTAGGTTGCCTTATTGTTCTCGGAGCACTTTGGGTATGTAAGCGCATGCTGGGTCGCTTTCGAAAAGGTCGCCCGTGTAGTATTCGGCTCGTGTTCTGCATCCTCCGCAGATTTCACGGTACTCGCACACTCCGCACTTGCCCTTAATGTTGCTCTTGTCTCTTAGCTTCAGGTGTAGTTCAGAATGTTGCAGTTCGTTCCATGTTTCGGGTAGTCCTTTCTCTTTTATGTTTCCGAGTCTGTAGCCTTCGTGGAAGCCGCATGATCGGTAGTCGCCATTTTCGGTTACGCTGATGTAGTTTCCGCCGATGGTGCATTTGCCGAGAAAGCCGTTTTGGAACCAGTCCCAGAAGTCAACGGGGTTTCTCTGGCGGACGATTCTGGCGTAGAAAGGCGCGTAAACGTTAATCTTGACTTTGTTCGCCAACTTTACTTGCAGGTCATAAATTTCATGGAACGCTTTTTCGTACTCTTCTGGAGTGGGTGCCAAATCAGGCATGTTTGAGCCTGCTCTGCCAACGGGCACAAGGTTGTGGTAAACAACCATTCTTGCTTTGTATTCTTCTCCTAATGCTGCTGGGTGAGCCATGTCTTTGATGTTGTATTTGGTCATGGTTGTGACTATGCAGTCTAGGATTCCGTTTTCTGACAGTTTCTTCATGGCGTGAAGCGCTTTGTCGTAGCTTCCTTTGCGTCTGATTATGTCGTTTGATTCCCTGTTACCGTCCACGCTGACTGCCGTGTGCACCTCATGTTTCACGAGTTTGTCCAGTCTTTCTTGGTCGAAGGCGAAGCCGCTGGTGATTAGGCTGACTTCCATGCCGTACTCCTTTCTAGCGTAAGCTATAACGTCAAAAATGTCTTTCCTCACGAGTGGTTCTCCGCCGCTTATTCCGAACCATGGCGAGCCAAACCTGTGAATTTCGTCAACCATTTTATAAGCAGCTTTCGTATCTATTTCAAAATCCTTGGCGTATTCAGGAGTATAACTGCAGTATAAGCAGCTACCTACACATCGTCTTGTACACCGCCAAGTCACCATGTACAATGGTGCTTTTTTTGAAGCCATCAAGCTCACAAGCAGATTTAGATAATGCCTTTGCGATATAAGAGTTACGATAAAAAACCGATTTTACCATTATTAATGAGAGAAGGTAAACCAGCAAATAATCTCAGGGTGTGTGTCATTGTGCTTTTCTGCAGATTTATACCTGCAACAGTGAGCTATAATCCTTCTTCTGGGCGATTGGCGCTCAGATTTGCTTTGAGAAAGTCTTATAAACGTCTCATTTATAGATTGAGACAGGTTCAATCGAGGAGATTGTGCTAAAGAATGTCGAAAGTAAAAGATTATTCTGGGATGACTAAAGATAAACTGATGACTTACACTTTCGTTGCACTTGTCGTAATAGCGGTGATAACCACAATCTTGTGGTGGGGTGTAACTGCAGTAGACGCTATGACAGGCGAGCAAGTCGGCTGGCAGTATGGATATGCGGTTATAGGTAACTGTCTCATCGCAGTTGCAATCGCAGTAGGTTTGGATGCTTTACTCTATAAAGTGGCGTCTGATAGCCCACTTAATACTATGTCAGCAGCAGTTTTCGGTTTAATCGTTTCACTCTCATACACCGTCGGATTACCTATAATGAACACCGGAACCATTCTTCCGCTTGTTGCACCTGACTCGCTCCTATACGTTGCGCTCATAACCTTAGTCGGCTTGGTACTTTTCAAAAAAATCCAAGGCATTGGTGGCAGAAAGTACGTAAACCCCGTTGCAGCAGCCAAACTATTGGTCTTTGCTGTAGTAGGAATATTTACGATGCTTATTCCAATCGACCATCTTAACGACCCGAACGCTTTAGGTGTGCCTTCATTAGCAGGTCCAATCGGATACGACATAATAAACGGCAATGGTCTGTCAGGATGGGGCTTTTACCTCGCTGGCTGCTTTGGAAACCCGACAATAACGGTTCCTACTACACCCACGCAAAGTGACATATTTAATCTGCTGATTATCAATAAGTTCCACAGTTGGGTAGGCGGTGCTTCAAGTCTCGCTGTGATAATTGTCGGAATAGCATTGTTCGTTCTTGCTCGTCGATACATAAAATGGAGAATTACTGGAGCCTACTTTGTAAGCGTTATACTCATGTCTGTGATTCTGAACTATGTCTATCCAGGTGGCGATTTACTGCTGAGGCTTGGCTTTGAACTGTTCATTGGAAGCTCAATATTTCTTGCGTTCTTTATGGCAACAGACCCAGCGACCACGCCTATAACGTATACTGGGCAGATAATATTTGGTGTAGGTTTAGGAGTGCTATCAGTGCTGATTCAGACGTACATGGGCTTCTTCGGTGGTTCGATACTTGCGTTGGTAATAATGAACTTGGCATCGCCAGTTTTGGATCGCGTTGGCAAGTTAAAGCCTACTACTGAGTCAAAAGAACCCAAACTGCCAAAGGCCAAGTCTTTTGCTCCTGAAAAGGTCAAAACTTACGACTGTATAAGATGCGGTGCATGTATGCGAGTTTGCTGTCACAAGCTTAGTCCAATCTTGATTAAGCAAGCGTTAGACAAGATGGACGTCGAGAAGTTGAGCAAACTTAACGCTGACTACTGTACTGGCTGCGGTCACTGCAGTTTCGTTTGTCCTTCAAGAATCGACCTGATGGGCAGCGTACTTCGAGCAAAGGCAATGCTGCGTAAAAGATAGGCGCTTCCACTTAGCTCCCTCACTTTTCCTTTTTCTTTATTTTCGGTGTTCTAACGGTTAGGTGTTCCTAAAAGATAATATTTTAGATGCGGGTTCTGGCGAGTTTTTTCTAAATCCTCATTGTTGGCTGCTGGGCGATTTTGTCTATAGCCCCTCTATAGTGTTGGCTGTTTGCGTTTTGAGCCATGTTTGTTGTTTTGGTTGTGAAATGCGCTTTTCGCGTGTCTTTTTCTGTCGCAGAATGTCCTGAAATGTCGCAGGAAGTCCTAAAGAAGCGCGTTGTTTAGAGCAGCGCTGGAGCGTGTGGCTAGCTGTTCGGAACAGTCTATAGTCCTGCATATAGAAACTGCATGGAGTTCTGAGAGAGAGCTGTTTGGCGGCTTGTCTACTGCAGTGTCAAATGTGAATTCCATGGGAAAAGCAGTCTCTGAAGCGGAGCTAACCGCGGCTATGTACATGTTTGCCGCTGTTGCTGCGAGTCCAGTTTTAATTGTCTAGCTGTGTTAATTCTTAGAAAGAGAAGCAAGTGTCAACTTCGCCTCTTTTCTTTTGGTTGAATTTGGCTTTTAGAGAAATATTTAACACCGTCGCACATGCAATCTAGTACAAAGGTTGCCTCTTCAAGGGAAGAAAGATGAGCGTACTAAGCCATGACAGCTTCTGGAACGCTGTAATTAGCTTGCCTACTACAAAAAAAATGTTACAGTTGTCCCTGAAAAAATGCGGTGCGTGCGGCAGAACAATCTTGGAGGCAGCTTTGGATGATTACGCGGGAAAGGACAGCAAGTGCAGTTGTGGCGGTTTCTACTCGCGGATAATAGGGTTCTGGATAGAATTTCTCAGGCGTAGCCTGTCCATAAGAAGGGAGAAGGTTGAAAAGCTTTTGGCTGACCCTTACGCTCAGAGAGCCATAATCACTATAGTGCGGTCGTTCAGCCACTTTGGAATACGGAAGCCGCTTAGCATTTACGCTCCATTCCTCGTGGTATGGGACTTCACACACAAATGCAACCTAAGCTGCAAACACTGCTACTCAAACTCAGGGGTAACGTCTCAACCAGAGCTTACAACGGAAGAAGCGCTGAGCGTGGTGGATCAGCTGGCGGATTTCGGTGTAACGGCGCTCGCCTTCTCAGGAGGAGAACCCCTCAGCAGAAAGGACTTTTTTGAAGTGGCAAGCCACGCAGCAAAGCGCGGACTCTACGTTTCAGTAGCCACCAACGGCACGTTGCTGACCGCAGAGAACGTAAAGAAACTCAAGCAAGCCAAAATCAACTACGTGGAGGTCAGCATCGACGGCGCGACAGCGCAAACGCACGACTCATTTAGAGGAGTGGCGGGCGCGTTTGACAAGGCAGTGGCTGGCTTAAAGACCTGCGTTAAAGCGGACTTGTGTGCGTGCATCGCAACCACAGCAACCAAGAGCAACATAGCTGAGATGCCTGGAATCTTGGATTTGGCTGAGGAGATTGGCGCGGCACGATTCACCTACTTCAACTTCATCCCGACTGGGCGCGGAAAAGAGCATTACGACCAAGACCTGTCGCCTGAAGAAAGAGAAAAACTCATGCTTTACCTGCTGGATAGAATGTCGAAAGGCTACAAAGTCACTATTTTAACCACGGCGCCACAGCTAGCCCGCGTGGCGCTGCAGTGCCAAGGATCTGGAGACGAGGCGACGATGTCTATGGCGCACATGCAAACCGTGAAGGTAAGCAAGAAAGCCGTGCCGCTGGCGGACTTCATAGGCGGCTGTGGAGCTGGACGCTTGTACTGCTCGCTGTCACCACAGGGCGACGTGCACCCGTGCGTCTTTTTCCCCGTGAACGTTGGAAACCTGAAGAAGGAAAAGTTCGGGGACATTTGGCTGAACTCCAAACTCTTTAACGCCTTTCGGGACAGAAATAACCTGAAAGGTGCCTGCGGAAAATGCAGCTACAAGTACATTTGCGGCGGCTGCCGAGCCAGAGCAAACGCTTATCACGGTGATTGTTTGGATTCTGACCCTGGTTGCATACTAGCAAAAGGAGCGAAAAATTCCTAAAATGCAGCAAAAAACCGTCAAAATCTCCAGAGTCCAAGAAGAAACCGAGGGAATTCTGAAGGAAGCAGTGAGAAACTCCGGCTTGTGTGGGAAACGCAAGATTTTCGTGAAACCCAACATAAGCCATCCCGAATACATTCCCGGTGTGGTAACAGACCCAGCACTGCTACGTGAACTGGTCGGTTTGCTTCGAGATAACGTGGAAGAAGTGATAGTTGGCGAATCCGACGGCTTCAACTATTCTTGTCGCTTGGCATTCGAGAAAACTGGAATAGAAAAAGCCGTGAAGGACACAGGGGGCACGGTGATTAACCTTTCAGAGGACAAGGTTGTGAAAGTAAAATTCCCCGGCAATGGCACTCTGAAGAGCCTGTTTCTGCCCAAAACCGTGCTGGACGCGGACGCCGTGGTTGATGCTGCCCTAATGAAAACCCACGAGTTCGCCGTGTACAGCGGAGCCATAAAAAACCTCTTCGGCTGCGTACCGAGCAACAGACGCATCTACCTGCACCCTTACCTGAAGGAGGTCTTCTACCAGCTTTACGCGGTCCTTAAACCGCAGCTGACGGTTATGGATGCAAGAACAGCTATAGAAGGAAACGGACCCACTAAGGGAAATCCCGTTAACATGAACCTGATCCTGACCAGCAACTGCGCGTTAGCCACCGATGTGACCGCCACAAAAATCATGGGCTTAAGCCTGAAGGAAGTCAGCTACCTTGATTATATAGCTGGAAGAGCAGGTTTGCAGGAAGACGCAATCGCCATGCCCGGCTTGAAAGCGTCTGAAGTGGCACGCAAGTTTGATCCGCCTAGAATAGACTTGCCTGTGAAGGCGCAAATTGAGATTTACAAGCACGAGTTTTTGACGAAACTGCTTTTCTGCTCGCTTGACGTTGTTAAGCTCTTCCAGAAAGTCACAGTGGCGTACAGGGGAAAGCCGATAGAGGTCGGTTAACCCAGCACTTCATCATAAACTTTAAGCACTTTCTTGACGATAAGGCGCCAGTCAAACCGCTCCAGAATGGTTTTTCGCGCAAGAAACGCCATCTCAGACGCCGCGGATGGATGCTCAAGATAATACAGAACCCTGTCTGCCAGTTCTCTTGCGTTGGACGGCTGCACCAAAAACCCGTTTCTGCCACTCTCTATCATTTCTGGAATCCCACCCACATTTGTGGTCACAACGGGCAAGCCGGTTGACAATGCTTCCAACACGGCGAAAGGAAGGTTTTCGTAAAACGTGGAAAAAGCAAAAATGTCTGCTGCTTGATAAAGCTGGGGCAACTTTTTATCGGGAAAATATCCCGTGAAAACGATGTTATCTTTCACTCCGAGTTTCGTGGCGTAACTCACCAGTTTTTTAAACTCGTTGCTGAGTCCTTTTCCCGCGATTATGAACTTGACATTCTTGAATTTCTTAGCAACTAAGGGCATGCTTTCGATTAGCGTAAACAAGCCTTTACGGGCATAAAGCCTGCCCACAGACAGGACAGCTATGTCGTTGGGGTTGAAGCCAAGCGCCTCTTTCGCTTTACGCTTGTCGTGTGCGGGCTGGAACTTTTCAACGTCAACTCCGTTGTGGATAACTCGAATCTTGTTTTCCTTCACCTTATAGTACTGCAGAAGCTCTCGCCGCGTGAAGTCACTCACCGCAATTATCCTGTTAGACCTCTCCAGCATCCTCTCTTCAAAAATCCGCAGAAACCAGTTGAAGCTCACCATGAACTTCTCGTTCGAGTTAAGCCTGCTGTAAGGCTCACCCTTAATCGCTTCTGCCTCACCCTTCCACGTCGAGTGAACAGTGGATATCAACGTTCTTCCGAAGCCGTTAGGAACCGCAAAACTCGGAACCAACGGAAGATTAACATGCGTAATGTCCACGGGAAAGCTGCCGCGGAGCTTATTTAATTTTATAGAGGCGGAAGCCGCGAACAGAAATGACTTGACAACAGGAACCTTGAACGCTTTAAGGAAGAAAATGTAATGCTGCTCGTTGATTTTCACGTCTCTGCTTTCGCCGTACCCTGTCACGATGCAAGCCGAATTGCCAAATTTCATGAGCTCTCTAGATAAGTAGTAAACGTAGGCGCCTGTTCCGCCAGAAAGAGGAAGGTACTCCGGAGAGACAAAGCACACCTTAGCCATGTTATCTACCTCTTGTCACCTGCCAGAAAACTGATTGTTGTTATGACGCCGCCTGAAAACCACGCAACAGCCCTGACAAAATAGAGCACCACCAGCAGCATGGCGACGCTATCCTTGAACTTAAACGAAAGCCTGACCGCAGAAAGAACATAATAAACAAAAATAACCGCTAAAATTAAACCGGAAACATACCAGAAAATCCTCAGTACCTCAAGCAGCCCCAAAAGGAAAAACACTATTACAGCAAGCAGCAAAAGAGGCTGAATGTTCATGCCGAAATCGGTAATCTTATCCCCTTTAATCAACTCGGAATGTTTCAAATAGAGCTTAGCTGTGTTCTTGCCGTACTGCAACTGTTGCCGAAAATACGCTTTCAAGGTTGACCGGTTAAAATGGTAACACTTGGCATCGGGTTCAAAAAGTATCTTGTAGCCTCTGCTTGTTATTCTGAAGCCAAGGTCGGTATCGTATTGAGACGGCAACTTCTTGTCGAAACCGCCAACCTCCTCTATAACGCTCTTCTTCAGCAAGAGATTCATGGTTGCAATGCGCACGGCATCCTTTCTCAGGCGAGCATACCTACTTTTAAGGTCATAACCAATGCTTCTTGCCCAAACGTTCTCGGCGTTCCACGTTTCAATGCCGCCGCTTACCCCTGCCACCTGAGGGTCATCCAGATAAGCCACAAGCTTGTTTAGCCATTCTTTCTCCACTTTCGCGTCCGCATCGATGAACCCCAAAGCTTCATTGCTTATCATTTTTATGGCACAGTTATATGCGGCTGGAGCGTTAAGAGGCGCAGAAATAACTTTAACCCTGTATTTCTCAGCTATTTCCACAGTCGCGTCCTTAGAGCACCCGTCAACAACGATTACTTCCAGAAAATCTTTAGGATAATTCAATTCAAAAATTGCCTTCAAGCACTCGTCAATTGTTGCTTCGCTGTTAAGAGTTGCCACGATTATAGAGACTTTAGGAGGAAAAGCATCGCCCACTATCTTCGGCCACCCTTCATCAATGCCGCCACTATAGACAAAAGAATCTTGAAACCGTCAACCACCGGGTCCAGCCTAGACCTTCCGTAAGTGCGCTGTTCAAAACTTATCGGCACTTCCATAACGCGGAACCCCTGCCGAGCCGTCTTCACCAGCATCTCTGATTCAATCTCGTACTCCCCTGACCTCAAACTCACATTTTTTAAGACCGCAGACTTCATCACTCGATAACCAGATTGAGAATCAGAAACCTCAGCTCTTGTGAAAATTTTAATTAAGAAATTGAAAAGGCGAACACCCGCGGCGTTAAATTTTTTGGCTGCCGCTGGCGTCTGGCCTAGATATCTGGAGCCTATGACAAGGTCGGCCTTGTCTTGCAGTATTGGAGTCAACAGGGATGGGAGCTCCTCTGGACGGTGAGAACCGTCTGAATCTATTGTAGTTATTATATCGCCTTTAGCCTTTGCGAAGCCCGCTCTTAAGGCGTAACCTTTTCCCATGTGTCTTTTCAGGGAGTAAACTTTGACTCCTTGTCTGACTGAAAATTCCAGTGATTTATCCGTTGAACAGTCATCTACAACAATTATTTCACACTTAAACCCGATTTTTCCCATGACTTCCGTTAGGCGTTCAATCACGTTGCCTATCGTCAGCTCCTCGTTAAATACGGGAATAACCACTGAAATTAGCACTTCATCGCGGTCCATTTTATTTAGATGCTAAATGAAAGAATTTATAAACTTTGGCTGTGGACCCTATCAAGTACAAAATTGATGCTTAGAATGGAACCAATCATGCAGGGAAGAGCGGAAACAGACAGGAAAATGTGGTTCTCCATGTGGTTTTTGGCGTCAATAGCCACTTTCGGCGTTGCTTTTTTCCCCATGTTCCACCGTTTGATTGACAATAGAAACAGGCATTTTCGTCGTGAGGCTGACTTGGAAAAGCAAATTGCAGCTTTCTTAAGCAAGCAGGGAAAAGAACTACCTGCCGCACCGGATGGCTTTGATGAAATGAACGCGAAAGCTTGGACCGCCGCCATCATTCTGGTCATTCCAGCATTCGTGATAACGTATTTACTGTCTATGGACCTGCGTGCGCATGAAAAACGTCAAGTCATGATTCTTGCAAGCGCGTTCCCAGAAAGAATGTTCATGCCGCAGACCATACCGATAAAAAAATATGCGCTGATAACTATAGTTACTTTGGGCTTGGGGATAGTTTACTGGCTCTACAAGATCATGAACATGTATAACGTCCACTTCAAGGTACAGCGAAGTATAGAAAAAGAGTTAGCCAAGCTTATGGAGGAGAAAAACGTTGACGAACCCATGTAAGCAAAAGCGGTTTGTGAGCCACGGCGGAGACGTCTGGGGCTTCAGCAGAAAATACAATATCCCGCTCGAGAAAGTGCTTGACTTCAGCGGGCCCATCAATTTTCTCGGACCTTCGCCCAAAGCTATGGAAGCTGTAAGGCAGTTTGCTAGGCGGATAAGGTTTTATCCGGATCCGAACCCTGTAGAGTTTAGGGTTGAAATCGCCAAGTACGTGGGGCACGGTGTTGACGCGGCAAACATAATTTTGGGAAACGGTTCCATAGAACTTATCTACATGATTGCAGAGGCTTTCCCCTGCGGCTTCAAAGCGGTCATTCCTGTGCCTTCCTTTAGTGAATACGAGAAAGCAGCGTTACGAGTAGGCGGCGAGCCAATCTTCGTAAGATTACCAGACGATTTCGCGCTGAACGTTGAAAGCGTCAAGAAAGCCGTGACGGCGGACACGCAGATAGTTTCCATATGCAACCCCCACAGTCCTTCAGGAACACTTTACAGCAGAGAAACGATTCTGGACCTTGTTGATTTCTGCCGCAAAAAAGACGTGATTGTCAGCGTCGACGAGAACTACATTGAATTCGCAGAGAAAGGACAAGACACCACGATGGCTGGCTACGTAAAGAAGTACGAGAACCTTTTCGTGATTAGGTCAGTTACAAAATTCTACGGCATGCCGGGAATACGCTTGGGCTATGGCATAGCAACAGAAAGCCTCATTGAAACGCTGCAGACGGTTAGGCAACCGTGGAGCATCAACAGCTTGGCAGGCTACGCCACGCTGGCGGCGTTCAAAGACACCGAATTCATCGAGAACACCAAGCGCACCATCGCAAAAGAGAGAGCGCACTTTGCGAAAATGCTCAGCGAAATTGGCGGATTACATGTTTTTCCGTCAGAAACAAACTTTTTGCTCGTGAAAATTCTGAACCCAAAATACACGTCAACGATGCTGAAGGAACAGATGGCTGAGGAAGGCTTGCTCATCAGAGACTGCAACACTTTTGTCGGGCTTGACGACAGCTACTTCAGAGTAACCGCTAGATCGTCGGAAGACAACTTGAGGCTTGTAAAAGCTTTGAACGCTGTGCTCAAGAAAAAGGCTTAATTTCCAGATTTATGGCATTATTTTTTAGTTATCCAAAGGCTCATTTCAGGTTTGCAGATGCGCTTATACAGATAGGAAATGGGATTCACAATCCATGTTCCATTAAGGTAATAGTCTGTCCGCTTAAAAAATTCAAAGCGCTCCTTTTCAAATACACGCTCTATTTCTTTATTGTCTATAGGATGCTCCTTCTTGTGCCAATAGTCAGATAAGGCATAATCGTAAGAAGGGAGATTTAATCCAACCATACGGAAGTATAAGGTGTTAAGTAACGGATTAGAATGAAAATAAATTTGCTTCACAAGGTTCGCAAAACTTTGCGCTTCGTTCTTCCAGTAAAATGGAGATGCCTCATGATCTAGATACATGACGCCGCCTTTTTTTAGAAAGAAGGCGAGCCTTTGGATTGCACCCAAATAGTCTGGTAAATGATGCAGCACAGAATAGCAGGTGATTAAATCAAATTCGCCTCTGTCAAAACTCATGTCTTCTATCGGCGAGTTAATAACAGTCAATTTTTCAGCCTTTAAGTAGGGGTTATACTTTTTTTTCAGAATAGCGCACATTTCTGCGGAGATGTCAATTGCGGTTACCGTGTAATTCATGCTGAGAAGTTTGCCTGTTAGATTTCCAGTGCCTGCCCCAAAATCAAGAGCTTTTTTATGGTTGTCCTCTATGAGTTGGTCTACCATTTTTAATAAAGAGTCTATTCTTTTCTGCTCTTGTTTGCAATATACTTCGGGATGGAGTAACTCATAATATTCTGCCTCGAATTTATGGACTGCAACGTTTGCCGTATGAATTCTTGCTCGCAGATGCTCATCCATATCCGGGTCCCTGTTTATCCACATTTTTTTTCGAGTTCACGTCGGTCATGATAATTGGAACTTATGTAGCTTTCTATTAATATAAAATTAGGACAGCTAGCTAAAGGCTCAGAAGTTCGCTATGCCACACAAGAATAAAGTTCGTTAGAGTTCTCGGCGGCATATAGCCTCGCGCGAATTTTGACTTTCGGGTTTAGGGACTATTTTGATATTTTCCCGCGATGTATAACAGCAGACTTGGCTCGCCAAAGAAGATGGTTCAAAGCGGCTCGAGCCATTATTCTGCAGTAAGAGTTTCTTCTCAACAATTGCCTAACGACATAGCCTGGAGAGTAGAAACTATTGCAGAACTCTCTTCTGATTTTTGTAATCTCCTCTGCTGGTAACTCGGGATTTTCAAAAACGGGGTTTGCCAGATCGTAAAGGCTCAAGTCGGAGGACATTTTCCATCCTTTTTTCCTAATGATGTTGGCTAGCTCACTGCCCGGAGAAGGCGTTGCCACACATAGGAAAGCGTCGTCGGGTTTCACTCTTCGAATGAAGTCAAGGGTTTGCTTTATTGAATGGCGTGTCTCGCCTGGGTATCCAATGACCACGGATATGGCAACGAATATGCCCGCTTCCTTAGCCCACTTAATGGCTTTTTCATTTTGCTCAATTGAGGTCTTCTTGCCCATGGTGTCGAGAATTTGTTGGCTGCCCGTTTCTACCCCATAGAAAAGCTCTTGGCAGCCGGCTTCTTTCATTTTAAACACCATCTCTCTGGAAACCGTGTCGACCCTTGATTGGCAGTCCCACGGGAGGTCCAGCTTTCTGCTTTTGATTCCATCGCAGATCTCGTAGACCCGTCTTTTGTCATACGTCAGCATGTCATCATAGAAGCTGAAAGCCTCAGCTCCGTGAACGTTTCTTAACCATTCAAGCTCGTCAACCACGTTTTTCGGGCTTCTCATCCGAAACGTATGATGGAACATTCTAGGGGTGACGCAGAACGAGCAGTTGAAAGGGCAGCCGCGGCTGGTTGCAATGGGAAGTACCTTTCGCCCGAAAAGCCGGTATTTTTCCAGTGGAAAATGCTTGTATGCTGGTCTAGGTAGTTCGTCGAGATTTTGAGTGCAGGGTCTGTCCGGTGTACGGATAATTTGTTTTTCGCCTCTAAAGGTTATTCCGTCAATCTTGTGAAGCCTTTTTGGATCGGATGGGTTCTGGGCGAGTTCCAGCATGGTTTGTTCGCCCTCGCCTCTGACAATAATGTCCACGGCGGGTTCTGCGTTCAGAATTTGTTTATCCAGAAATGTGGCGCCCAAGCCTCCCAAAACAACTTTGGCGTTGGGACAGACTTCCTTGGCAGCACGCGCGGCTAGAAGAGCTGACGGTAAAGTGGGTGTCATAGTACTGATGCCAACCACATCTGGGTCATAAGAGGCTAACTTCGCTTTTAGTTTCGTATGGTCCATCTGGAGTGCTGGGCAATCTAAAACCATTATGTCGTGTCCTTTTTCTTCAAGGACAGCCGCCAAATAAGCCAAGTTGATGGGCAGATAAATCTCGTGCCACGAAGCCCCTTCTAGGATAGGTGAGTTCACCAACGCTACTTTGGCGCGCTTTTTCTCCGTCATGTTTCTGCCATCCGAAATCTTATGTGCGAGTTATGATGTTTATGGTCAATAATATACTTTAAAGGAGTTT
The DNA here is from genome assembly GCA_964548345.1 of uncultured Candidatus Bathyarchaeia archaeon. Classification (GTDB taxonomy): domain Archaea; phylum Thermoproteota; class Bathyarchaeia; order Bathyarchaeales; family Bathycorpusculaceae; genus SG8-32-3. Next base: position 8,793 of record CAZJQR010000002.1, on the reverse strand, counting down.
TTTCTATGCTCCCACTTCTCGGTAAGGTTACCTTCCGACATATCTAGGAAAAACGTTCCCATTTTTATATACTTTCCTGATTTGAAGCGTTCTTGGCGTTTTCTGCGTTCAGACACAGTATAAACTACTTGATTATGCAGATGAAACCCGTTTAAGGCTTTTAGTCGATTGTGCTGTTCCAGAAATAGATTTTCGAGTACTTATCCGTGAAACTAAATTGTGGATCATCATAGATTACATCTAATTTTTGACCATACTTCGCGACCAGCTTGTTCATGTTTTCCCAAATCAAAAGAGACAAGCCATCAGCAGACCAAAAGCCCCAAATGTTGTCATCGGGGGTTCTCATGCCCCAACCGTAGTCTTCAGGAAGCACAAAAGCCACTTCCCCTTTCATCTTTCCCAAAATGCCCTCTGGAAAGGTGTGAATTTGGTTCCAAAACCGCTTCATGGCAGCGAAATATTCCTCAGTTAATGCTCCATAGGGATTGAGTTGGGGATGGTTGAAGATTATCAGGTAGTTGGCTCCTGCATAATGAGCTGTAAGCATTTGCTGAAGCATATCGTCACTTTTAGCTAGGTAAGGAGGCTTGTTATCTGCCCAAGTGATTATGGCACCCCATTGCTTGTTTTGCACGTTGGCGGCTCCTCTGCAAAGCGCTATATGCTGCGTTTCAGCGTTGTCCCAACCCAGCTCTGCGAACACGGCGTCGTAGCCCGCGAGGTAGTCGAACCAGTAAAGCGCGTAATCGGAGGTAAAAACAGGCATCGGGCTGCTTATTGAGTCAGGGATGCTGCTGTTAATCACGTGCTGCATACTTCCGCTGAGGCTTAGGCTCCTGACAAACGCGTTTGCCGCGTCGCTGTAGTCGGAAACATTCCTGAAAGTTGCGATGTCGCCCGCTGCGAACCACACGTCGCTTATTCCAGAAGCCCTCCTGTTCCAAAAGCCCGTGTCAATCTGTTTTCCGCCAGGCTCGTCGTAAAGGTAAACACCCACAAACTTGTCGCCCCATCTTTCACGGGCGTCGTTCAGCCACGACATGTGAAACGGGCTAATGCCTAGTTCTTCCCAGCTTGAGGAGTTGTAAACGCTGCCGCTCTGATGTGTATAGTTGTAATAGACGAAACTTTCCTCCTGCTTTTCCAGCGGGCCAGAAATGAGGTCGTTGCCTTCTTGGTCTGTGTAGTTGTGAAAGACGAAGCTGAAGAACACCATAACGTTCATATTGGCACCGACAGCGTAGTCGCAGATTTCTGTGAGGGAAGTCTCGTTTGTGGTTATGTCCCAAGAATTAATGACGAAGAGGTTCGTGTAGTCTTTTACTTTGTCGATCAGGAGCTGTGCTTGGCTTGTGGTGTTTCCGCCGAAAGTAACACCGAAAAAGAACCCATCTTTCAAGGGCTGTGCCTTAAACTCAGGGTAAGCGTAAAGTGCAGGAGCATAAATGTTGAAGATCAAAAGCCCAGCAAGGAAAACCCATAGCCTTGACTTCATAAGAGATTAGTTAGATCCTGGGAGATAAACGCGTTTCCATTTACCGCGCTGCTACGGGCGTTGCCATTACCCCCAGAGATATTTTGGAGCCTTTTTCAATACGGTTAGAAAGCCTTCGCTTCTGATTTTTCTGAGAACCCTCTTCGGCGACCTATTGAAGGTTCTGTGGAATCGTCTTTGAACTTCAAGCAGTGATTCGTAGTTGAAGTCGTCAGTTTTGACGTAGGCTGCGAAGTCATCAACACGGTCGTAGAGACCTTTCTGCATCACCTCGTCGTATAAGATGCTGCCTGGAACCGCCACGAATATGTTGAATCGGCACCAGTCAGGATCAAGCTTCCTCGCGAACTTGAAGGTGGCTTTCATTTCGTCAGCTGTTTCTCCAGGTATTCCAAGAAGGAATGAGCAAGCGGTTTTGATGCCTTCTTCCCGGCACATCTTCAGCGCGTGTTCCGTTTGCTCGAGGGTAATGTTTTTGTTGAGCTTTTTCAGAATGCGAGGTGCACCTGATTCGCCGCCAAACCATATGGTCTTGCAGCCAGCCGCTTTCATTTCTTTCAGCAGGTCTCGTGAAATCAAGTCAGCCCGAGTGTCACAAACCCATTCGATGTCGAGTTTGTTTTCTCTTATCAACGCACACAGTTCCGCGGTTTCTTTTTTTCGCATGGTGAAGTTGTCGTTTATGAAATAGATGCCTTTTGTGCCGTAATTTGCCATAAGATGCTTGATTTCTTCCAGCACTCGGGGGGGAGTGAAGGTTCGGCATGCTGTTCCCCACAGCTGTCTGATCTCGCAGAAAGCGCAGTTGTAAGGGCAGCCTCGCGCTATGCTCATGTTGTCCACTGGTTTGGCATTTAAGAACTCTATGGCTCGCTCGTAGAGGTGCACCGGCAACAAATGCCTGGCTGGAAAGGGAAGCTCGTCTAGATTGCTGATGAAGCGCTGAGGGTTTTTCGCCATTTTCCCTTTGTGCCTGTAAGCAACGCCTGCAATCTCGGCTATGGCGCCCTCTTTTTCGCCCTCGGAGATGTAGGTAGCAAGCTCTGTCATGGCGCGTTCTCCTTCGCCCATTACAACGTAGTCTATTTCGGGATGCTGCAGCATGCTTTCAGGCTCGTATGAAGGATGCCAACCGCCCACCACCACCTTGCAGGAGGGGAGCGTCTCTTTAACCGCTTTAGCGGTTTCAACACATCGGCTGTAAGTTGCGGAGCCGCATGTTATACCGACTATATCGGGCTTAAGCCTTTTTAGAATGAGTTTGACTTCGTCGATTGGTTTTTCAAGCAGGTAATTGTCGAGCATTTCCACTTGAAAACCGCTTTTTTCAAGAGCCGCGGCAACGTAGGCTAATCCTATGGGCTGAAATCTTCTTCCATGAATCCAAGGTCCTTTTATGGGCGGAGCGGTCGTCATTAATAAAATCAATTGCGATGCTTCCCTTTGGTTACAATTTGAACATGTTATGTGTACCAGATTAATCCCTTAGATAACATTTCTGAAATAAGAACCTTGCTAAATACGATGCCGCATGTTGATGCGAAAGGAGAAAGATGAAATAAGTGCATAGGTGCGCACGTCTCTTTTTATTTCAGCCTAGAGGTTGCTTCCAGTCTCTCGCTGTGGCTATGTTTCCTTGGGGGCGCTGTGTCCTCCTTGGCTCGTTTGCTTGCGGCGTAGCCTCCTGAAGCTGGCGGAGACCCATCTTGGCAGTTTGACTCTCCATATGAGGTGGTTCAGCGCCATTCGGGTCATGACTTGGCTGTAAAAATCTTTTCGTCGTGATTTGCGGAGATAGTAGGATGGAGAGAAGAACTCGTCGAAAAAGGCTTTCTTCATTTTCTCTATGGTTTCAAGTGGCAGCAGAGGGTTCTTGAAGATTTGTGTGTGTTCGTGGTACTTGCTCCATTCCGAGGGCAGCCCCCAACCTAACTCTTTCACTTGAGTGTAGAGTTCGGTGCCGGGGTATGGTACTGCCTCGCACATGTAAACATAGTCTGGCTCTGTTCTGCGAATGAAATCTATGGTTTGTTTAACCATCTCTACGGTTTCGCCGGGGTATCCGACGATTACGCTTATGGCCACTAATATGCCGGCTTCCTTTGCCCATTTGATCGCCCTCGCGTTCTGTTCGACGATTGTCCCTTTTTTCATGGCGTTTAACATTTTTTGGCTGCCTGACTCAACCCCGAAGTGAATGAGTTGGCAGTTTGTGTTACTCAGTGTTTCTAAAACTTCTTTGGTTACTCTGTCAACCCTCGTTCGGCAATCCCATGGGGTGGTGAATTTTCTGCGCTTCATTTCTTCGCAGATTCCGAGGGCGCGGTCTATGTCAAATGTGAAAGTGTCATCATAAAAGGTAAAGGCGTCCACTCCGTACGTATCCCTGAGCCACTCCAGCTCGTCCAGCACCTTCAGCGGGCTTTTCGCCCTGAAGCCTTTACCGCACATTTGTGAGGACAAACAGAAAGCACATTGGAAGGGGCAGCCTCGGCTAGTGATGATGGGAAGGTATGTTTTCCCCAAGATGCGGTACTTGCTTAGCTGGAAGTGCTTGAGGGTCGGATGAGGAAGCGAATCTATGTCTTGGATGAAGGGCCTGTCAGGCGTACGGAAAATTTTTCCGTTCTTTCTAAACGTTATGCCCGCAACGTCTTTGAGGTTTTTCAGATTGGAGTTAGACGCGAGCTGCATAAGCTCTAACAGGGTTAGTTCCCCCTCGCCCCTCACAACAATATCGGTTTCTGGGCTTTCACTGACTGTTTGTTCATCCATGACGGTTACGTGTGGTCCGCCCAAGATGGTTAAAGATTCGGGGCAAGCCTTCTTTGCTGCCTTCACTATCTCAAGCGCAGGTTCATAGGTGAGAGTGGCAGCGGACACCCCAACCACATCAGGTTGAAGCCGCCTGAACTTGTCTTCTAAATCCTTCTGTGTAAGGTCAAGCACTTGACAGTCAATAACGTCAACGGTGTATCCCTTATTCTCTAGAAAAGCAGCCAAGGAGCTTATGCCGAGCGGTATGAAAATTGCCTCAGGAGCCCCACTCGGATAAGGTGGATTCAAGAGTGCCAGATGCGCCTTCACACAGGTTCCTCTAAGTGATTAGTCAGTGACCAAAGGCGAAGCCAAACTATTATGTGTTATGCAAATTAACCAAAGATGATAATTTGCCTGTTACACATGAGAATCCACCATAAAGAAAGTGTTGTTAGCGCCTAAAAATTGTCGCCTCATCGCCACCAAGCCGTGCGCACACATAACGACCATTAAATTAAAGCCTTAATAGCGGTTTACAGTTTAGAATAGAATTCGATGCAAAATCTCCAGCGAAGCATCTTTCACAAACCAATATTGAAGGTGACATGTCATGTCAGCGGATTTGGCTTTAACAAGTGGTAAAGTCTTAACCATGAACCAGTCTCAACCTTATGCTGAAGCAGTAGCCATAAAAAACGACAGAATCGTCAAGGTAGGCAAAAACGAAGAGATTAAGCGGTGGATTGGGAAAAACACAAAAGTCATTGACTTAAAGGGGAAAACAGTGGTCCCAGGCTTCATAGACACCCACATCCACGTTGCTGATTTTGGAAGGCTCTTAATGTGGATTGACCTGAGCGAAGTAGACTCTATAAAGAAAATGCAGGAAAGCCTCCGCAGACACGTAGAGAAGGCGCCTAAGGGAAAATGGCTGTTAGGTCGCGGCTGGGACCAAACTCGCTTCGCCGAGAAACGCCTTCCAACCCGTTTCGACCTAGACGCGGTTTCTCCTGATAACCCAGTGATTTTTTATCAGCAAAGCGGGCAGGTGTGCATTGTAAACAGCAAAGCCTTGGAGTTGGCGGGTGTGACGCGGCTGACACCTGTTCCGTCGGGCGGTGCCATTGACAGAGATGCGGAGACGGGTAAGCTTACGGGGGTTTTGCGAGATGACGCTACGAACTGTGTTTGGGCTGTTATCCCTGAACCCAGCGAAGAAGAACTGGTGGCGACCGCTGGCTTAGCGTGTCAGAAAATCGTTGAAGCTGGGGTGACCAGCGTGCACTGGATGGTTTTGTCGTCGATTGAGATAGGAATAATCCAAAGACTTCATAGGGAGAACAAGCTGCCGCTGAGAGTTTACGTGGTTATTCCAGCGAATCTTTTGGATGATGCAACAGGCTTAGACGCTCATAGTGGCTTGGAGAATAACAGGGTGAAGATTGGGGGGGTTGAGATTGTTGCCGACGGTTATTTAGCTGCGAGAACGGCGGCGCTGCTTCAACCCTACAGTGATGACCCTGCGGCAAGCGGAAAACTGCTCTGCACACGAGAAGAAATGAAAACGGAAGCAACCAAAATACTCAAAGCAGGTCTTCAAGTGGTTATACACGCAGTAGGCGACAAAGCAGTAGACGCGGCTCTAACCACAATTGAAGAAATTTCAGGTGAAACACCACAAAAAGACGTGCGCAGTCGCATCGAGCAAGCCGCGGTCCTAAACGAAGAGTTAATTAACCGTATGAAAAAGCAGAATCTTGTCGTTTCCGTGCAGCCTTGCGTTGTTGCCTCTGAATTTTCGGTTTGGTCTGCCGCTGAACACTTAGGACCAAGAAGAGCCAAGTGGCTATTCCCAATCAAAGCGTTGCTAAAGGAAGGCATACGAGTTGTCGGTGGTTCTGACTGCCCGATGGAGCCATTAAACCCGTTGCTGGGAGTGCAAACTGCTGTGACTATAGAGGTTTTTCCTGAAGAACGAGTGACAACGGACGAGGCTCTGCGGATGTACACGGTTGACGCGGCATACTCGTCCAACGACGAAAACATAAAGGGCTCTGTTGAGACGGGCAAACTAGCCGACTTTGCGGTTCTTTCACATGACCCGTTTTCCGTTCCGCCATCCGAAATCGGGAGTATTTCGGTTGAACTGACCATCGTGGGCGGAAGAGTTGCATTCTCTAAACGTGGAACTTGAACACGTGTGAGCCCAGTGTAAAAAAGTTTCATTACGCTTAAGCGGTTCTAATTAAACTGAACGCGCTGGACACGGCTTTTCTTAAATCCCGTAAAAATTTAGGCTTCGGCTTTACACCACCATACTTGAATAGGGTGTTAATCTGGGGAATGGGTAACGGATAATTTGGCATGCTGTCAAACTTGGAGCTTTTAATTTTGCGCAAGCAATTTTTCAAGTAATCTTTAATCAAAACGAACCTGTCAAGCTCATGTTTAGAAAAATCTGGAATGGGCAGGAGCTCCTCAGCATTGTAGACTTTGCTCGGATAGACAATACGGGAGTCGTCAACGACCAAGCCCAATACACTCCGCACTTTCCCTTGATACTGCAACATCTTGAATGGTGTGTGCTGCGTTAATGCCAACAACCCGAAATGCATGCTCACACCAACGCAGGCACCAGCAGAAGCAGCAGCCTTTAGAGCCTGCTCACAAGTCGCAGTTTTCCAAGGAAGCATTTCACCGTTCAACATACTGAGCTGACGTTTTGCGATGGAATCGAAATGTTTAGGAGATAAACGGCGAAAATCGCTTGAGACTCCCTTAAACTGTAAAAGTAAATTATCGGAGCGTTGAACTTCTAAGCGTTCAGTTAGTAGAGCTAGATCAGGAAACAGGAAGCAGGGCTTATTCCACAACTGTTTAAAAATGGCTTTGGATTTAAAATCACGTAGGCCAACAAAACAGGCTTTGTCGACAATATAATCGATTTTATGGGTTGCAAGCGTCAAATTTTCTCCGTGGGGAATACCTAACCCTAACAATGCGATAGGACATTTAACCTGTTCAATAATACGTTTAGGCCAAAGATTCAACATGGCAGAATCATGTAAAACTCCACCGCCCCCAAAAACAAGCAAGTCAAGCTGCTCCGAATCTTTAGGCAAAAATTGAGTGGTAGAAACCAAGCAGTCAAAATGCGCCCTGAGGTTGCCCCCTGCTTTCTCAGCAGGCGAATAAACAACAACCTTACGGGTTCCAAAAAACTTCAACAGATTGCGCAGTAACATGTCATCGCCAACATTACCATAGCCGTAGTAACCAGTAACACCGATCACTTCGCGTTCACCTTGCCATATGCTTTTTTAATAGCTGGCTCGTAAAACGCCCACAGTTGGTCTTCACGCAACGAATATTTTTTAGAATAATCATAGTTTTTTATAATGTTTGGGATCTCCTCTAGCTGGTCCACTACTAAAGCGTATTCGCTAAGCAAGTTAATGGTGGCGGATAACGATGACGTTATGATCGTGGGAACTCCTACGGCGGAAGCAAGAAACGCTTTGTTCTGCAAATAATACTTATGCACTTCAATAGGCTTCCAGTATAGGAGGTTAAAGTGAAAACTGCGAATCGAACGCAAAACATCTAAATGGTTACAGTAGTTTTCGCCCTCAAAAACGTACAAGTCACCTAAATCATGTTTTTGCCATAGCTCAACAAGACCGCTGGTATTACGCATAATCGTATGGCTGTCCCGCGTCAACTTGCCAACGTAACAAGACGAAATTTTCTTGCGTTTCGGAACATCCACCGCAAAGGCGTAATCACGCTCAAACCGCAAAGGAACATTAGGAACAACGCCTATGGACTCAACTCCCAAACGCTCATATTCTTCAGCCACCGCCGAGTTAGTCACGATAAACGGAACTGTCTCAAACATGCTGCGTAAAATAGGTTTAACCGCGACATTACGATACCACCGCAAAGGCAAACTCAAGCGATTAAACGAGACTTCACGCGCAAACTGGTAATAAATCCAATGAAACTCCCAATCATCAAAAACAACTGGCAACCCCATCTGGAACGCGTAAAATGCGCACTCCAAATTATGAGCATGAACCAAATCACATTTAAACTCTTTGAATACACTCTTCAAACCCAGAAAATCGTTTAAAGCAGGAAACAGGTAGGCTAACCTACGATCTCTCTTAAAATACGCTACAGGAACTTCATCTGCCCCTGGGATCCAAAACTCATCAGTTTCAGCATCACTCCAAACATAAACGGCGCACTCAAAACCCATATCCAGATTACTTTGCAAAGCCCGCTGAAGGCGACACCCCAAAGCAGAACCATAATAAAAATGCAAAATCTTAGTCAAAACTAAGACCCTTCAAACTTACATTCATACTTGGCCTGCTCCTTACGCATCACAAGCACCATAACTGCCACTAACGCTTTAAAAGTTTTACCACCGAGGTCTAAAGCGTCTTCAAACAGTCAAACAGCAGTTCAACCTATTTATAGAGGGGGTATAGACAAAAAATCGCACAACAGAGCACAACCGTGTTCGGCAA
>CAZJQR010000001.1:0-58870 GCA_964548345.1 uncultured Candidatus Bathyarchaeia archaeon | reverse complement strand
TGGTTAGTGGGGCTAAGTGAACGAACACGGCTGAACTACCTTGAAGGCTTCGCAGATTGGTATGCTTTCATTGGTATGACCCCCACACAGATGATTGAAAAGCGACTAAAAGACACAAGCAGTGACAGCATGGCTGACCGAATGTATTTTGAACAGAAGTTCAGAGCCTACAAAGCACACCTTGAAAACCGTGGCACCTTAAGCCCAATCGCAATCAAATCACAGCTTATCCCCGTAGCTTCCTTTTTTGGCAGAAACGGCCTGAAGCTGAACTTGAAACGTGGTGACTGGGAATCAAATCAAGAAGGGCAGAAAGTGAAGACAGCTAAACTGAAGCTAGAAAAAGACGACATCAAAGCGATGTATCCCTCACAGCCCCTCCCCTTTTTTGGCTTATTACTCTCAACGCTCTTGAAAAATTTAAAAAGAAACATGATGAATAATAATTGATGTTAGAAAATAAGAATCTAGTAAGCTTCAGGGAAATGTGTCCTGAAGTCGGTGGAACTAGATATTCGACTCATGGATTGTATCCTTATCCAGCTAAACTTATTCCCCATATCCCATATTATTTTCTAAGTCAAATAAGAAGAAAAAGTTCTGATTCAAAAGTTTTAGACCCTTTTTGTGGAACAGGTACTGTGATGGTTGAGGCTCTTCATAATGGTTGGAACTCTGTCGGTATAGAGATTAACCCAGTTACAGCTCTTGTTGCCAAAGTGAAAACCACTACGCTATCAATAGCTGAACTGGAAAAAACGTATAATTTTTTGAAAGAAAGCTGTAAGGTGGAAAAAGATAAAGACTGTGCTTTGCCTTCATTTGAAAACTTGGGCTTTTGGTTCACGAAAAGGACAATTATTGAATTAGCTAAAATTAATGAATGTATTCAGACAATTGATAATGATGCTATACGAGATTTCTTCAAGGTGACTTTTGCATCAATAATAAAGGATGCTTCTAGAGCTGATTCAAAGATTTATGTGCCAGTGTTGCCTAAAAAAGGTCTTCGAAAGAGGAAACCTAATCCGTGGACATTATTCCGATCTAACGCTGAAGCCAATATACGAAGTATGCAAGAATTTTCAGGTAGCGCGCGCGCTAAAAATTTCACAAATCCGTCAAAGCGCACAGCTGGTAATAAGCCGTAACTAAAAGTTACCAAATTGCTTTTCACTGTTGCTCGTACTCTTCGACTTCATCATTCATTATAGTCAGCTCCACGCCAGCCTGCTTAAACAGTTCTATGGTGTCCGCATCCGCATGATACCGCTTCTCACAAACCACACGCTTAATCCCCGCGTTTATTATCATCATCGCGCAGGTTCTGCACGGTGTCATCTTGCAGAAAAGCGTTGCCCCCTCCAAAGGAATGCCAAACCTAGCCGCTTGAATAATCGCGTTCTGCTCCGCATGCAGCGTACGCACACAATGCTGACTAATATTACCGTTATAATCAATTACTTTACGCATGTCGTGACCTGCCTCATCGCAGTGAGGTAAACCCGCAGGCGCTCCAACGTAACCTGTAGTCATAATACGCTTGTCTTTAACGATGACACAACCGCACTTTCCCCGGTCACACGTAGCACGTCTAGCCACCGCTTCACAGAGGTCCAAGAAGTACCTGTCCCAATCAGGTCTTGTTTCGTCAGTCAATGCTTCTCCCTTCCTGCACGGCTTAAACATAGTTTGCAAAACAAACTAATAAATCTAAACAACCTCTGTTTCTTGTAGCTTTTCCTTTCATTTCACTTTTGAAAAACGTGAATTTCCCTGCCGATTTTGTGTCTCTCTTCAACGTCAACGAACGAAGCCATAGTCATCAGCTTCTCTGGCACCATGGAAGCTTCTGCGAAACGCTCTCTCTTGAAAGGATCAACTTTTTCAAAGCCTGTCTCCAGCGCTTTTTCCTCAATTCCCATATTAACCGGCTTCCCTGAACGGGTCTTAATGTACGGCGCCACCAACACCAAACGTCCCTCCTTCTTCAGCACCTTGTACGCCTCTTCTAACAAACCATAATACAGTGGCTCTAATTTTTCAGTAATTCTTAGGGCGTATGATGTGGTAGGAACTTGACGCAGTGCAGGACCCAAATCAGGTTCTGTTGCGATGCAGTCAGCCTGTTCCCACCCTATCTTCTGGGATAGTCTGCGCACATCTCCCTGAAGAACACGATACTCCGCGTTTTCCAGCGAATACTCGGACTTCAACCACTCTAGGTTCCGCTCTGCTGCCTCAACACACCACCTGTTAATGTCAACGCCAATCGCTTTCGCCTTAGATAACAGCGCCTCTTGAAGAATCGTGCCAACTCCACAAAACGGGTCCAACAAAACTTTTTCCTCTGTGCAAGCAGCCAAGTTTACCATAATCCGTGCAAGCCTTGGCGGAATGCCGAAAATCCTGCGCTGGACAGGTTTACCCACGTCACGCTTCTGAAACTCAAACGGGTTATGCACCGCCGTAGTCGCGGCAACAAACGTCTGCTCTTTGCCAACACAGAACAGTACCTCCGCCTTGTTTTCAACCAAGTTTTTCTTCAGAACCTCAACATGGCTCAACTGAGGGTGCTTTCGGTCTTTGGCGAACCCCATAAACTTCGATTTCTTGCCATGCCCCGCCAGTTCACGTTTCACAGCGCTTCCCACAAACCGTTGGACGCTCTTGGAAACTGAACGCAAAGAGCTTTCTGCGCAGTAAACGCTCACGCCAAAAACAGTTTTTCCAGAAGCTGCTTTAACCATGCCGTCGATTAGACCGCTGGAAGCAACATCCCTGCTTATCTGATCTTTCGCCTCTCTGCTTTTCTGAAGGAACGCTTGTTTCACGCTCTCCGTTGAAAACTTCGCAGCTACGTCCCCGATTTTTATGAAGCCACCCAAATCCGCAATAGCCCAGAAGCCCCTATCCTCCTCGTTTCTGACCACCAAGAACTCTTTTGAAAACGAGTACACGTTAAACTTGGCTTTTCTTGCCTCCAGTAACGAGACAAGCTCCGCTAGCGACAATCTCCAATTCTTCCCTGGAATAAAGACTTGGGTTGGCATTCTCACGTGTGTTAAAGCCGTTACTACATATATAAGCTGATAAGCGCTCTTGCTTCAAAAGAACACGCCTCGCTTAACCGAAAACTTTGAAAATCGTTCACAATTCGAAATGATTTAGTTACAAATCGTTTAAATATCGCTTAGGCTGTATGCTAAAAAAGGGATGCCCATGCACGCAAGAAATTATCGACCTGTAAAAGGACAGGCTTACACGAGAAAAAAGTTCGCTAGAGGTTTTCCACCCCCAAAAATAGTCAAGTTCACCATGGGGGACACGAAGGGAACCTTTGAAGTCGAAGCGAAACTCATAGCGTTAAAAAGAGCTCAAATTCGCCATGTCGCCTTGGAAGCAGCACGGGTAGCGACGAACCGCGTACTCATAGATAAGCTCGTCAACGATTATCTCCTGCAGATTCGTCCATACCCGCATATTATTCTAAGAGAGAACAAGATGATTTTCGGGGCTCACGCTGACCGGCTTCAACAGGGTATGCGCAGGTCCTTTGGAAAAGCCATTGGCACGGCAGCCCGCGTAGAACCCGACCAAACACTCATAACGGTCAAAGTGAAAGCCAACGCCGTAGAGACGGCTAAAGAATCCCTGAAAAGAGGAAGCGCAAAACTCCCTATCCCCTGCAAAATAACAGTTGAAAAAATAAAATCTCCAGATTTAGCCGATAAAGCGGAGACGGAGACAACATGAACGCGCGAAAAGAAGAACTGGTTATATGGTTTAACGATTTAAGAAAAACAGATATTCCTTTGGTAGGCGGCAAGAACGCGAATCTCGGAGAAATGATAAGCGCTGAATTACCCGTTCCTCCCGGATTTGCCGTAACAGCCTACAGCTACGAAAAATTCATAAAAGACACGCACATAGCCGAAAAAATATACGAGATAATCAACGAAACCGTCACCGACAAAAACAATCCAAAACAGTATGACGCAGCTTCAAAGAAAATACGCAAACTTATCGAGAAATCCGCTGTGCCGGAGGAAATTGAGAAAGCGGTGAAATCCGCATACAAAGAACTAAATAAACGTCTCAATTTGAAGGATGTTTTTGTTGCTGTGAGGTCAAGCGCTACGGCTGAGGATCTGCCTGGTGCGTCTTTCGCAGGCCAGCAAGAAACTTATTTGAACATTAAAGGTGCGGATGAGCTTATTGAGAAAGTTGTAGAGTGCTGGTCCAGTCTTTTTACTCCGCGCGCAATTTTTTATCGTAACGAACAAGGCTTTGCGCATGACAAAGTCTTCATAAGCGTTGGGGTTCAAAAGATGGTCAACTCCAGAGCCGCAGGAGTCATGTTCACATTGAACCCTGTAACCGGCGACACGGACGAAATTGTGATTGAAGGCAACTATGGCTTAGGCGAAACCGTGGTTTCAGGCGCGGTAAATCCTGATGACTTTGTTGTTGACAAAAAAACCCTAAAAATAAAAGAAAGGCGAATAGCAAGGAAAACGGTTCAGTACATACGCGACCCAAAAACTGGCGCAACGGTTCACCTAGATGTTCCTGAAGATAAGCAAAAGCAACCCTGCGTGACCGAAGAGGAAATCTTGAAACTCGCAGAACTGGCGAAGCGGATTGAGCGGCATTACGGAAGCGCCCAAGATATTGAATGGGCGATTGACAAAGACTTATCTTTTCCAAAGGACGTATTCATAGTTCAATCTCGTCCAGAAACAGTTTGGAGCGGCAAACCCATGGAAATGGTCACGCAAGTTGAAGGAGAAAAGCCTGAAGAAAAACTTAAGGTTGTTGTGAAAGGATCCGCGGCGGGTAAGCGAGGTTACGGCGTGGGTGTAGCAAAAGTTGTTCTTTCACCAGACGAAGCATCCGAAAAGATGCAGAAAGGAGACATTCTCGTAACAGATATGACTAACCCCGATTTTGTCCCGTTCATGAAAATAGCCAGCGCAATAGTGACCGACAAGGGAGGAATCACATCACACGCCGCCATCGTAAGCCGTGAACTTGCCATTCCCTGTGTTGTGGGAACCGAAACAGCTACACAAGTCATGAAGACGGGTAAAGAGTACACCGTAGACTCGAGAAACGGGATAATCTACGAAGGCATTTTGCGCGAAGCCGCAGAGGCAACAATGCCCGGAGCCGCAGGAGCAGTTGCGGTAACTGCAGACTCTGTGCCTGTAACGGCGACAAAGATACTCATGAACCTCGGTGTTCCAGAAAAAATAGAGGATTACAAGAATTTGCCTTTCGAAGGCATCGGACTAATGCGCACCGAATTCATTCTGGCTAGCGCTATAGGCGAACACCCGCTGCATTTTGTTGAAACTGGAGAAGGCCAAAAGTTCGTGGATAAACTGGCAGAGGGCGTAGCCACGGTGGCGAGAGCCATTCAACCCCGCCCCGTCGTGGTGCGTTTGAGCGATTTCAAAACCAATGAGTACCGAGACCTGAAAGGCGGCGACAAGTACGAGATTGTTGAAGAAAACCCGATGCTGGGCTGGAGAGGCTGTAGTCGCTATATAAGCAAGTGGTACAAGGAAGCTTTCAGGCTTGAATGCCAAGCAATCAAGAAGTGCCGCACGGAGTGGGGTCTCAAAAACGTCTGGGTTATGCTTCCGATGGTGCGGACCCTTTGGGAAGCTGAGAAAGTTCTCGCCATCATGAAGGAGGAGGGCTTGGAACGGTCTCGTGACTTTAAGGTTTGGTTCATGGCGGAAACTCCTTCCATAGCTATAATGGCGGACGAGTTTTCCAAGATGGTTGACGGTTTTTCCATAGGCTCAAATGACATGACCCAGGGCGTCCTCATGATTGACCGAGACTCTGAGCGGTTGGGTCAAATGGGCTACTTCGATGAAAGAGACCCTGCGGTGAAAAGGATAATCGCTCACCTCATCAGGGTGGTTCATGAGAACGGTTGCACCATCTCGATATGCGGGGAAGGTCCGTCAAACCTGCCAGACTTCGCCGAGTTCCTCGTTCGCGCTGGAATCGACAGCATATCCGTCAATAACGACGCCATTGTCGCCACGAAAAAGCATGTTGCAAGCGTAGAACAGAAGATGATTCTTGAGCGTCTCGCGGAGCAAGCTGCTATAGCAAAGGGGTGTCCCCTAAAAAAACCCGTTCAAGACTGGAAATGGACACCTTAGCTTTGTAGACCTCAAACAGTGCAAACGTTGACCTTTTCCTTTTTCAGTTGCTCAGCGTAAAGGCATCTTGTTGGCGCATATTTATGAAAGGCATCGATTTTGAGGAAGAACGAATAAAACAGGAAATCGCCAAGCTTGCGGCAAAACGCGTTCTGTTGCAGTTACCTGAAGGCTTAAAACCTGAAGCTCCCCGTTTAGCCAAGATTATCGAGAAAACGGGTGCGCTTCCCATAATCTCTGCTGACCCATGCTACGGCGCTTGCGACCTCGCGACTGCTGAAGCAGAACGCTTAGGAATAGACCTGATAGTGCACGTCGGGCATGCGAAACTGGTGAAGCATGAGCAGGTTCCCACTGTTTACGTTGAAGCCAGGGCAACGGTGACAGTTGCTGGGTCGGTCAAGAAGTCCGTTCCGCTGCTGAGCAAATATGGCAAAATAGGCTTGGCAACCACGGTGCAGCATGTGCAGACGCTTGATGAGGCTAGAGAAATTCTTGTTCGAGCTGGAAAAACGGTGGTGGTAGGGGACGCTGGGCGAGTGATTTACCCGGGGCAGGTGATGGGCTGCGACTACAGCAACGTCAGGTCTGTAGCCAACGGCGTTGAGGCTTTTCTCTTTGTTGGTGGTGGACGGTTCCACGCGTTAGGCATAGCTCTCAGCACATCTAAACCCACGATAATCGCAGACCCCTATGAAAACAGGGCTTACTCTATAGATGAAGAGGCACAGAAAATCCTTAAGCAACGATGGGCTTGCGTCGAAGAAGCCAGACATGCCAAAGCCTTTGGTGTATTAGTCGGCTTGAAACTGGGTCAAAAGCGTCTGGAGGACGCGCTGAAAATCAAGGAGATCGCTGAAAAAAACGGAAAAGTGGCTTTCCTTTTTGCAATTAAGGAAATTTTGCCCGAGGCGCTGATGGAGTTTCCCTCTGTCGACGCGTATGTGAACACTGCTTGTCCACGTGTATCTCTTGATGCTCCTTCGAAATTCTTAAAGCCTGTGTTAACCGTTAACGAGTTTATGGTGGTCTGCGGCGAATCTTCATGGGAAAACCTGCTCAAAAAAGGCTTGTTCGAAAACTAGATTTGGAACGGTTTCTATCACAAATAGAGCCTCATCCATCTCCTCAAGTGAGTCTTGAGCAGTACACGGTCTCAGAAGCGGTTGCGGCGACAGTGCTTTACCTAGCTGCTTACACAAATGGCGATATTACTGGTAAAACAGTTTTAGATTTGGGCTGCGGCACTGGGCGTCTCGCTTTCGCCGCTTCTTATTTGGGAGCGGAGCTTGTTGTAGGTGTTGACATCGATAAAAAAGCGATAAAAGCGGCGTCTGAAAATTCGGAAAAGGCAGGGTTCAAAGCCAATGTTCAATGGGTCATTGGTGGTATCAACGCGATAACGGGCAGCTTTGATACTGTGTTGCAGAATCCTCCTTTCGGCGTGCAAAAAAGGGCTGCCGACAGAAAGTTTTTGGAAAAAGCTTTGGAAGTTGGAAAAGTGGTTTACTCGCTTCATAATCACCCGCAAACAGACAAACAGTTGATAAAAAAGCTGAAAGCAAACCCGGCAAGTCTGCTACAGGTTGTTCCATCGCCTTTTATCGAGAAGTTTGTTGAGCGCCACCAAGGCGTGGTTAAGGCAGTTTACGCCATGCTCATGACCATTCCACGCATGTTTGACTTCCACACTAAAATAAAACACGATTTTGTAGTTGACTTGTACGTTATAAAGAAAAGCTGATGTTTCTTGGAGCGAATAATCAAAAGGTTTATTGAGCAGCGTAGAAACTTAGGATATACCCGTTCAGAGAATGTCTCTGTATCGCTTATATTTCACAGTAAGGGAAAATAGCATGAGTTTGAAAGCATCTGAACATAAAAGCGGTCATCTAGTGTTGCCTGGAGAACGCTTAGGTGTTATTGAAGAGTTCATTCCAGATTCTGGAACGTACGTGAAAGACGGTGTAATCTACTCCAAAATTGTTGGTCGCACGTTAATGGATTTAGTTAGCAAGCGTGTTTCGGTTTACCCGTTGATTACGGGGGCGTCCGTTCCGAATGTCTCAGCTACAGTCGTGGGCCAAGTTGGCAACGCTCAATCCGACAATGTTCTGGTTAGAATTTTCAAGATAGGTCCTAAGAAGCTTTCAGGTGTCTTCACGGGCATCCTGCATATTTCTGATGTGCAGGAGAGATATGTTACATCTATGAATGAAGTGTGCAAGCCGGGCGACATAATACGGACTAAGGTTATAAGCAACAAGAATCAGGTTTCTCATCTCTCCACTAAGGATAAAGATTTAGGCGTAGTGTACGCTTTTTGTTCCCGTTGTTCAAGTTTGCTGGAGCCAAAACGGCATGAGATGCAGTGCCCGAAATGCGGTAACATTGAAAGGCGCAAAATTACTTTGGATTATGGAAAAGAGGAGATATGAGCAAATTGAAGGTCAGAGTGTTAAAGAAAGAGGCAAATGAACTTAAAATAGAAGTTGAAGGTGCAGGTCACGGTCTCTGTAACCTGCTGCAGAAAAAGCTCTTGGAAGATGAGAGAGTGGACTTAGCTGGCTACGACGTGCCACATCCTTTAGCATCAAGCCCCGTAATTTATGTCAGGATGAAAGGATCAGCAAAACCTGAAGACGCGTTGATTAAAGCTGCAGAGAAAGCCCGCGAAGCGAACAAAGCCTTCGGTAAGGAACTAAAGAAAGCTCTCAAAGCTTAATCCTTAGTTTTTAAGCGAAAGTACCCCCGCTCAGTTCCTGTAGTGTTCTAGAGCCTCAGCAAGGATGATAGCCTTCGAGACTTAAGAAAACACTTAAACTTATAACACGCGCACAAGATACTTAACATCCAAACCTCCAAGGAAAAACCGTTTTGAACCGCAAAAGCTTCCGCGTGATAAAACCTGAAATCCGAGTTTTAGGGGTAGATGACGGCGCATTCATCCCGCACGTGAAGGGTCAGGTTCCAGTAGTTGGCGTGGTGTTCAGAGGAGGCTACTGGCTTGACGGCTTCATGCACACCAAAATAGCTGTAGATGGCTTCGATGCCACAGACAGGATATCATTCATGATAACCAGTTCACCTCACTACAAGCAGTTACGGGTGATAATGTTGAACGGCATAACATTTGCTGGCTTCAACATAGTGGATGTTAAAGCGCTCAATGCGGAGACAGAGCTGCCTGTTATAACGGTGACGCGTGGAAAACCTGACTTCGCAGAAATCCGCAAAGCGCTCCAAAATCTCCCTCACAGCGAAGAGCGCTGGAAAACAATTCTTAACGCGGGAGAACCCATTGGGGTCTCTACCCGAGACACGAAGGCGAAAGTCTATATTCAGACTGTTGGTGTCTCAAAAGGGGATGCGCAAAAAATCTTGCGGTTGACCTCAACCCGAAGCAACATTCCGGAAGCGTTGCGTGTGGCACATCTTATTGCGTCTGGAATAAGCGGTCTGTAGCCTTGGAATTAGAAAAAGTTTAAAAGAGACCCTGCAAAGTGAATCGCAAACGGATAACGGAGTATCGTATATGGAATTCTGTCCGAAATGTGGTTCTCGCCTCGAGTTTAAGAAACCGAAGACAGGCAAGGAGTCATCCTTGATGCTGGTCTGTCCGAAATGCGGATACAAAAAGCAGGAATCAGCCCAGAAGGTCGAACCCAAAATCGGCAAAGTAATTCAGCATAATCCACAACAGTTTGTAGCCGTGATAGGCAAGGAAGAACAAAAGCTCCGAACACTCCCCACCGTTCGAATCGAGTGCCCAAAATGCGGAAACAACACCGCTTACGTCTGGCAAGTGCAGACAAGAAGCGCTGACGAATCTTCAACCCAGTTCCTCCGTTGCACAAAATGCAACTACACATTCAGAGAATACAGCTAAGGCCAGTTTCATCTCGTGCACAGGCTAAATACAGCCTGTTGACTCTGGGCTGCTTGTTTTTTCAACTATAGATGCTTTCTTGTGGGGCGCAAAGATTTTAGTGTAAGTCTTTTATATCCCATAGCACATGCATTAAGCGAGGAAAACGGACATGTTTAAGCTTAAAGTATCTGACGCTAAACTCTTAAGAGACATGGCTACTGCCATCTCCATTCTCGTAGATGAAGCCACCTTCAAAATTGAACCTGAAGGCTTGAAACTGCGCGCGATGGACCCTTCTCGCGTCGCCATGATTGATTTCGAATGGCCTAAAACAATCTTCGAGGAGTACGTGTGCGAAGCGCCTTCAAAGATGTGTATAAACATAAGCGAATTGTTGAAGCTGCTCAAGCGCGCCGGCAAGGATGAGGCAGTAGAGCTGTCTCTAGACGATAAAACTGGGCGTCTCCAAATCAAAATAACAGGAAAGTACAGCCGCAACTTCAACATGCCCACGCTTGAGGCATCAGAAGAAGAGGTTCCTACCCCGAAAATAGCTTTCAACATAAAAGCTAAAACCACGACGCAGGGGCTGAGCCAAGCAATAGCGGACGCTCAACTCGTGAGCGACCACGTTCGGATAGAGGCGGATGCGGAGAAACTGGTTTTGAACGCCGCAGGCGACTTGATGGGTGCAACGATAACTCTTCAGAAGGGAAGCGACGCCTTGCTCGACTTGGAAGCAAAAGAGAATTCAAAGGCGACTTTCAGCCTAAGCTACTTGTCCGAAATCATAAAGGCTGCGTCAGCTACATCTGACATCGCCACGCTTGAATTTTCAACCGACATGCCCGTGCGGATAGACTTTCAGCAGACAAAAGAGGGAAAACTGACTTTCTTCCTCGCGCCAAGAATCGAAACCGAATAATGATCTAACATGCAAATGGAAACGGTACGGTTCACCCAAAACGACTTGGCGAAATACCCTTTTCTGAAAGAAACCGCAGAGCACATGAAAAAACTAGGCTTGAAAATTGAAGACTTGGCAAATCCTGAGATGGCTCAGGTTCTGAGCCGTGCGGGTGAAAGAGTTGAAAACGCCATCTTATTCATTTCCGTTGGCGAAAAACGCGAAAGCTACGTGGAAATTCCGTCTTTTCCTGTTGCAATCATGTTAGCGATTGCCACCAAGAACTCCTTCATCAAGAAACGTTACGCTTTAGCCGAGGCAAAACAGGCTTTCAGCGACCTGCAACTTGAAACCCGTGACAGAATTGTGGCGATTGCGCTGGACTTCGGTTGGAATCTTGCACCTAATCGAGGCTCTATGATACCTCTCGAGTTTGAGGTCAATTTTGCCGACTACTTGCGGAACACGGCGCATTTACGGGACAAGAAGTGGAAGCTTGTTAACCGCATTTTGGTGGATGGGAAAGTTTACCTAAACCAGCACGACGTTGCGAGGCTTCTGCAAGAAGAGGTTCAAAGACGCATAGAAAGTAGGCTGGAAGCAAAGGAGCTTCCAAACTTTCCAGAAGAAATAACGGATATGGCAGAGCGGCTAGTGGAATTAGCCAAGGAACGCATCGGTCAAGAAGAGATGGAGGGCTTTCCCAAGGTTGTGGCGCAATCCGCTTTTCCACCGTGCATTGTCGCCCTTCAAGAAGCTGTGTCGAAGGGGCATCATCTTTCACACGTGGGCCGATTCACGTTAACTTCCTTCCTCGTAAGCATCGGCATGCCTTCGGAAAAGGTGAACGAGCTGTTCAAGAGCTTCTCCGACTACAACGAGAGGCTAACGCGCTATCAAATCGAGCACATCGCAGGAGAAAGAGGTTCCAGAACGCGGTACACCCCGCCTCAGTGTGCGACTTTGCAGACTCACGGCGTTTGCGTGAACAGCGATGCTTTATGTCGCCAGGTTCGCCATCCCTTAGCTTATTACAGACGTAAACTGAAGCGATAAACCAATAAAATACATTAAAAACGAGGTTGTTTCTGGCTTTTTTATTAAGCTTTATTAGTTAACAGCAACTGCTTATGAGCTGAGGCGGATTTAATGTCCTTTCAGTTAACGGGCGACTTAAGGGGCGCCTTAGATGTTGGTGTGATTCTGCCTACGTACCGTGAAGCGGAAAACATAGCCAGCTTGATTGAGGAAATTGAAACCCTTCCGATAGAACCCTCAATCCTCGTGGTAGACGACTCCAGCCCGGACAGGACTGCAGAGGTCGTTAAAAATCTGCAGAAGAAGTACGGTAACATTCTTCTTTGTGTTAGGCCAGAAAAGCGCGGGTTAGGAACCGCTATAACAGACGGCTTCAAAATCTTTTTATCATTAAAGCTCCCGCCGAAATTTATAATCGCTATGGATGCCGATTATTCGCATAACCCGAAAGCGATACCGCAGCTTTTGTCAAAAATGCAAGCGGGCTGTGGAATAGTGATAGGTAGCAGATACTGCCGCGGCGGCGAAATATCTGGGTGGTCGTGCACAAGAAAAATCATCAGTCGAACGGCGAACATTGTAGCTAAATTTTTAGTTGGCTTGAAGCTTAATGATTGTACAAGTGGCTTCCGTTGCTACTCCACCAGCTTCATACGAGCGGCAATTGGCAGTCTGCACAGCCAAACCTATGAAATTCAGATTGAAACCCTGCGGCAGGCCCTTTCTAGAAATTTTGTTATAAAAGAAACCCCCATACTGTTTGTCAACAGGAAAAGGGGCAAGTCCAAGCTTTCGTTGACGGAGATTCAGAGTTACGTTTCATACGTTTTTAAAACAGCGTTGCGTGGGCGAAACAGGTAAAAAATGAATTTTCACCCGCCAAGGAAGCCTTGTTTCTGTAAATTTTTAGGCGCGGCGTCGCTGGCTAAACTTTGGAATTACACGAAATTAAAATAACGCAGTAAACATATGCTTTCGAATACGGCACATGCAGAGGACGGTTTCGATGAAGCAGCTTGAAGCGGCCAAGGTTCTTCTTTTTGTGGTTCTGTTATTGCTCGTGTCAAGCGTAGTTCTTGCGGTTGTCAGCCTTTTCCCCGTCGCCACCAATGACATTGAAACCCATGTTATCATTGATGATTCCTTTAGGTTAACGCCTTTGGAAATGCGAAGCCACGGTCTAGGTTCTTTTCAAGGCGGCGAGAACATTTCAATCTCAGTCCGTAACCTGGCAAATTCTCCACTCAACTTTTCAATACAGACCTACAACGGCACGTGCTATTCTAACGTGTCACCAGCGGACATTGAGTATTCATTCACTGCGGACGCTGAATATTATGAGGTAGTTTTCTTTACCGATTTAAACACTGCCAACGAACTTCACCTTGAAGTGTCTGTTCAGAAACCCACGGTTCTTTTTCCCTTTTCGTGGGTTAACACTCCTGCCAAAGTCTTGTTCTTCTTTAGTTTGGGCTCCATCATGCTGTTGTTGCTGAAACCCGCGCTCCGCAGATACTCTGTGCTTAGGGCGGACGAACATAAAGCGCAGCTTTTAAGCCAAAAAGGCCGTTGGATACTGTTAATTTTGATACTTTTGTCTTTAGCTTTTTGGTTTTTCCTTCTGGCAGTAAACCCTACTCCTCTCGCAACATTTGAAAATTGGTACACGGACCACGCGCGGCACTCATACGCCTCAAGCTTGTTCACAAAAGTTGGTTTTTCCATTTTTGACACTCCCATGGGTCAATTAGCCAGTGGCGACAGTTCCTATTACAAGTTTGTAACTTGGTCTCAGATGTCGCACCTCTATCCCTTGGGCAGCATATTTTTGTTTCTTCCCTTCGGTTTTTTGCTTCAGGGCGGTGTCAATCAGTTTTTTGTCTTCAAAATGGAAATAGCTGTTTTCCTTTTGTTTGCTAACTTTAGCTTGTACTATTTTCTTGAGCGCTTTTGGAAGCAGAAAATGTTTCCCCTGTTGAAGTTGGTGGGGGTATACGCTTTATACGTGCCTCTGATTGTTTACGCGGCTAATGGAATGTTTGATGCCGTTCCCTTCCTGTTGTCCTTAGTCGCCATAAGCCTGTTCTTGGATGGGCGATATGACTATTTCTTTTTGTTTATGGCCCTTTCTGTGACTTTTAAATATCAAACAGCCATTTTCCTGTTGCCTCTCATGATAATGGGGGTGCTGAAGCTTTTTGAGCAGCATGGGTACTCCAGCATAATTAGAAACAAAGCGGTTATCGCCGCTGCTGTTCTTGTAGGATTCGCCGTGTTTACGGCTGTTTTAAGCGCGCCTTTTTTGATAGCAACAAGACCAGAGTTTGTGAGTAACGGGGTAAACGCTTTCAGCTCTCACGTGCAGATACCTTGGGCGCTACAGTCGTCTGCGGTGTTATTAACTCTAACTGTAACTCTGCTTTTTGCGATTTACATGCGCAACAGAAACCCTTTGATTTCCCTGTCTGTAATTTTCCTCCTGTTACCTAGTTTTACCATGCCTTTTTTCCAAATTTGGTATCTGCCGTTCTTCTTTTGCTACGCGTTAATTCCTCAGCAAAAGAGAGACATGGAGGTCACGATGATCTGGCTGATCTTTATGGTTGCTGTGCTTTCTTTCAGCGGGATTTCTTTTGATCCATTGCACGTTTTGGACGGCTGGAAAAGAGTGTTAGGTCTCTAATCGTTTTTAAATAATCTCGAATTTCAGGCGCGAGGTTAATGGTTAAATTTGGGGAAGTGAAATCATCTACTCGATAAAGCAGGGGGAAGCGGAGAGGTGACTGTGTCTTCCAGAGACTTCGTTTATGGAAAATTTTCTGACTTCTACAATGCCTCGTCCACAGTTATTCCTTCTCCCTCTTCGCTCGGCCAGAGGGAACTCGGTTTCCTTCTCTTTAAGGAACGAATAATGCTACGGCATAGGGTTTTTGCGCGCATAAGTGACCTCCGGTTGTTTCTCGGCGAGGCGGTTCCTTCAGATGTTTACCGCTCTTGTGCTTATTACGAAAATCCTGAGGCTGAGATGGATAAGAAAGGCTGGCTTGGCGCTGACCTTGTCTTTGACATAGACGCTGATCACATTCCCACATCATGTAATAAAATCCATGACAAATGGGTTTGCAACAAATGCGGTTTCAGCGGAAAGGGTATTACTCCTGAAGCTTGCCCCGTCTGTGACGGTCAAAAGTTTGAAACTAAAACGTGGGCGTGTGACCTCTGTTTGGAATCAGCCAAAGATGAAACCGCTAAGCTAATCGACATGTTGAGCGCGGACTTTGGGTTTTCCGATAAGGAGCTGCATGTGTTTTTTTCCGGTCACCGTGGATACCACGTTCACGTTGAGAACGAAGCCGTTAAGACGCTGGATGCCATGGCTCGCAAGGAAATCGTTGATTACGTTACTGGGCTGGGCCTAGCAGTGTTCGGTGGTGAAGCAAAGGGAAGGTCACAGAGGCGTCGTCGTTCTCGCAGTTTTAGTTTGCATAATTTCGGTTGGAACAGACGCTTAAAACTGGGACTTAGAAACTTCATTTTGAACGCCACAAAAGAGAACTTGACAAACGCTGGAGTTAAAAGAAACTCCGCGGTCATTTTGCGGAACAAAGAGTTGATTCTGAAGCGGTGCCTTGAGGAAGGCAGGTGGAGCAGCGTTAAAGGCGTCAGCGTTGGAACTTGGAGGAAACTAGTTGAGTACGTGAAGGACCTTGAATCGTCTAAAATCGACACGGTTGTGACCACGGATACACATCGCTTGATACGGATGAACGGCACTTTACACGGTAAAACAGGTTTAAAAAAAGTGGAGTTTCCAGTTAAGCGCCTCGCGGATTTTGACCCGTTTGAGGAGGCAGTAGCTTTTAAAGAGGGCGCCGTGAAAGTGTTTGTCTCTGAGGTGCCAGAATTTAGGTTGGGTAGGAGCGTGTTGGGTCCTTACAGAAGTCAAACGGTTGAGGTTCCGACAGCCGCGGCTGTGTTTCTGATCTGCAAGGGTAGGGCTCAGGTGGCGAGTTAGCATGTATGATGAACTTTTTGCTGCGTGGCGGTTTGAGGTCGAGAACGTTGAGTTGGGAGGCTTGTCTCCAGATTTTTACGCTCGCGTTGCGGATTACGTGCGAAGGATTAAGGAAGAACGCAGGATGCTTGATAAGAAGGCGGTGAAGGTGGGGCTTCTTGAGCGTGAGCTGGCACATGTGCAGCGTATTGTTGACGAGTTGGTGTGGGCGCGGTACAGAAAGCTGGTAAGGTTGCTCACGGGAAGTCAGAAGGTGCCTGCGGATTTGTTAGTGGCTGAAGAAGCCGAGTTATGTGAAGGCTTTCTTTCTTTCGTTGAAGCGTATCAAAGTTTTGCTAAAAAACTTTTGCAAGGTCAGGTTTCAGAGGTAGCCGTGGCCAAGCATCACAAAGTTCACAAGAGGGTCGCCTTGAGGTTTTTGAAGGATATTCCGGCGGTTGTGGGTGTGGACATGAAGACTTATGGGCCTTTTTTGGCTGAGGATGTTGGGTCGGTGCCTGTTGAGAACGCCAAGATTTTGATTAAGAAGGGTCTGGCTGAGGCGGTTGAGGTTCCTTAGCCGCTGAGGCATTTTTATTGGTGATTTTTTGCCATAGCGTTCGGCTTCCTAGAACCAGTAGCGGATACGACATGATCCATGCGATTGAGTATAGCGGACCGTAGTAAAAGTGGAACATCTGCACGTCTCCACCATCCATTCCTATGGTGAAAATAGTTGCTATTCTTAGAATGTTAATGATATAGGTGACTGCGGCGCCGACTGCGAAGTAGGCTGTTTTAGCTTTCCAGCTGATGGGCATACGTTTCAAAAACAGTAATGCCACCACGGTGAAAATGAGCAAACTCTCGATGCCTGCGCAGGGCCATGCTATGTCAAAAGTGGCGGTTCGCAGAGAGTTGGCGGGGTCCGTTGCGGTTAGGCGTGGCATGGCGCCTGCGACTGCTAAGCTTGTTTGGTACCCCATCAGGTTTAGCGCGGAAGCTGCGAGGGCGGCTGTGGTGGGCACCAGCAGCTGGAACGGTGTGAATTGCCCGTAAGGAAAGACGTTGTCGATTGTGTACAGGATTCCGACTAGGCCGAGGAAGACGGCGGGAACAGAGAAGTCCTTCAGCCCTTTTTTTCCGAACTGCAAGAAAACCATCAGACAGAAGAGCGCGGCGAAGACGAGGTATTCGGTTGAGAGCGCCATTGAATCCGCGAATGGGATTCGATTTTGCCCCGACGCCTCAATGATAGCTGTGTTACGTCCCAGATAGTGACCTGATACCACGTACAATGTGGGAAGCGCTAGCGCGGCAATGAACGCGAACGTTTTAACGGAAAAGGTCTTGGCGATCTTGCTTGGTTGGAGGTTTTCCCAGCCGAGAATCAACTCTAACGCTATAAGCCACACGAAAAACAGCTGAAAAATCCTGCCCTTCCACATCAACTCAAACGAACCAGCGTCTAGCAGATACAGCCACAAAAGCGGGACAGCAAACGCCACTAACGGCAACAACTTCAACAGCGCATTCTCATGCTCTTTAAGAAACGACAGCAACCTTTGCATCCTTATGCTACCAAACCAAATTGACACTAATAACGGTGCGTTTCGGTTTAAAAAAGGATGTGCATTCGGCCTAAAAATCTTCCATGAAAACTTGGGCACATGCGAAGCCAACTTTCTTTAAAACCCGCTATTCACTCAATATATTTGGATCCTAATAGAAATACTATGCAGAAACCTATAGGGGGTTTATCTGCCACGCTTCTTTCAGAACCATTTAAAGTTTCTATTTATAGGGGGGCTATAGTCTTTTCCGAGCATAACCGTCGCGCTAGTCAACGCTTCAAATGTATCTATTTATAGTTTAAATAAGGGGGTATAGACAAAAAATTGCGCATCAGTTCAGCCCGCACCAGAATACCCCAACTCAGACAGCAGCAAAAGCGCATTCGATAACAAGCGGCAACTTGCTGTAACCAAATTGCTTCCGCAATCAATCTGTAGAACTCAGCAAGCCGTCTTTCACCATAACTGTTTATATTAAAACGCGCAGATAATATAGCCTCTTAAACGCAAAGAGGTTGACACTAACTGAAAGCTGTAATTCTCGCAGGCGGATTCGCCACCAGACTAAGACCATTAAGCTGCACCAGACCCAAAACCCTTTTCCCCATAGTCAACAAGCCACTTCTGGAATGGATTTTCGAAAGAATCGCCAAAAACAACATTGAAGAAGCAATACTAGCGGTTAACGGGCTAACAGCGTTCTACGTAAAACAGAAACGAATCCCAAAACACGGATTACGCATAAAATACTCCATCGACCCACCAAAAACGCCTCTGGGAACTGGAGGACCAATAAAAAACGCTGAAAAGTTCATTGGAAACTCGGAGACTTTCATGGTTTTGAATGGAGACATATTCGCCGATTTGAGTTACACAGAAATTCTGAAGAAACACAAGGAAAGAGGCAACTTGGTCACGATTGCGCTTCACGAAGTTGAAGACCCAAGCAGATACGGAGTAGCGGAATTAAACAAAAATTGCCGCGTGAAAAGGTTCATAGAGAAACCAGCCAAAGGCACAGCGCCAACCAACCTCATAAACGCTGGAATATACGTTCTAAGCCCCAAAATCTTCCAGTACCTCCCAAAAGGAAAAAAGGTTTCAATGGAACGAGAAGTCTTCCCAAAACTAGCCCAAGAAGGACAACTTTACGGGCATGTCTTCCAAGGTTTATGGATGGATATAGGCAAACCAAAAGAGTACCTGCAAGCAAACAAAAACCTTCTCGACGCACTCGCCAAAACACAAAAACCCAAAAACGCAGACAAGTTCAAGTTAAAAAATCCTGTAGCCATGGGCAAAGGCGTTCACATAGGCGCAAAATCAATCATCGGTCCATACACGATTCTGGGAAAAAACGTCGCCGTCGGAAAAAACGTACGCATCAGCCAATCCGTAATATTATCGGAAGCAAAAATAGACGATTCTACATCCATAAACGGAGCCATAATAGGCGAAAACGCATCAATCGGAAAAAAAGTCAGAATCAGCAAAGACTGCATAATCGGCGACCAAGCAAAAGTCAGAGACAACATCACCCTCGCAAAGGAAACCACTGTCTGTCCAGGCAAGGAAATCTCTGAAAACATATTAAAATCCAAAATTATCTGTTAAACAAGGAGAGAAAAAACACTGACGACGAAAAAACTTTTCGGAACAAACGGCATCCGCGGAATCGTCAACAAAGAACTAACACCGGAAACAGCCACAAAAATAGCCGCATCAATCGGAACATTTTTCGCAAAAAAGAACCTACTCGTAGGTCACGACGCCAGAACCAGCGGCCCAATGCTCGCCAAAGCAGTCACCGCAGGGTTAACAGCCACAGGATGCAACGTGTTCTTCGCCGGAATGGCACCCACACCCGCACTGCAATACGCCGTGAAAAATCACTGCATGGGTGGTGGAGTAATAATCACCGCGTCCCACAACCCACCAGAATATAATGGCATAAAAGTCATCTGGAACGACGGCATAGAAATTTCACACGAACAAGAAACTGAAATAGAAAACACCTACTTCAAAGACAAACCCGAATTCGCGGAATGGAACAAGCTAGGCGCAAAACAGGAATTCGTAGTGGTAAATGACGAGTACGTCGAAGCCATAAAGAAACACGTAAACACATCCGAAATAGCCGAAAAACACTACCATGTCGTCGTAGACGCAGCAAACAGCGTAGGAGGCTTAGCAGCGCCAAAGCTTCTGAGAGAACTAGGCTGCAGGGTCACAACCATAAACGCAAACATTGACGGAACATTTCCTGGAAGACTGCCGGAACCGCGTCCGGAAAATTTGGGGGTGTTGGCTGCGGTTGTGAAGGCTGTGGGCGCGGATTTTGGTGTGGCTTTCGATGGTGATGCTGACCGTTCCATATTTGTTGGTGAGAGCGGGGAGATTTTTTGGGGAGATAAAACTTTTGCGTTGATTGAAAAGTACTTCCTTGTTGAAAATCCTGGTGAAAAGATTGTTACTCCTGTGAGTTCTTCGACGGTTGTTAGGGATGTTGCAGAAGCTTACCAGGGCGAAATTGTGTGGACTAAGGTGGGAAGCGTAACGGTTTCGCAGACGATGAAAGAGGTGAAAGCCAAGTTGGGTGGGGAAGAAAACGGCGGAGTTTTTTACGGTCCTCATCAGGCAGTTCGTGATGGAGCCATGACAACCGCTTTGGTTTTGGGTATTATGGCTAAGACGGGGGAAACGCTTTCGGCGCTAATCGCTGAGCAGCCGCAGTATTTTCTTGAGAAGGGAAAGGTCGAGTGTCCCGAGGATAAAAAGGGAATGGTGCTTGCGAAACTGGTTGAGCAGGTGAAGGGCGCAAATATAAGCACTATTGACGGAGTGAAGATTTGGTTTGAAGACAAAAGCGCCATTCTGGTGAGACCCAGTGGGACAGAACCCGTTTATAGGTTGTATGCGGAAGCAAAAAATCAAGAAAAAGCATTAAAGCTAGTCAAAGAGTACAGTATAACGCTTAACAAAATCCTTGCCGCTGTTTAGCGCGTGTCGAGTTTGCATTTGAGACGGAGAATACTTGTTCATGCCCGATGTCCTACACTTGAAACCTGAAGAAATGGATACGAACGAGAAACGGGGAAAATACACTGTAAGTGTTATAGGCTGCGAGGAAAAAGGTGTTTTTTACGCTATGGCTTTCGCTGGTGCAGGGTTCAAAGTCATCTGCACAGATGCGGATCAAACTTTGGTGAAACGTTTAGCGAAAGGAAAAACCATGTTTTATGACCGAGAAATAGAATCTAAGTTGAAGAGTTTTTTGAGAAGGGGACACTTAAGCGTTACAAGTGAGTTAAAAAACGCGGTTTCCCAGAGCGACATAGTTGTTATGACACTTACTGCGAAAATTGACGGAAAGCAGCATGCTGACTATTTAGATGTGGAAAGCGCCTGCAAGCAGGTTGGGACGGCAATTCGCCGAGGTGCATTGTTTGTTTATGGAGGCGTAGCGGGTTTAGGTTTCACCGAGGGCTTGGTCAAGGAAACTCTGGAGGACACGTCAGGACTTCGAGTGGGGGAAGACTTTGGTTTGGTTTACAGCCTTATCCATTCTTTTGGTGGTGAGCAACCTTTAGTTTCGATTGCGGATCAGGAGTTGAAGGTTGCCGCAGCGGATAGAACCAGTTTGGACTCGGCTGTGAGTGTTCTGGGAGCCATAACGGGAAAAGGTGTGAAGCAGATTTTAGACGTTAAAACAGCGGAAGCCGCTTTGCTTTTCACAATTGCCAAACAAGATGCGAACTTGGCTTTGGCTAACGAGTTGGCTGTTTTCTGTGAAAGCGCTGGCATAGATTTTTTTGAAACTTTAAAACTTGTTGACGCTCAGGAATCAAGTTTTTCGCCGAAGGTTGAAGCGGCAGAAGATAGTGGAAGAGAAGCGTATCTCTTGCTGGAAAGCGGGGAGAACCTGAATGCCAAGCTTAGGCTTCCTGCGTTGGCTAGAACAATAAATGAAGACATGGTTAGGCACGCAATTAAATTAACAAGAGCGGCTTTGCGGAGTTGTGGTAAGACGTTAAGAAGAGCGCGAGTTGCTGTGCTAGGTTCAGCGAAACCCACGACTATGCTGTTTGTGAAAATGTTGGAAAAAAAAGGTGCGAAAGTAAGTCTTTACGATTCTTTGCTTCCCAAAACTGATCTGGCAAATATGGCGCGTATGTTTAAAAGAAGCTTGAAAGAGGCGGTGGAAGGCGCAGACTGCGTGGTAATGTTGACTAAGCAGGATCGGTTTAAACGGCTAAATCTTAAGAAGCTTCGTGCTGTAATGAAAATGCCTGCGGCAATGGTTGATTTAACAGGAATGATTGAGCCTAAAAAAGTTGAACGCAACGGTTTTGCATTTCGTGGTTTAGGAAGTGGAGTGGAGAAGAGATGAAAAAGCTGGGTACGGCAGTGGTAGGTACGGGATTCTGGGGGAAAAACCATGCCAGAGTCTACGGGGAACTGGAGTCAACTGAACTTGTGGCCGTTTGCGATGTGAACCGCGAGAGAGCAAAAGCGGTAGCTGACCAGTTTGGCGTGAAGGCTTACACAAGCAGCTCTCGGATGCTGAAGAATGAAGAGATAGAAGCGGTAAGCGTGTGTACGTGGTCAACGAAACTTGCGAAGGAAGCGCTTAAGGCCTTGAAGGCGGGAAGGAACGTTTTAGTTGAGAAGCCTATGGCTACACACACGAAGCAGGCAGAGAGGCTTCTGGATATTGCTGAAAGCAATGGTCTGCACTTGACGGTGGGTTTTTTGATGCGGTTTATTCCTGGGTTGCGGCATATTCGAGAGGCGGTTGAAAACAAGAAGATCGGAGAACTCGTGTGCGCCACTGCCAAGCGGGTTTCTCAGTGGCCTGAGAGGATTGGTGATGTGGGTGTGGTCAAAGATACGGCGATTCATGATATAGATGTTGTGCGTTTCATATCTGGTGAAGACCCAATGAGCGTGTACGCGAAAACAGGGAGCATGAGACATAGGAAATTTGAGGATTACGCGCAGATAATGCTCACTTTTGAGGATGGAAAAAGCGCTTTCATAGAATCCAACTGGATTACGCCTTACAAAACGCGGATTCTCACGGTCACGGGAAGCGAAGCGATAATGCGGTTGGATTATATAACACAGGAGTTGTGGATAGAGGATGCGAAGGAAAACTTGCAGCCGAGGTTTCCTTGGCAGGAACCCTTGAAACTTGAGCTTCAGCACTTCGCAGACTGCATATTAGAAAAGAAGAAGCCCGTGATAACGGGGGTTGACGGTTTGAAAGCCTTGAAAATCGCTGAGGCTGCGTTGCGGTCTTCGGCGAAAAATAAGGTGGTAAAACTGAAATAGAACTTTGCCTTACGCTTTAACGCTTTAAACTGAAGGGTTTGCCTTCATGCACGATTTTTTCGGGTATGCTGGCTTTCCATTTTTTCAGGAACGGCAAATCTTCCGCTTCTTTGCGCAGTTCATCAGGCAGCATTTCTGGGATTTCATCGCGTATTGGGTACCATCGTAAACACTTGGGGCAAACGATTAAGCCTTCCACTATTTCCTCTTTCTCTTCGAAAACGTGGAGTTCAAGCGGGTGATACTTGTCTATTGGGCAAGCGAGTATTTCCATCAACTTTTTTTTCATTACGCTTCACGTGTTCACAGATAGCGCAGAGATGGTTATTAAGATTTGTCAAAGCGGCTGGCATGCACAGCAATTTAGCGAGGTGTTATGCTTTGAGAGAGTGTTCTCTGGCGCGCGCGTGAAAAAAATTATACACCCTCTATAAACAGTTTGAATTGTTGATTAGACTATTGCGCTCTAGTGCTCGGAGCAGTCTATAGCCCCCTTATATATAGAAACTGCATAAATTTCTGAGGGGAAGCGCAGGTGTCTATGTTTTAAGTCGTTTTGACTGTCTACTCGGAACAATGGTCTTCATGTTTCTTTTTATGGTAATCTGACCGCACGTTCACATAACATGTATATCAGCAACGAGTTGGAACCAGTTTGGACCAGTGCTTCTCACAACGCGAACAAGGGTAACCTCGAAATCTACGCCTAAAGCCTCAAGCTCTTTTGCCACTTTCAGCTTAGCCTTTTCAGTGGGGCTTTCTTTTTTGGCGGCGTGTTCAAAACCGTAGTAGTGTATCCAGCCTCCAGACTTTTTGAGTGCGGAAACGGCGCAGGGCAAGTATCCGAGGGCTTTTACGGGCAGAGGCATCAGCACGCGGTCTGCTACATGCTGCAATAAGTTGTTGATGATTTCTTTTGAGTCACCCAGCAGCGGCGTTACTTTACCGTACTCTGTTAAGCCTAACATTCTCTTGGGTGAACTGAATTGCCGCGGGATTAACGTCTATGGAAAACACTTTCGCCGCGTTTGAGTGTTTAGCGATTATTATGGAAAAACAGCCGACGCCCGCGAACATGTTGATCACGTTTTCGTTGGGTTCAGCTTGCCTTGAGATTCGCATTCTTTCGTGGGAAAGCCGGGGAGAAAAATAGCATTTTGCCACGTCGACGGCGAATAAGCAGCCAGATTCCTTATGAATGGTGCTTGTTTTGTTTTCGCCAGCTACATGTGTTAAGCGGCGGAGCCTAAGGTCTCCAGCCACAGGGATTGATTGAAGTAAAACTGTTTTCACGTTCCTATGACGAGGCATTATTGCCTCTGCGGCGGCTTTTGCGTTCACCGACGAGGTGCGGGGCAACCTGAATATGGCTATGTCGCCTACAACATCAAAGGAATTGTAAACTTTGCATAGGTCTTCGGAAGAAAGAACGCTTGAAAGGGTCTTGCGTAGCTGTTTCCTCAAACTTCACCCTTCATTAACAAAGAGATAATCGGAAACATTTAAAAGCAAAATACTTTTCCTTTGTAGAAAGGAGTAAATTCCATTGGAAAACACAGGAATTGTTTACGAATGTATAAGATGCGGCGCAAAAGTCCCCTCTGAAGAGTTGGAAATGCGCGGCGGAGAAACAAAATGCATAGTCTGCGGCTACAGAATTCTAAAAAAGGTAAAACCGCCAGTAGTTAAACGTGTACAAGCCAAATAAAGAGAGGTTGCACGAACCTCACGAATTCACGAGTTAAACAACGCTTTTTGCTTTTACCTTAGTCTTCAAAAGATTTCTCTGTCCCCGATCTTGCGTAACGCCTTTCCCCGAAGCTTTATCGTCTGGTTTATTACCTCTTCAGGTTCCCTTTCAACAGTTTTGCGTTTCACGGTTTCTCCACAGATTCCCCGCGGCAGCAAACGCCTCTTAACGCAGAGAGCATAAGTACAGTTCGCAACGTTACAGACATCATCAGTCCATCTGCACCATACAGCGTCGCGGCGGTAGAACGCGGAGTTTTTAACGCATTTGAAGAATTGACATGTGGGAGAACAGGTTTTTGTTTGAGCCAATAGATACACCTCTATTGTTAATCAATAAAATTCAATGTTGCAATGCATTCCCAAGAATGTATTTCTCTTGAAACCCATATAAATATTTTTATTCCAGACTCTTGATTACACATTTAACTTTCACTTAGCAGATTTTGCTCGTTTTCTCCTGTAA
This sequence comes from uncultured Candidatus Bathyarchaeia archaeon, assembly GCA_964548345.1. GTDB lineage: Archaea > Thermoproteota > Bathyarchaeia > Bathyarchaeales > Bathycorpusculaceae > SG8-32-3. The sequence continues at coordinate 33,752 of CAZJQR010000001.1, read as the reverse complement.
ACCTCAATAGAGACAAACAATATAACAGCCACCAAAATTACGATAAAAGTTGCCAGCACACTGCTCTCAATCAGAAACGGTCCTAAAAGAACGTACTTGGACATTTGAATCTGTATTGTTGTCGACTCCTCGACTTGGAGGTTCCGGGCTTCATAAGAGTTCTCCACGCCTTCTGGATAGGCTATAATTTGCATGCTGCCGCCAATTACATTGCTGAATGTTGTGATTCCGTTGGTCTTCGTCGTATCCGACAGCGTTCCTATTCCAGGACCATGGAGCCTAACGTTTACGTTGGGAATCGGCTGCTCGAAATAGTCAACCACCTTAACTGATACCTTAATGTTGTAGAGACTGCAACGGATTTCACTTTGGGTGTCGCTGAAAACCTCAACAAAGGTTTTATTCAACAAAATATCATCCTTGTAAACGCGTAGCCTATACTTTCCGAACGTAACTTCCACAGTAACCGTCCCCGTAGCGTCAGTCGCAGCGCTATTGAATAAACCGCTTGTCACCTCAAACAGTTCTATACGCGCATCAGGAATGGCTGCTAGGTTATAATCGACTATCTTAAGGGTCAGCCTTCGACTTGGGCACAATATTATTACGTTGTAAATTGGCTGCGCTGGCAGGTCGGTGACGGTGCTGTTGCCCGCGTTGAAAGCTACGCCGTAAAGAGAAGCGTTCAGGGTGTAACTTATTCCCGGTAGACTAGAGTTCAAAACAAAAGTTCCCGAGAGCCCTGTTTGTCCGGAGGCATGCCCCGTTTTCGATGAGCTTCCTTTTGTTGTAACATATTGATATGTGATGTCTAGGTTAACGAAAGGTATTAGATTCCCGTTTTCGTTTTGAACGGTTATTTCAAGATTGGTCAACTCACACATCAGATCAAAAGTACTTTCTCCAGTCACGGTCGCGTTAATTTCGCCGACTTTCACGCCATTCCAGAACGCGCTTATAATGTGATTACCCTTTTCAAGGTTCAAACTGGCTATTCCATCACTTCCGCTTGTACCGTTGTACACCTTGTTTGTGGCTTGGTCAAGGGCGTCAATCTCTATTTGAGGCACAGGCTCACCTGCCAAATTTAACGTTCGGATCTTGACGAGATAACCTGGAACAGTGAAGAGCTGTGAATCAGGTATGAGCTTAGCCGTATTCTCTGGTGTTATGGTTATGTTATAATCACCAATTAACGCGTCAGATGGCACGATCCACGAAGAATTAATTATCCCTCCGCTTGAGGCAGTCACCGTTTCAGAATGCACACTAGAGCCGGTTTCCGCATATTTAATGGAAAATGTTGTGTTTTCGTCAGGTTGATATCCAATCGCGTCTATCGCCGCGGATTCGCCTCTGTGATACTCGCTCGAATCTGTGAAACCCACGAAAAACTGGTCTTCCGCTCCTAACAGTTGAGTCTCGTTAAAGTAAACTTGGTATGAACCCGTATAGTTTGTAAGTGCACCTTCAGGTTGGAACGCGGCGCTTGGATAAGTGACCTGTCCAGTTGCAACTGCTTCTTGGCTTGAAACGGCGAGTTCAACTGCCTGCGAATACCTCGTGCTGAGCGGTGCCGGAAGCGCAACCGTAACGTTCGCGTAGTATGAAGTGCCTGATTGAATTCCAGTTACTCTTACGTTCAAAACAACGTCACTTCCTTCCTGCAATTGCGCGGGCGAAGAAGGTTCAAGGGCTTCAATGTAGTAGGCTATGGACACGGTGAAGGGGTAGGTGTCGTTAATGTTTTTGCTGAAATCCCTCAGCGTTATAGAGTAGTCTCCTCCTGGAAGTTCAGGAATTGTGAAGTTTGTATTCACATAATACCCTTCCGAACTGTTGCTTACAACAAGTTTGTCGCCAAACCAAATTTGGTACTCGCCATCTGTGGTCTCTATGGTGCCTTGAAAGTTAACTTCTTGACCCACAACTCCCGCTTCCTGAGGAGACACTAAAATTATGCTCACGCCTTGCTGCCCTAGAACTATCGAGAGCGGCATGAATAGAAAAGACACGCCCATCAATATGAGGAGGATAACTGCCGCTTTATTCTTCAAACAAGACTTCTCCGTGTTCGGCCGACTTTCATTGCGATTGAACATTTACTATTAAGAGACCATTTTAAACTTTGCCTTTTCATTAAACACACTCCAGAATGGCGCCGCTATCCTAGAATGCTGTGGAAGCCAAAAAGACTCGGCTCGGCAAGAAGCAGTTGGCAAGCCTGAAATGGACAGGTTAATTCGGTTTCGAGCATTACTAATTTTTTTTTGTGGCGTGACTGTTTTTATAAAACGATTCTATAGTTGATTGTGAAAGTGAAACAGTGCTGACTTGGACAAGTGAGAGTATGTTGGAGACTTTGGTTTCGCCTTTGCTCGTGCAAGCCTTGAAGAAGCAAAAATATCATTTTGTGGGTAGACATTCAGCGGTTAAAAGGTGTAAGTGGCTTTACGAATCTTTAATTCATGACCGCGTATGCTACAAGCAGAAGTTTTACGGGATAAAATCGCACCAGTGTATCCAAATGACGCCCGCGCTTTTTTACTGTACACAACAGTGCCTGTTTTGTTGGAGAGCGCAGAGCGGGGACTTGCAAATGGAATGGGACGAGATGAAGCTGCCGAGTTGGGATTCGGCGGAAGAAATTGCCCAGGAAAGCTTGAAGGCGCAAGCCAAGATTTTGAGTGGTTACACTGGAAATCCGAAAACAAACTGGCAGAAGCTCACGGAAGCCTTGAGGCCTAGACACGTTGCCATAAGTTTGGCTGGTGAACCAACGCTTTACGGTCCTCTAGGCGAGCTGATTCGCGTTTTTCACCGTAAGGGGTTTACTACGTTCCTCGTGTCTAACGGTACGGCGCCATCTAAACTCTCAGAATTAAGCGAAGAGCCAACGCAGCTTTACGTCTCTGTCTGTGCTCCAAGTGAAGAGGTGTTCAGGCGTGTTTGCCGTCCCCAGGTGCCCCACGCTTGGGCAAAGTTGAAGGAGACGCTGAGCTTGCTGCCGAGTTTCCGATGTCCCACCGTGATACGCACGACGTTGGTGAAAGGGCATAACATGGAGGCGGTTGAGGGCTACGGGGAGCTGGTTGAAAGAGCCAATCCCACGTACATTGAAGCCAAGGCGTACATGCATGTTGGTTTTTCGGGTCTCCGTTTAGGTTATGCGAATATGCCTGCACATGGAGAGGTTTGCGATTTTGCGACGCGTTTAGCAGAGCGAACGGGTTATTCGATAATAGACGAGTCGTTTGAGAGTAGAGTTGTGTTATTAAGTAAACGTGAGAAGCCTATACGTTTTGGACCTGCCTGAACGACAGTGGATTATGCAAATAATTCAATTTTAAACTGTATCTGATACGGCTAATAAGGTGATGATGGAAACTTTGAGATATAGCCTTAAATAGTTATTTGGCAGACACCTTTCCTTGAATTTTAGATTTAATTTAAGGGGTGGTGACAATGGTTAGTGAAGGAAGAGGACGATTGTTCAGGAGAAAGGACGGCAAATACCTAATCTACATACCGAAAGACCTGGCGGAAGACAGCATGTTCCCATTTAAAGGAGCAGACTCCATATTCGTCAAAGTAAGCTTCAAACTGAAAGACGACAAACTCCTGATAGAAAGATGGGTGGAGCCTGAACCGGAAGAAGAATAGAACAACAAGAAAGGTAACTTTTCTTTCCCCATCCAATTTTTTCAACAGTGATTTAATAAATAGCAGTGTATTTTACAAAGTTAGAATGGTGAAAACTTGGGAACTTTAAAATCTATTTTGAAAGAAGTGAAAAAAGAGCTGGCGGAAAAAGACAAAGTGCGAGAAAACGCACAGCAAAGCATGCGAAAGGCAACTAGCTTGTCCAAGCAAGCAATACTTCTTATGCACCAAAAAAAGCATGAAGAAGCCGTAAAACTAGTTGAAAACGCGAAAGAACTGATCTCCAGACTCCAAGATTCAGCGAGGGAATACCCCGACATAATCTACAGCGGCATGTTCAGCGCGGCTCTACAAGAGTACTCCGAAGCCAACATACTTTTGGGACTAATCCAAGAAGCGCGTTTTGTCACGCGGAAGGAGATCAACGTGCCAACGGTGGATTACGTGTTGGGGTTAGCCGACGTTATAGGCGAATACCGCCGCTTGGCTTTGGACGCGCTGCGTGAAGGGAAAGCCGCAAAAGGTGAGGAATGCCTGGAAATCATGGATGAAATTTACATTGAATTAATGGCTATGGATGAAGCGTATATGCTTGTTTCTGGGCTTAGGAGAAAATGCGATGTGGCGCGTCGAATTATTGAAACTACGCGAGGCGACATCACTCAAGAAGTGCGGAGAAACTCGCTGGAGAATTACCTGAAACAGTTTGAACAAGCGCAGAGACGAAAGCGCCAGCCCCGAAAAGGTTAACCCATGCATCCTACCGTTGCCGCCCCGCCCAACTTTTCTGTTTCGAAAGCCCACAAAGCGCAGTTGCGTTTGGCTCAGCGAATCGTTATCGAAGACCGTTTGCCTCGAAAGATTATGCGTGTCGCTGGTGTTGACGTCTCATACACCGACGAGTTAGCAATAGGCGCCGCTGCAGTTTTGGATTTTGCGTCCCTCGAACTTTTAGAGCGGCAAGCGGCAACGATTAAAGTGAAGTTCCCCTACATTCCGACGTTGTTGTCCTTCAGGGAGATTCCGCCTGCAGTTGCATGCATTAAAAAGCTGAGGCTACAGCCTGACGTGTTGCTTGCTGACGGTCAAGGATTGGCACACCCGTATGGATGTGGTTTCGCCAGCCACCTCGGGCTAGCCGTGGGAAAACCCACCATTGGAGTGGCAAAAAGCAGACTGATCGGTGAGCCCACGACGATTGCGGGTCAAGTCTTTTTGGTTCAAAAAGGTCGAATTATTGGCGCGGTTGTTACGACGAGAGAGGGTGTGAAGCCTGTCTACGTCAGCGTTGGCCATTTAGTATCGCTTGAGACAGCTGTGAAAATCGCAAAACATTGTGTGCGCAACAGTAAACTTCCTGAACCGATTTGGCAAGCTCATAAGATAGCTACAGAAGAAAGAAAAAGGGTGCAAGCAAAACACAAAACCTTAATTTTAGTCAAGTGAAAAACCTTTGCGGTAGGTGTTTAAAGTGGAAATCCCGTTTGAAGAATTTCAAAAACTTGATTTGCGCATAGGAAAAATTACGGAAGCAAACCAGATTCCTGGTTCGAGAAACCTCATACGAATCATGGTTGATTTTGGAACGGAAAAAAGGCAGGCGGTCGCTGGGCTTCTGCAGTGGTACCAACCGCAAGACTTGGTCGGCAAAAAATGCGTTTTCATCCTTAACCTTCAAAAGCGCAAGGTGATGGGCGTGGAGTCGCAGTGCATGATATTGGCGGCTGAAGACGACGAAGGCAACGTTGTGGTGTTGCAGCCAGAAAAAGATGTTGCAGAAGGCAGCAAAATCCGCTAAGCCCTAATTTTTAGGGCAGAAACGCGGTGATTTTTCCCGCTTTAGCTTTGGTTCCAACAATGTACTCCACCATTTCTTCGTCCAAGTCAAGCCACTTCGCGATTCCAGCAGCCATGTGGACATTGTTTTTGAAAATGATCCGCAGGTAAGGCAAAACCTCTTTCGAAGCGCGCGCGGCGGAGATGTGGCATTTGCGCCTGATTTTGAGACCTATGCGCTTTAGCAGCGCCCGCTGAGCCTTGGACCGGGACAGCATCATAATGCGGCTTGGAAACTTGAACGGAATCCACCCGCTAACTTTGGAGTTCTGCCTAGCCAAAGCCACCCCTGCCGTCATGAAGTCAATCACGTAACGCAGATAACTCCAATCTTGGGACGCGCGGATTCTGCCGCGGTAGACATCAGCCATGGCAAGAGCGTCCATGGCTTGAACTAAGTCATGTGGGTCAGTGATATGCGCGGGGGCATTCTCGTAAATCCATTCGAAGAGCATATCCAAGTCCATGTCAGCCATGTCCACGGCTTGTTTCGCGCCGTAAGCTGTTCTGCCGTAAACAATCATCCTGAGAACATTGAAAATCGATTCTTGCCTGTCACGGTAGGCAAGCCATGAAACATCCTTGTATGTTAGATGTTTCTTTCCTTGAGCTAGAGCCTGAAGGTCATTAACCGCAGAGCGCACATCGCCTCCTGACCGTTGAGCAAGAAACTTTAGGGCGTTCTCATCGGCTTGAATTCCTTCACGCTCGCAAATGTGCTGCAAGCGTTTGGCTATGCTGCTTGCAATAGGTTTTTTGAAGTCTATAAGGCGACAATAGCTGCGGAGAGTCCTGAACCGCGGGTCATAAGCGTTGTTAGCTATCAAAACCACTGGGCACCGAGCCGTTTTAACAACGTTAGTGATTGCTTTGACACCGCCCTTGTCGGCATTTCCCATCAACCCGTCTAACTCGTCAAGCAAAACGATTCTTTGTCCGCCAAACAAGGACGAATATTGCGAGGCTAAACCTGCGAAACGGTTTATGGCGTCTTCTGTCCTGTAGTCACTGGCGTTTTTTTCCACAAGCTCCATGTGCAAGTCGCGAGCCAAAACCTCAACTGAGACGGTTTTTCCAACTCCAGGTGACCCGTAGAGAAAAGCCGCCCTCTTTTTGGGTATGCCTTTGCTCCAAGATTGAAGCCAGTCACTTAAGGTTTTGAGGGCGCTGGGGTTGCCTACTATTTCAGCGGGAGATTTCGGTTTGTGCTTAACGGTCCAAGCCGCGTACAAAAACGGGCACCTAGCTCAGTTTTTTCATTTCATAACCCGCTTCAACGAGCTTTGCTAGCAGAGCGCTCAATTGTACCTCTTCGTCTGAACCCTCTACAAGGCGGAAATCTACCTCGCCTGTGATGCCTGCCAGCTTTATTTTTAAACGCTCAGGAATCTCGGTTTTGAAAATCTCCCTGTGAACCTGCCTGATAATGTCAACGCCGGCTACCCCGTACTTTTGAAGCATATCGCGCAGCTGTTTCCTTGCGCCTGAAAAGTCACCGTTGATGGCGGTGGTCAACATCTTTTGCACGTCGGAAGGACTGGCTTTGCCAGCTACAGAATAAACCAGTTTGGCATCTACAGGCTTGTTCATCGAAGCAGCACCTTGCAAACTATTAATCCCCCTCCTGAGGTCGCCGCCACAAACCTCAAATATCGCATCTACACCATCAGGCAGTAACTGGACGTTTTCACATTCAGCAATGTGTTTAATGTAGTTGTCATGCTCTTCTCGGGGTAAGAAAGTAAACCTGAAAGGGGCACATCTAGACTGAATCGGCTCAATTATCTTGCCGCTGTAATTCGCACACATGATAAACCGGCATGTTTCAGTGTATCTTTCCATTGTGCGCCGTAAAGCCTGCTGCGCATCAGAGGTCATGTTGTCAGCTTCATCCAAAATCAAGATTTTGAAGGGAATCTCGCCGATGGAGCGAGACCGCGCAAAAGTCTTTATGGTTTCTCGGACAACGTTGATGCCTCGTTCATCGCTGGCGTTTAACTCCATAAGGTGTTCACGGTAACCTTCACCGTAAAGGTCACGCGCCAAACACAGGGCAGCGGTGGTCTTGCCCGTTCCTGGTGGTCCAGCGAATATGCAGTGAGGCACGTTTCTTGCTTTAACGAAGCTTATTAAGCGTTCAACAATCGTTTTCTGGTTTGCCATGGCGCCTAGGCTTTTCGGCCTGTATTTTTCAGCCCACATTTCAAAACTCAAAGGGCAAATCCTCCATTTCGTGTAACATTATGATCAAGGGCTAATAAATGCTGACGTTAATTACCATTTTGCTTCTGGCGGAACGCGCTTCGCATAGCCTATAAACATTCAAACTTATATAAAAGGTATAAATAAAATCATTTATCAAAACGCTGTTTTTCTTGAATGTTCATTTATTTCATATGAATACCATTTTTCGCATATATATGATGGTAAATAATGATATATATGAAGCATATACACTTAGTTAAAAATTTGAAAAGGTGTTAAAATGAATTTGAGAAGACCCAACTCGGATGAGTCAACCGGCACATTCAATCGATCAAGAGATGTCGCTCCCATGTCCGGCATCTGCTCAAGATGCATCGATGGATGTAGAGGCGGTTGCGAAATTTGGTTATCGTCATTTAGAGGCCGTGAAGTACTTTACCCTGGACCCTTCGGGGAAATGACCGCGGGCGCAGACAAAAACTACCCCGTGGACTACTCCCACCTGAACATTCAAGGCTACGCCCGAGGCGCAAAAGGTCTTCCCGAAGGAGTAGAAGGGGGTCCAGACACCGCCCTTTTCCCAAAAGTGGACACTGAAACAGAGTACGGATGGGACAAAAAAGTTAAGCTACGAGTCCCCATATTCACTGGTGCATTAGGCTCCACGGAGATAGCGCGGAAGAACTGGGAGCACTTCGCCATAGGCGCCGCCATCGCAGGCATCACGCTTGTCTGCGGAGAAAACGTTTGCGGAATCGACCCGGCGCTTGAGTTGGACGGCAACGGCAAGATCACAAAGTCACCCGAGATGGACAGGCGCATAGAGGTTTACAGGAAGTTCTATGAAGGCTACGGGGAACTTCTGGTCCAGATGAACGTGGAAGACACACGATTTGGAGTGGCAGAGTACGTTTCATCAAAACATAACCTTGAGATAATCGAATTGAAATGGGGTCAGGGCGCCAAATGCATCGGCGGAGAGATTAAACTGAAAACCTTGGAAAGAGCAGCCGAGCTCAAAAAGAGAGGCTACGTTGTCTCACCCGACCCTACGCTCCAAGAAAACCAGGCAGCCTTCAAGAAAGGAGCTCTGAAAGAGTTTGAGAGGCACTCGCGCCTAGGTTTCGTAACCAAAGAAGGCTTCTTGGAGGAAGTTGACCGCCTCCGAGGGTTAGGGTTCAAGCGGATTACACTTAAGACTGGTGCTTACTCCGCGTTGGAACTGGCTATGGCGCTGCGTTACGGTGCTGAAGCGAAACTGGACCTGCTTACAATCGATGGTGCTCCCGGCGGCACAGGAATGAGTCCGTGGCCGATGATGAACGAATGGGGAATTCCAACGTTCTATCTGCAGGCGCTCACGTACAAGTACTGCGAAAAACTCTCGAAAAAGGGCATAAGAGTTCCTGACCTTGCCATGGCTGGGGGCTTCTCGTCAGAGGATGGCGTGTTCAAGGCGCTTGCCATGGGCACCCCCTACGTTAAGGCGGTTTGCATGGGAAGAGGCTTGATGATACCTGGTATGGTTGGAAAGAACATCGGTAACTGGTTAGCTGAAGGCAAGTTGCCCACCTCGGTTTCCAAGTACGGCAATAGCGCTAGCGAAATCTTTGTTGCCTACTCGGAACTTGAAGAGAAATTCGGTTCAAGGATGAAGGACATACCTTTGGGTGCGGTGGGCATCTACACTTACTGTCAAAGGTTCAAGGTTGGACTGCAGCAGCTGATGGCTGGAAGCAGAAACTTTAGGCTCTCAACCATATCCCGCAAGGACCTCATGACGTTAACCGAGGAAGCATCAAGAATCTCAGGCATACCCTACGTGATGGACGCATATAGCGAAGAAGCAAACAAAATCTTGGAGGAATAAAACACCCAACCTTCCATCCCTCCATTTTGTTTCCCCGACTCCGTTATTCCTTTTCTAGGTGCCCAAAGCCAAAAAAGCAATTCTTAATAGCTTAAGTTAGACACCTAACTTATAGTGATGTTTTATGGCTCACCACACAGCCCTCACAGTGGCGCAGGAACAACTTAAGATAGCCGCTGAAAAACTGGATTTAGATCCAGGAATACATGAAATTCTGAAAAACCCCAAACGTTCCATCAGAGTTTCAGTCACCATAAAGCTGGACGACTGCACCATAGGCGTCTTCCACGGCGTCCGCGTGCAGCACTGGGACGTGAAAGGACCCTTCAAAGGCGGCATAAGATACCACCCAAGCGTCACGTTAGATGATGTGACCGCGCTTTCGATGCTGATGACGTGGAAATGCGCCATCGCCGATCTGCCCTACGGCGGAGCGAAAGGTGGAATATGTTGTAACCCCAAAGAGATGTCGCAGAACGAGCTGGAACGACTCACCAGAAGATACGTAAGCCTGATTTTTAATTACCTCGGACCGCACCGGGATATTCCAGCGCCAGACGTCTATACGAACGAGCAGACAATGGCATGGATTATGGACACGTACAGCCAGCTTAGAGGCTACAGCGTTCCCGAAAGCGTCACAGGAAAACCCATTGAAATAGGCGGTTCCGAAGGCAGAACCTGCGCAACATCGCTAGGTGTAGCGTTAGTTACGAAAGAAGCAGCCAAGCTTTTGAAGTTAAACATGAAAAACGCCACGGTAGCCGTGCAAGGTTATGGCAAAGTCGGATACAACGCCGCCAGCATAATGCACAACTTGGGCTGCAAGGTCGTCGCGGTAAGCGATTCGTCAGGTGGTATCTATTGCCCGGATGGATTAGTGCCCGCTGATGTGTACGCCCACAAGGAAAAAACGGGTTCGGTGATAAACTACAAAAACTGCACCAACATAACCAACGAGGAACTGCTGCAAACGAAATGTGACATACTAGTTCCAGCGGCCTTACAGAACCAGATAACTAAGGACAACGCGGACAAGATCAAAGCGAAGATAGTGGCGGAAGGCGCAAACGGACCCACAACCCCAGAAGCAGACAAGGCGCTCTACGAAAAGGGAACGTGTCTGATTCCAGACATTCTCGCTAACTCTGGAGGCGTAACGGTGAGCTACTTCGAGTGGGTTCAAAACCTGACAAGGGAACACTGGACACTGAAAGAAGTTAACCAGAAGCTGGAAAACAAGATAACCAAATCCTTCTATGATGTGTACAAGTTGTCGAAAAAAGAGGAAAGCGATATGAGAACTGCAGCTTTAATGCTTGGAGTGGGAAGAGTTGCCCACGCAATAGGAACCCTAGGTCTGTGGCCATAAGCTTCGAGCTATCAAAACTCGCAAATTGTTGGCTCTAAACCTTTAAACTGTGCTCCTTATATCCTGTTTCACTATACTGTAATATCGAAAAGGATAGAGGGGAGAAACAAGGGACATGGCTGTGCAAATTGAGAAAATGGATTTTTGCTTTGCAAATTCACTTGTAAGAATTATGGCTGATAGAAATCATCCTGAGATCAATCTTGCGGGGTTATCCGTAGGTCCTTTCGAAGAAGGAAACGAATATGAAGTTTACTACTGGATTGCGCAGGAGCTTGCAGCGTCGGGAATTGCACATTTACGTGAAGACGACGATTTAGACGCGACCAAACTCTACAAGATTCAATGGAAAGAACGGGTTCAGATAGCGGGTCAAATATCCGAGCTCACTGAAGACTTCTACCCGAAGCTCCGCCGATACCTCGCAAGCATTAAAGCAGAAATAGTAAAGCATCCGGAGAAAGCGCAGGATTACGAGAAGGCTAAGCACTTAGCGTGGGACATCGTGAATTCCAGATTAAAAAAGATTATTGCTTTGTCTTCAGGACCAGCTCAAACTGGGCAGTTACAGAAAAAATTTACGTGTGAGGAGCGTTTCATTTACGAGCAGCTTGGTAAGATAATCACTGAGTGGAAAGCACAGATACTGGACTTTGAAGGAGAACGATAAGAAGAATGGCGCGAGAGTTAGCAACGGTAGACCCTCAAGAACGGTTCCTTGAGTTCTTCAAAAGAGAAAAGTACCGTCAGAAAATCTCGCAGATGGCCATAACTGGAACAGAATCAATAACAGTTGATTTTGAGGAACTCTTCGGGTTTGACCAGAGACTCGCAGAGAGGCTTATGGAAAAACCAGACGATTTTTTGCAGTATGCGGGCAACGCGGCTTACGCCCAGCTCGGGATCGAAGATGCGGAATACGCTGGGAAAATTGAGAAAGTAACTGTTAGGTTTGTAAGGCTGTTGGGTAAGGAGCAGCTGCGCAAACTCGGCTCCAAGCAAATGGGCAAACTGGTTATGGTCGAAGGCATAGTTGTCCGAGCAACTCCCGTCCGTCCCATGGTAATGAACGCTGCCTTCAGATGCAAACGATGCGGAACAATAAACAATGTGGAGCAAACAGGGCAGTTCTTGAAGGCACCTCCCGTATGTGCCAGTCCAGATTGCGGAAGAGACGGTCCATTCGAATTCGTTCAAGACGAGTCCACGTTCATAGATTCACAAGACCTGCGACTTCAAGAAAGACCCGAAGACCTACCGCCCGGTCAGCTTCCACGCACGTTAAACGTGAAGCTTGTTGGAAGCGAAATAGTTGATCTTGCCAGACCTGGCGATCACGTTTCAATAGTTGGAATAGTTCAAGCGTTCGCGCCGTCGCGGCCTGGAATTGGGAAACTGCGCATTTTCATTTTGCATTTAGACGCCAATTCAATAGAAGTATTAGGCAAAGAGCCAGAGGCAAGACCCCCATCGCCAGAAGAGGAAGAGAAAATCCTTGCACTTGCAAAAGACCCTGAGGTTCATAAGAAGATAATGAACTCGATAGCGCCGTCAATCTACGGCTACGAGCACATAAAGGAAGCTATCATGTACCTTCTTTTTGGCGGCGTATCAAAAAGCCTGCCCGATATCACCATAAGAGGGGAAATGAACGCTCTCTTAATCGGCGACCCCGGCACGGCAAAATCGCAGCTCCTGCAGTACGTGTCGAAAATAGCGCCACGCGGTTTGTACACGTCGGGGCGTGGCACCACCGCGGCTGGGTTAACGGCAGCCGTAATACGGGAGAAAGGAGGCGGCATGAGCCTTGAAGCGGGCGCGCTGGTGCTAGCCGACAAGGGAATAGCGTGTATTGACGAAATGGACAAAATGCGTCCTGAAGACCGGGTTGCGATACATGAAGCCATGGAACAGCACACCGTTTCAGTGGCAAAAGGTGGCATCGTCGCCACGTTAAACGCGCGAACAGCTATGCTGGCGGCTGCCAACCCGGCCTTAGGCAGATATGAACCGCATCGAACCGTGGCTGAGAACATATCTCTTCCAGTAACAATCTTGTCGCGTTTCGACTTGATTTTCGTGTTGAGAGATGTGCCGGACAAAGAGGCGGATGCGAAAATGTCAGAGCATATCCTTGAAATTCACAGGCGAGGAGCAAGCCCCGTAGAAGCACAAATAGAGGGAGACCTGATTCGGAAATACGTGAGCTACGCTAAAACAATTAAGCCGGTGCTGAGCAAGGGGGCGCTGAAGCATCTGAGCGAGTTTTATTTGGCGATGCGTTCGGCAAGCGAAACGGAAGGTTCGCCTGTGGCAATAACGGCGCGCCAACTTGAGTCTCTCGTTCGTATAGCTGAAGCAAGAGCCCGAGTAGCGCTAAGAAAAGAAGTTACAGGTGAGGATGCGGAAGCGGCGATAGCGATTATGAAGCGGTCTTTGGGAGAGGTTGGAATCGACTTGTCTTCATACAAAATGGACATTGACTTAATAATGACTGGAAGACCCAAGAGCGTCAGAGACAAGATGCAGGTAGTTCTTTCAGTTCTAATGGAAATGGAAAGAGAAACAGGTATGGTTGAAAAGACAGTGCTCGTAAGCGAGTTAGAGTTGAAGCACAAGATTCCAAGAGCTGAAACTGAACGAATGATCTGGCAGCTGTTGCGTGAAGGCACCATCTATGAGCACCGAGAAGGTTACTTGAAGAAAACATGAGAACAGAGAAGAAACATGAAGACAGTAATGGTTGTTGTTGGCACAAGACCAGAAATAGTAAAGATGGCGCCGATTGTTAGAGCACTGCAGAAAAACAAGATTCCAACAACCTTTGTCCACTGCGGTCAACACTACGACTACAACATGTCGCAGCAGTTCATTGAAGACCTTGAGCTGCCAGCGCCAGACTACGCCTACAGAGTCAAAGTCGATTCACCGGGCGCACAGACGGCGCAGATAATCGCGTACATGGATAAGCTGCTCAGGGAAACCGCGCCTGCCGTGGTCTTAGTTGAAGGTGATACAAACAGCGTATTCGCAGCAGCAGTGGCGGCGAACAAACTAAAAATACCCATCGGCCACGTGGAGGCTGGTTTAAGAAGTTTTGACCTGCGCATGCCAGAAGAACACAACAGACGGCTAACAGACCATTTATCGACGTTCCTGTTTGCCCCCACCGAAACAGCCAAGGCTAATCTGAAAAGGGAAAACGTGTGGGGCAAAATCTACGTAACTGGAAACACCGTTATAGACGCTGTGATTCAGCACTTGCCCATAGCAGAAAAAAAGTCCGAGATACTTGATAAAATTCGTTTTGAAAAGTTTGCTTTAGCAACAGCCCATAGGGCAGAAAACGTGGATGACGAAGCAGTTCTAAGCACTTTCATAGAAGCTTTTGCGGAATCACCTGTGCCTGTTGTTTATCCAGTTCATCCACGCACTAAAAAGAGATTGCGCCAGAACAGGATGTACGCCCAAATCAGCAAAATCGGAAACGTTCAGCTTCTGCCGCCTGTCGGCTATTTGGACTTTCTGGTGCTAATGAGAAAAAGCGAATTGATCATAACAGATTCCGGCGGAATCCAAGAAGAGGCTACAGCCCCGAGCATCAGGAAAATGGTGCTAGTGATTCGCCTCTCAACTGAAAGACCTGAAGCAGTTGAAGCAGGATTCGCCCAAGTCGTCGGAACAGAAAAACACGACATTTTAGCGGCTATCGAAACCGCCTTATCAAAGCGTAAACCACTTCCTGACAAGTCTCCTTTTGGAGACGGAAACGCAGCAGAAAAAATCGTGGAAATAATTCAGAAAGAACTCTTTTCTTCATAAGACATCAGTGACGATTCGAAGCCCCAACGCCTAAACTGTCTCCTTATATTTAGAGTCTAATAGCCAATCGCAGAAAACTATAGAGGGGGTCTATTCGACGCCGCGTTTCAGCCTATTTACACTTTAAATAAGGGGGCTATAGCAAAAAATCGCACCGCAGTAACAGCAGTTACATTTTTTCAGGTGCCACAACACCAATCAACGTTAGAGCATTACGCAGCACGATGCGAATTGCATCGGTTAACGCTATTCGAGCATCACTAAGCTCCTTCGATTCGGCTTTGATAACGGGCAACGCGTTGTAAAACGTGTTAAACCTGTCAGCAAGCGCGTTTGTGAAGCCCGATATCATGTTGGGTTTAAGATACTCTGTGGCTTCGACAAAGGCATCTGGAAAACTCGCTAAAAACAGAACCAACTCCCGTTCCAATTTATCCTTCAAGAGCGCGAAATCCGCGTTTTCAGGCTCCCTTGCCGCCTTGCGCAAGATACTGCAAGCCCTAGCATGAGTGTACTGCACGTAAGGAGCACTGTTGGTTTCAAAATTCAGCACTCTATCCCACGTGAAAATAACCGGTTTAGAAGTATCAACATCAACAAGAGCGTAACGCACGGCACCCAACCCCACAAAGTCGGCAATGCCACGTTTTTCCTCTTCTGACAACTTGGGAGAACGCTTCGAAACCTCTTCGTAAGCCCGTTCAACCGCTTCGTTCAAAACCTCGTCGAAAGTGATATACCTTCCTCGCCGACTGGACATTTTATGCCCAGGAAGCGTCACCAGATTGTAAGCGAAGTGAACAAAATTGTCAGCGTAACTCCCGTAGCCCAAAGCGTACAATGCTATCTTCAGCTGCAACTGCGCCAACGACTGCTCCATACCAATAACGTTTATCACCCTTTCCGCTCGGCTAAACTTCCAAAGAGTGTAAGCAACATCACGCGTGGTGTAAAGTGTCGTGCCATCCGCACGCACAAGCGTCAACGGCGGAACCTCATAATCCTCCCTCAAACCCAACTTGGCCTTAAGCCCCAAAACACGCACTACCTTTTCAGCGTCAAACTCCAACACCCCACCTTCGCTGTAAACGAACGGCGAAGTTTTCAGTTTTTGAAGAACCTCTGAAACCTGACTGCTCCACACGAAATCACTTTCCCAATCCCACGAATCATAGCAAATCTCCACACGCTCCTGCGTTTCCCTGAAACCGTTAAGACAAAGCTCACTCACCTCTCTGATTAGCAGCTTAGCTTCAGCGTCTCCATCCTCATAAGCACGGTTAAGCCTGTTAATCTCCTCCTCAGGATTCTCTTCCTCCCCTATCTTTGCCAGAAGCTTCTCGAAAAGCACAGGAAACTTCCCTTCAAGCTCAGCAGCAATCGACATCCACTCGTCAACCTGCTTAGTAAGCTTCGCTACTTCCTCAGAAGACGAAACCGCCTTGGCACGCTCAAGCTCTCTTGTCAAACGGTTAAGCTCCACCAAACAACTCGTTGTGGTGTATATCTTACCCACAAAATGGTCCACCTTCTCGTCAGGTTTGGGCTTACCCAGCTTGGCGTAACCATATGCCACAACAGAGGATTGGCGTCCCACATCGTCAATATAGTAATGACTAGACACCGTGTGCCCTCTGCTCTTGAGTATGCGAGCTAAAGCGTCGCCAATCATCGGGTTTCTGGCTTGCCCGATATGAATGGGATGAAGTGGGTTAACGCTGGTGTGCTCAACAATTATTTTCACGGATTTTTCCGTTTTGACAAAACCGTAATCTGAATCCAGTTGCCTGATTGATTCGAGGGTTAACGCGGAAAACTTGGGGAAGTTAACGTGAAAATTCACGTAGCCGCCTACAGCCGCAACCTTCTCAAGCAGCAAGAAACGTTGTTTGCCAATGGCTTTGACGAGTTGTGCAGCCAAGTCACCGGGTTTCTGATGGATTTTTTTCGCCAGCTCAAAGCACAATGAGGAGGCAAGCTGCCCAAAATCAGAGTTCGGCGGTTTATTGAATGCCAAGTTTTCAACTTTAACTTCAGGCAGAGTTTTCTTGAGGGCATGCGCTAATGCGGTTTTGCATTCTTTTCGGAAGTCGTCAAAGGGGTTTTCGGAAATCATGTTTGTTTTCTCCGGAGGTTTTGGAGTGCGGTAAACCTTTAAGAGGAAGGTGTATTTTAATTTGAAAAACGTAGCTTATCTATGTATGGATGCAGCTGGAATGAAGACTAAAATTGTTTTTTCAGAAAAATGTTTGAACTATGGCGGTTGGCACATCGAAGGACCTCAAAGAGTGAAGATGGCGCATGAATTTTTGAAGAAAAAAAACTATGAGTTTCTGGAGCCAACACCAGCTTCTGAGGAAGACGTGCTGAGCGTTCATGAAGCTGACTATGTTTGGAAACTGAAGAAGGGCTTAGTTGAGGATCCGGATACGCCAGCTTACGCGGATATTTACGAGTATGCACGGCTTTCGGCTGGAGGAGCGCTTTTGGCGGCTGAGGTTAACGGTTTTTCGCTTATGAGACCACCTGGGCACCATGCAGGGCGTAGCGGTGCAGCCTTAGGTGTTTACACGCGAGGTTTCTGTTATGTGAATAACGTGGCGGTTGCTGTGAAAGCCGTTGGTAAGTCGGCGTTGATTTTGGATGTTGATGGGCATCATGGGAATGGGACGCAGGAGATTTTTCAGGGTGACGAGAAAGTGGTTTATGTTTCTTTGCATCGTTACCCGTTTTATCCTGGCACTGGCGGTTTTTCTGAGGGTAACTGTCTGAATTTTCCGTTGCCGGCTGATTGTGGCGAGCAGAGGTATCTGGAGACTTTGGATGAAGCGTTGGGCATGGTTGACGTGGGCAAGTTCGAGGTTGTGGCGGTTTCGGTGGGTTTTGATGCGCATAGCAAAGATTTGGCGTCTCTCGGGTTGACAGAGAACAGTTACAGAGAAATAGGTAAGAGAATCGGCATGCTTAGAAAGCCCACTTTCTTCATTTTGGAAGGCGGATACATGGGTGAGCAGAACGGCAGAGACATTGACCAGTTTTTGGTTGGCTACGAAGAAAAGACTGTTTAACGACGTGCGATTAGGGAAAAACTATTTTGGACCAAGCGGTGCTTCTGATTGGCATTTTTGAGGTTTATTTTTGTTTTTTGGCGTTTGCTTTTTTGTTCAAGGCTTCGAGTTTTTCGTTGACTCTCATTGACCTTTCTTCTGCTTCAGCAAGCAGGGGGTTCCAATCTTTGTTCTTGACCATTTTGGTTAAGCGTTCGGTTTCTGCGGGAAGTCTTTCTAAGGCTTCGTTGAAACGGTTTTCAGCTTCTTCGTCTGTGCATACGAGGTCTAAGGCTTCTTCAGGGCAGAATTCGACGCATTTTGGTTCTCCATCGCAGAGGTCGCAAGCTACAGCTATGCCTGTGTCAGAGCTAATTGAAATACCGCCATGTGGACAGGCTTGTACACACCAGTCGCAGCCTTTGCATTTCTTTTCTTTGACCATTATGATGCCAGTTTGTTCGGATTGGGTTAGGGCTTTTTCTGGGCATGCGGTCACGCATTTGGCGTCTTCGCAGAACCTGCAGGCGAGAGCAAAATTGAACATGGGAGTCATGCGGACAACGCGGATTCGTGAGCGGATTGGATTCATGTTGTTTTCTTCTTTTTCGAGAGCGCAAGCGTACTCGCAGATTCCACAGCCTGTGCATTTGCTTGGGTTGACGGAGACGAATTTTCTGGATGGAAATTTTGAGGCTGGCATTAATGTTACCAGAGATGGTTTAGCTATCTAAAGATTTCTGTATGTTCGTGAGTTTTTAACCGTTGTTTTTTTGAGGTTTGCGGCTAAATTGCGATTTTTTTCTATAGCCCCCTCATTTATACTACAAATAGCTGTAACTGATGTTTGGACTGGCGTTGGGCTAGCTGCTCGGAACAGACTATAGCCCCTCCTTATATAGAAACTGTTTATAGCTCTGAAGAACGTTAAGGCGGATGTTTTGAGGTGCTGAACTTTGTTTACGTCTGTTTCGTTTTCAAATTTTTAGGGACGGTTTTCAGGGTTTAACTGTAGAAAAGTTGACCTCTTGTCTTTCGAAGTGAGCAAATTTCGTAGTTTTTCTTTTGTCTTGTTGCTCGTTGTTGGTCTTTCCAAAAATTATAAGTGCGGAACAAATCTCAATAGTGTTATTAAATGGAGCTCGCGAGTCTTTGAAACGCTGCTGCCTTGCGCATTCTTCATCGATGCAGTCGATAAGAATTGTCATTGCGGTAGCATTTATTGCGTTAGTTTTGATTTTTTCTGTTCTTTCGTCAGCCGCTGCCGAAGCACCTTCAGTTGAATGGAGACAAACCTACAACAACTTACAGGCGTTATCTGTCATTCAGACCTCGGACGGAGGCTACGCTATAGCTGGAGCTTCCTCGTCGCCTGACGCAGCCACGTTTGTTAAGACAAACTCGTCTGGTAATATCCAATGGCAAAAAACACAAGGCGATGTGGTATCGGTTGTGCAAACTAGTGATTTAGGCTACGCGCTATTCTACGCTGATCATGTGGTGAAAACGAATGCTGATGGAGACTTTGAGTCGAGTTTCTCTATTGGATCAATTGGCGCTCGGGAAGGCCTCGTTACTCGCGCCGGAGATTACGTGGTGGTGGGCAATAGCATAGGAATTGATGGGAACTACTTTGCTTGGTTGTACAAGTTTGACGTCCAAGGTAATCTACTATGGAACAAAACTTTTACTGGCGGATTCACTGTTTATGCCGTTGTGGAGACCGACGATCGTGGTTGCGCGTTGTCAGGTAACTGGCAACACGATTTTTGGTTAGCCAAGATCGATTCTAACAGTAACCTTCAATGGAGCCAAACCTACTCTTCCGGAGGACCACTAGACGCGCACATCGTTCACTCGATGGCGACAACCAACGACGGAGGATTTGTGCTTGCGGGGACTGGAGACTATCAAGCGAGCGGTGGTCTCGTTCCTTGGCTGCTCAAGATAGATTCTCAAGGACACGAACAAATAAGCATTCATTACGAGCATATTTTAAATGACAGCTTCAACGCAGTAGTGCAAACCGATGACAGCGGCTATGCATTAGCACTAGGGAACAGTCCGACGTTGATAAGGACAGACTCTTCTGGCAGTGAACTCTGGGCATTAACATTAAACAGTGGTGGCGGCTGGGGTTCAAGTTATCAATCGTCGTCCCTGATAAAGACAAGAGATGGCGGCTACGTCGTTGCTGGCGCAGTTTTCGGCAACACCGCATTTATGATAAAGGTTTCACCAGAACCTGACACCCTGCCTCCCGTGATAACAGTCTCAAGCCCACAAAGCAAAACATACGAAACCACTGACGTTCCGTTAGTAGTTATCGTAAATAAGCCTCTTTCATGGATTGCTTACAGCCTTGACGGTCAACCTGAAGTAACCATAACTGGAAACACAACCTTGTCTGGATTAACAATTGGCACACACAACCTAACCGTCTCCGCTCAGGACACAGGGGGACTGGTTGGTTCTTCGGGCACAATTCAGTTCACCATAGCGGCTCGTTTCCCAACAGAATTAGTTGCCATAGGCATAACCCTTGCAGCCGTTGTCATTGTAGTTTTTCTGGCTTACGTTAAGCGACAAAGCCTTTCGGATTACAGGAAAAAAGGCTTAACGAGTTTATTCCAGAAACAGCGCCTTGCAGCATTGGGAAAAAACAGGCTGCTATGGACGCTGACGATAATCGGTATATCTATCCTTCTGGTGTTCACTCAAATTTTCTTTCCCTACGCTTACTATTCGATTTCGTCTGGAAGCGCCAACTCGGCATTTGAAGTAGGCGTAACCTACGTTTACGAACAAGACAGCGCCGGACAAATCTACGATCAAGTATCCCACATAAACGAATTGGGCTTCAGTGTAATTCGCGTTAACATAGTCTGTGACTCAACAAGCCCAAACTCGTATTCAAACACGCTCACGGACGTGTTCTTCAGTGCTGTCAGGCAGCTTGGCATCAGAGTCGCCCTTATAATCAACAATCACGACAGCGCCGATAACATAAACTATTATCTTGGTAGGTGGGGTAGCGACCTTACTTACATTCAAGTTCTCAATGAACCTGACGTTGCGTCATCATGGGACTTGGGAGCCTTGTTCACTGATGATGAAGCAGGTTCTAAATTTGATTATGTCTACTCAATAGTTGAACAGTATCGGCTTTCGGCACAATACTACACTAACTTTGGACCCGCCTTCTTGGTTCGAACAAACCTTCCCGTCCAATTTAGCGAGAAACTCGATTTTATAGGGTTCGACGTTTTTATGGAGTCTTTTCTAGCACTTTCCCCGCGCATGGTTCAGCTGCTTCAAAAAATAACCAATAAACAAGTTGTAATTTCAGAGTTTGGCATGTCAACAAGCGACAACACGGCACAGGCCAACTACATAATTCGTGGGCTCAACCTCTTCAGAAGCATGGGGCTCAAGGGCTGCTGGATAGTTTACTGGAACAGCGTCGATAACGTTTACGGAATACGCGGGAGACTCGCAGAACAAAAAGTGGGTGAATGGATTGCGCAGAACACTTAAACTTTCTAAACCCGTTTTCATTCACGGCTTAGCCATAGTAATTACTCTAGTCGTCATTCAACTCCTTCTGGATGCTTTTCAGGATTCCTTTCTTCTTTTCATGGCTCCGATAGGATTCGCCATTTTCCTGTTTATCATGTACGGCATTCAACCGATGATATTAGGCGCGCTAAACATAGCCGTTCTTCATCGTTTGTACGCCTGTGAAGGATGGCAGATAGGATTCTGGCTCAACGGCTTCTTCCTTCTACTTATCTTCTCCACCATCAATTTAATGATACAAACAATCACAGGCGTACCCTTTTCCATAATTATTGGAGTACCTGAAATCTTTTTACTATCCTATCCGTTTGGGTATCTGGGCAAATTCAGCAATCGAGGATGCGAAACAAGACCGCAACAGGCATCAACAGCCCAACCTACGTGACCTCTGAAGAATAAAAAAAGAAAAGAGGCTCGAAGCATTTATTCTATTGTTATTTTCTTTCCTTTGAGAATCTTCTTTATGGGGATTTCGATGTTCAGCAAGCCATTATCGAATTTTGCTTTAACTTTTTCAACGTTTGCCGCGTGCGTTAGAATATAGCAGCCTAAAAACTCGATGTCTTTCCTTTCTCCTCTTACGCAGAAGCTTTGGTCAGACACTTCAAGTTCTGCATCTTCTTTCTTAACGCCTGGCAGTTCCACTTGAATATAGTAATTTTTGTCATCATGGTCCATGTACATGACAGGCTCCAGAGTTGGCTTTGCTGGTTTAGCTTCTTTCTCGGCAACTTTTTTCTTAGCCATTTCAGATTATTCTCCTCAAAACTCCATAATTTCAACAACGTTGTTTCCTAAAAATGTTTTTGGATTTCTGTCGAAAACGAGAAGAACCCGCGAAAGAGCAGTGTACACCTTGTCTACACGGTCAAGAATGATAAATTTCATATACAAGTCGCCTAATCTACAACGGGGTAAACGCATGAACGAATCATACTTTAACAAAAAACTAGAGCCGATAAAGGTTAAAGAAAAAAGCGTTTCACAACTTCTGGCTGAAATGAGCCGAACCGCTTATCAAGGAAGAAAACTCGGCGAAGCAGTTGACGTTTGGGAAAATATGTTCAAAGCAAAAGATTTGACCATCGTTATGGGTTTGGCAGGTTCCATGAGCACCGCTGGCCAATGGACTATAGTTAACTGGCTTATGGAGAACCGTTTTATTGACGTGCTGGTTTCAACGGGCGCTAACGTGTCCGAGGACATAGTTGACGCGATGGGCTTCGGCTACTGGCAGGGCAGCCACATGGTAGACGACGAGGCACTGTTAGAAGCAGACATTAACAGGTACTACGACGTCTTCGGAAAAGAAACCGACTACCGCAAAATGGAAGAACTGGTCACCGACTTCGTTATGACCCTGAAAACCGATTATCCCTACTCATCCGCAGAGTTCTTCTATCTCTTGGGGAAATATCTTAGCAAGAAAAAAATTCCAAGCATAGCCGCGGTCGCCTACGGAAACGCGGTCCCAATCTTCAGCCCAGCCATGGTTGACAGCGCTTACGGAGAAACCTTTCTCATGGCAAAAAACCAAGGACATAACGTAATCCTCGACAGCGTAAAAGAATTCAACCAGTTTGTCACCATCGGCACCAAAACCAAAGACGTTGGCGTAATCTACATCGGCGGCGGAGTGCCCAAAGACTTAACGCAGCTCATAGCCATTTCCGTCTCGCCTAAAACAAACGATAAAGGCGTATCTGGAAGAGACGGGCACCTCCGCAAAGGCTTGCAGGAGTACTATTACCCGCACAAATACTCCATACAGATAACCGTCGATGCGCCGCAATGGGGCGGCTTGTCAGGCTGCACTCTGGAAGAAGCCATAAGCTGGGGCAAAATCAACAGTGAAAGCGGCACCCGCGCTGTGTGCTACTGCGACGCCACAATCGCTTTGCCGCTGATAACGCACGCGCTCAACGAAAGGGTCAAAACCAAGCGCAACGCGCCAGACATGTCGTGGCTCTTCAAGGGCTTATCCTAAGCCTTCCCAAGCCTAGCCACAAGCGCGCTCATCATCACAGGCAGTATCAGCGAAGCATCCCCCTCAACCATCACCCGCTTCGCCTTCTCACTTATCTTCCCCCAAGACACCGCTTCCCGCGGTCTCGCGCCAGAAAGACTGCCGTCCCACTCGGCAGCTGTGCTCACGTACACGACATAATCCAAGCCGTCTTTAAACTGGTTCCACCATATCGTATGATGCTTCGAGATTCCCCCGCCAACAATCAACGCGCCACTCTTCTTCGCCGAGAAAACCACGTCGCTTATTTCCCCCTCATCCTTCAACAAGTTAATCCTGAAATCGTGGTCTTGACTGAAAAGCCACGTTTGGTAGCCAACAGCGCCGTCCGTGATGCCCGGCACGTAGATCGGTATGTCATTTTTGGCTGCCCAGTACAGTATTGAGGTTTCGTTGCAGCAGCGCTTTCCTATCTCCCGGCACAACTGGCTGCCTGACATTTCTCGTACGCCCTCTTTCCAAAGGCTCTCCAGCAACCCCTGCATCTTCTCCTCTATTATTGTTCCGTAACTGTCGTTTGGAACCAGCACGTTGCCCAGACGGTTTATGCCCTGCTCGTGCAGTTTGGCGTCGTTCATGACAAAGGAACCCTTGTAATAGTTTCTCCAGCACCTCGCCACGTCATGGTCCAACGTCCCACACGCCGTGATAACAACATCCACGAGCTTCCGCTTCACAAGTTCTCTGAACACGCCGCGGGCGCCTGTCGCCACGAGGTTTGCAGTGAACGAGAGAAAATTCACGCAGTCCCGCGTTTTGAACATGCGCTCCAGAATGCTTACGCCCACAGAGACTTTGCCAGCGGTGAAGCCCCAAGCCTGCTCCATCTGGCTGACAAGCTCCTCCACCGACATGTCCCCGTGGAACTCGTAATCCTTGACAACATCCTTCAACATAACTCATTCTCCACTTACCCTGTGATTGTTGGAGACGGAATAAAAATGTGCCGAAACGGAAACGCATAAACCCGTTTTTCAGATAAGTAAGCAATGACTTTATCGTACAAGTTCTTGTCGCAGGTCTCTTTTCGGCAAGTTAATAAGGAATAAGTTGCGAATAATTTTTCAACGGTACAGTAGTGGCACTAAGAGTGTTTACGATCAGGGGAAAGGCGATAAAAATTGAGAGATTTAGAGCGGAAATTACTTTCTGAGCTTCTGAAAAATTCTCGAAGAAGCGATAGGGAATTAGCTAAATCAATAGGCACTTCACAAACAACCACGACAAGGCTTAGGACTAAACTGGAAAAAGAAGGATACGTCAAAGAATACACGATAATTCCGAACTTCAGCAAAATTGGCTACACCATCATGGCTCTGAATTTTTTCAAGTTAGACCCGAAGCTAACGGAACACGAAATTGAAGGTTTTCGACAGGCGCATCCTGACACAATGAGTAAAAAGCCGTTTGGGGTGTTTTAATTCATCGCGGAATTGGCTAAGGGTACGACTCAGTGATAGTTTCATTTCACCAGGATTACGCCTCTTACGACGCTTTCAGGAAACATACAAAACGTAGCATGAGTCCAAGCATAAACGAAATGAACACGTTCTTAATCAATATTGAAGAAAACAACACTCTGCCGCCCACCTTTTCCTTTCTTGCTCGCCATATTTTGAAACCAGATAACAAAACCAAAAAGCAAAGTTGCCGTTCTAAAGAAATCCCGTTTCCCTTAATTTCAAAGCAAGAGCTATGTTGCCTTTAAACCGCAGTTTCCCTGCTAAAAAGGCTTTTTCGCCGCTAATTTTACCGTTGATCAGATCCATATAGTCCGTTTCCGTCATCTTGAGTTCTAACGTCGGTGAAGGATGCGTTCCCTCTTCAGCTTTCAACTGCCGGTTTTTTATTGTAACTACCCAGTCTCCCCCGTTGGAGCCAACTATGTTCACTTGGACGGTAACATCGATGCCCCCCGCTTTGTCTGGGTTGAATCTGCTGGGCAACACTTTTTCGAAAAACTCTTTAGGCGTTTTAGCCTCCGTCACTGCCTCATCTTCCTGACTGTTTTCTGCTATTCTACAGTATTCTATGTTTTGAACTTTTCCTTTAGCTCAGCCAAATTACTTGCATCTCTACCCGTCAGCAGCGTAGTCAGAAGCTGAATCTTGGCGCCTTCTTCAACCATCTCGTTCAGGCTACAAGCCCCTTCAATAGTTGAGCCAACCGCTACGATGCCATGGTTTTCAAGAATCACCGCGTCGTAGTTCGCGACCTTTTTTTGCACTGCTTCCGCAAGCGCTTTAGAACCGGGCGGCTTGAAAGGAACAACGGGAACACCTTTTGGGAGAAGCATAAACATCTCTATTTGTAATGGGAGAATTTCCCTTTTTGCGATTCCAAAAGCCGTTGCTATGGGTGCATGTGAATGCACGATCGCTTGTGCATCATTTCGCTTTCTGTAGATTGCCGCGTGCATCAACGTCTCCATAGAAACGTTTGATTCTCCTCTGATTTTGTTTCCTTGAAGATCCACGAGCACCAGTTCTTCAGGCTCCAGTGCTTCCATGCGGGCTCCCGAAGGTTTTATCAGAAACGTATCTGTGCCTGCGATTCTGGCGCTGATATTTCCACCAGTTCCTTTTACCAGTCCATGATTATGCAGTTTCCTGCCGGCTTTCACCATCCTCTCGCTGATATTTTTAATTGTGTTTGCGCTCATTTCTTGTTTCCGCCTAAACAGTCATCTGAACAAATCCTTCTCTTTCGGTCTCGTGAGTTCAGCAGCCGACGCGTTTTCCATCGCCTGATAATTGTACCCTCTTATGATGGCAACGGGTATCCCCTCATTCGCCTGACCTATCACAAGCTCTGCAGCGGATGCCAATTCATCAGCAACAGAGGTCTGCTTTATTCTAAGCACGTATCCGAACAGGTCCTTTTCTCCGCGCCTATCCCTTATTGGCTTGATTCCCGCTACGCCTATCGCCACGTTTATCTCCCCCATCCGAAATGGGCGCCCATGAGTATCCGAAACAATCACGGCAACATCGCAGCCCGTTAGCCTCTTTATTTCTCGCCTGATCTTCTGCGCGGACGCATCGGCGTCTTTAGGAAGCAACACCACGTTTCTTTCTCCTTCAATATTGGACCTGTCCACTCCAGCGTTTGCGCAAACTATGCCGTTCTTGGTTTCCGTGATTATGCTGTTGGGACCTAGGCGCACTATTTCTTTTGTCTCCCGCAGAACTGCCTCCACTAAAGCGGGTTCCTTGCCGGTT
Source organism: uncultured Candidatus Bathyarchaeia archaeon (assembly GCA_964548345.1). Classification (GTDB taxonomy): domain Archaea; phylum Thermoproteota; class Bathyarchaeia; order Bathyarchaeales; family Bathycorpusculaceae; genus SG8-32-3. Next base: position 7,111 of record CAZJQR010000001.1, on the reverse strand, counting down.
TGCTGCGCTATTTCCGTTGCCCGCTCCGACGGCGAAACATCATCAAGGTTGACCACGTTTCCCTCGGCTTTGGAAACAGCAACGTGAGTGATGACTATCACATCCTTTTCTTGTATAGGCGTGTTCTGTTTTTCAGCTGCGTTGCATATAAGCTCAGCTAAGTTGTCCCCGTTCGTTATCAATGGTAAATTCTCAACAGCAACTATTTCAACAGCGTCCACAGTTGCAAACCTCATTTCTAAGCTGAATGGCTAACTCTGCAATAAGACTTAAGGTTATCTACCTTAAAGAGTGGCCTAAAGTTAATTTTTACTCGGAACTTTTTGGTCACTTTGCCTTGAGTGATCTAAATTTGCGATTTTGGGAAGTTTTAAAACCATGCGCAGGCTATACATTCATTCAGAAAAGTTACTCCCCCGAAATGAAGGAACACCTAAACTTGGGAATCGAAAACCTCAACCGCATTTTCAATCCTAAGCGAATCGCCGTCATAGGCGCAAGCGAAAGAAAAGACTCCATAGGCGCCAAAATCTTCAGCAACCTCATAAGCGCAGGCTACAAAGGCACAGTTTTTCCTGTAAACCCTTTCAGGCAGACAGTGCAAGGGCTAACTGCTTATCCCAGCATCAGCAAGATTCCTGGCAAGATAGACCTCGCGGTTATAGCGACCCCAGCACATGTGGTCCCGCAGGTCGTCGAAGAATGTGGAAAAGCTGGAGTTGCTGGAGCCATAATAATCTCAGCAGGCTTAAAAGAAATAAGCGAAGACGGCGCGGACCTTGAGAAGCAGCTTCTGGAGCATCAAAGAAAGTACGGCATACGTATAATCGGACCCAACAGTTTCGGCGTGATTAGACCCAAAATCAATCTCTACGCCACATTTGCCGATAAGCAGGCAAGCCTTGGAAAAATCGCGTTCATCTCCCAAAGCGCCGCTTTATGCGCTTCAGCCTTAGACTGGGCGTCGGAAGCCCAAGTTGGTTTCAGCGCCGTGGTCTCCACAGGTTCAGTGCTTGATGTGGACCTCGGAGACTTAATTGACTATTTCGGAATTGACGCCCAGACCAGAAGCATCCTAGTTTATGTTGAATCAATAAAAGACGGTCGAAAATTCATGAGTGCAGCCCGATGTTCCGCCCGAACCAAGCCCATCGTGCTGATTAAAGCGGGACGTTTCAAGGAAACCAGCCAAGCCACCCTTTGCCACAGCGGCTCTTTAGGCGGAGAAGACGCCGTCTACGACGCTGCTTTCCGACGTGCCGGAATAGTTCGTGTTGAGGCTATCCGTGATCTTTTCAACTGTGCAGAAGCTTTGGCTATGCAGCCGCATCCGACTGGTCCAAACTTGACGATAATCACCAACGCGGGAGGCCCAGCGATAATGGCTGCAGATAACCTTATCGCGCGAGGGGGAAAGCTCTCGCAGTTAAGCACCGAGGCAGTTCAAGCCTTGAAAAATATTTTGCCCCCTTACTGCAGCATAGCAAACCCCATCGACCTCTACGAGGAGGCTACTCCAGACAGGTTCAGAAAGGTGCTGGAGATAAGCCTGAAAGACCCCAACGGCCACGGCTTCCTGATTATATACACGCCTCAAGGCGCAACAAAACCTGTTGCCCTTGCAAAGACCATAGTGGACTTGGCAAAACAGACCAAGAAACCTGTCCTCACGACTCTTATGGGTGAAGATGACCATTGCCGAAAAGCTCGCCGAATCCTTCAAGGAAACGGTGTTCCGTCATTTGCAACTCCTGAAGAGGCTGTTTCAACCTTCATGCACATGTACGATTACTCTCGAAACTTGGAGCTTCTGTATCAGACTCCTGAAGAGCTACCAGTGGAAAAACCCAACTTAACTTCTCTAAAGGGGATTCTCAGACGAGCTTTCTGCGAGGGACGGCAAGTCCTTACTTTACCTGAATCCATGCGCTTTTTGGAAGCGTACAAGATCCCAGCCGTGAAGACGCTTGTGGCACGTACCCCTGAAGAAGCCAGCGCCTTATCTTCCGAACTGGGCTACCCCGTAGTCCTGAAAGCTCTATCTCCGCAGATTACGCACAAATCTAAAATCGGAGGCGTCTTGCTGAACGTCTGTTCTTCATTAGAAACCAGAACTCTCTTTGGAGAGATAGCTAAAAGGGTCAAGAGTTTCAGCAGCACTGCTGAGTTCCAAGGCGTATCCATTCAGCCTATGATACACGAAAAGGGATACGAAATGATCTTAGGCTCTAAGAAGGACGCGCAGTTCGGCTCCACAATAATTTTCGGGATGGGCGGAACCGCCACTGAATTGTTCAAGGACGTGTCCATAGGTTTTCCTCCGCTAAATCAGACACTCGCAAAACGGTTAATAGAAGACACCGCCGTTTTCAAACACGCTTCATCCATCGGGTATCCCTTAAATGTTAAGCTTCTTGAAGAAATTCTGGTGAAGTTTTCGCAGCTTGCCACCGATTTCCCGGAAATAAAAGAGGTTGACATAAACCCCTTGATTGCTCATGGGAATGGTGTTGTGGCGGTTGACGCTCGCATCGCAATAGAGTGGGACAGGATGATGCGCGAGGTTGCCGAGCATCACGACAACCGTCTCATCGCTTCTTACCCCCAGAAATACGTTGCCGTGAGGCGGCTGAAAAACGAAACTCACGTGTCGCTCCGCCCAATAAAGCCTGAAGACGAGGAACGTTTCAACGAGTTTTTGAAGTCTCTCTCTGCGGAATCTATGCGGTTCAGGTTTTTCGAGATCATAAAAGAAATGTCCCATGAGGCTTTGACGCGGTACTGCAATCTGGATTACGACCGTGAAATCGCTGTTGTAACCGAACTTCAAGAAGGCAACAAGCCAATAATCGGTGCTGTTCGGTTAATTGCTGAGCCTGGAGGGAAAAGTGGTGAGTTCGCCGTTTTAGTGGGCGATAAATGGCAAGGCTTGGGGCTTGGGTCCAAGCTCATGAACCTGCTTGTTGAGATCGGCAAAGACATGCGTGTGGACAAAATCTACGGTTACGTGAGTGCTTACAACTACAAGATGCTTCAGTTATGCAAGAAAAAAGGATTTAAGGTGGAAACGTTGGATGAAGAGACGGTTATAGAGTCTCTATTTCTGCAGTGATTGTGCTGTTTAGCTTCTGAACTTTTGCAGTTTGTGCAGCATCTCTTTGTCGCCTTCAGCGTCTCCGGCGCATGTGGCGATTATGCCGTCAACGAGGCCATCTAGCTTTGCTGCTTTTTCTTCAACTGTATCCATGGTTGCGGCGGTTGGCCAGCCAATCATCTTCACAGTCTCAACGTTTTTAGGTGTTCCCACCAGGAAGTACGCGTAGATGGGTTTGTTTAGGCGTTTGCATTCTTTGGCTATCTGCTCCAGTGTGGGGAAGGATTTGTCTTCAAGCCGCATGAAGTAGATAAAGTCCCATGGAGCCCTAACCCGCGCGAGATTATCCTCCACAGACCGCCGCGCCGTTAGTAAGCAGCCTAGCTGCAGATTCTTGAGCTTCACGTTTGCGCGTAAGAAGTCTCGACCTTCTTCGGAGGATTTCAACATCTTTATGGGTTCGCCGTACTTGGGCACGTCACCCATGGTGATTGCTAAGCCGTCAACACCCATGATGTCAGCCGCTAAAGCCAAGCCGCCCACTTCCACTGGACCTTTGTAGTGCAGTATGAATATGGGTACGACTATTTTATCAGGGTATTTAGACTTAAGAACGCAACTAACGGCTGTGCCACTAGCCGCTGGGAAACCAGCAGCGCTGTCGGTGACGTTCCATCCATCCACTAGATCTTTGATTTCCTCGGCAAGTTTCAGAAATTTGCGTGTTGGAACAAACTCGTTTAGTATTTTCATCGCGACATCATCTCGGCTAAAGAGAATGCGCAATGAATATAAAATCTTTTGCATGATCAAATCCTTCTTGTTTCAAAGAAACGTAAATAAGCTATCAAATGAAAGTATTTTTCCACTGGGGAGAACACTATGAAGGTTGCGGTTTCTGGCAAAGGCGGCGTCGGCAAAACTCTAATCGCGGCGGGTCTCGCTCGGGGGTTCGCAGAGAGAGGATTGAAGACGATGGCCATAGACGCGGATTCTTCGCCAAATCTCGGGTTAACTTTAGGCTTATCCGCGGAAGAAACACGTAAGATCGTGCCTATATCTGAAAACAAGGAGCTTGTTGAATCCAAGACTAGCACAGGGTATTCTGGCGTTTATCGCCTATCCTTCACTGTTGATGATATAGTTCGCGACTATTCCGTAAGCACCCCTTTCGGCGTGAACCTGATAGTCATGGGCACGGTGCAGTCGATGGGTTCTGGCTGCATGTGCGCTCCAAACGCCGTTATCCGCGCTTTGCTCCGCCATTTGATCGTGGACCGTAACGAAGCTGTGGTTTTAGATTTGGAAGCAGGCGTTGAGCACATTGGCAGAGGAACCGCGAGGCAAGTAGACGCTCTGCTGATTGTTGCGGATTCAAACCTGAAATCTCTTGAGATAGCGAAGCACATACATGATTTGGCGGCAAACGCGGGGCTGAAACAGCTCTATCTCATCGGAAACAGGATCATGAACGAAACGCAGAAAGAAGCGGTCACAAGTTTTGCAGAGAAAAACGGTTTATCCACTCTCACTTTCATTCCGTTTGACGAGAAAGTTACTGAAGCAGACATGCTCGGGGAAACACCACTCAAGAACAAGGAGATTAAGGCAATGCACGCCATAGACAATATATGCGACGTTCTCCTTAAGAAGACCGTTTAAGTCGATTGAGGTTTCATTTTTATGAAAACGCTTGTTACGATTGGTCGCGGAGGAACAGGAAAATCCAGCTTCACGGCTTTAATGACTAAGTGTTTCGTTGAAGCGGGTCAAACTCCTTTGCTGCTGGTGGATGCTGACCCTGACCAGAACTTGGCTGAGATGGTGGGAATAGACCTGAAAGAAGCTGGAAAATACACAATCGCCGAGTTGCTCGTCAGCACTTTCATTGAAAAAGGCGGAACAACCGTTGGGGTTCCACCCACAGAAAGGATAGAGAACAGGATTTGGGAGAACGGCTTATTTGAAAGCGATAACTTTGACTTCTTATCGGTTGGCACAAAATGGGTTGAAGGATGCTATTGCATGCCAAACTCGGCGCTGAAAGGCGCGTTGGGATCGTTAACCAAGAACTACAAGTACGTGCTTATCGATTCGCCGGCGGGGCTTGAACACTTAAACCGGCGCATCACATCAGAAGTGAATGACATTTTCGACATTCTTGATCACTCAAAGAAATCCATGGACCACGTCAAAAGAGCGCATCGCATCGCCAAAGAAGTTGACATGCAGTTTGACAACTTCTATCTCATAGGCGGGTACAGGTTCCCCGCGGAACTTGGCGTTCACGCAGAAACCACCCTGAACTTCAAATATTTGGGAAAAATAATGGCAGACGCAACCTTGGACGAGTATGTTCTTGAAGGAAAATCACTGCTGGAGCTGCCTTCAGACAATCCAGCTTATGCTTCGGTGAAGGAAATCATGAAAACCGCAGGCTACCTCTAAAGTTGCTTCTCGTTTACTTTTTTCAAGAAGCTTGCGCATCTATAGATGCACCATGACTTTTGCTAAAAAATTCTGGAAAAGTTTAAAAACATTGTAATGTTGTTACTAGTAAAACCTTTACAGAGGTTTGTTTGAATTTGACCAGCAAAAACGTGCACGTAAAAATTGGTGAAATGAAGACCAACACTGGTCTTGTTAAAAATCTTGAATTATCCATCGGCAAAGTTGTAAATGACTCTTGGACTGAACCCATGGGACCCACACCGATGCCGTCCATTGCCACGTTAAGAGATTGGGACATGACGCTCCTTAACAAGTACAAGCCTTTCTACATGCCAGATTGTGACTTGTGCTGTCTTTGCACTTATGGCAAGTGCGATTTGACCGCGGGAAAACGTGGAGCCTGTGGGCTCGACATAGGTGCCCAGTCATCCCGTATAGTGCTCATAGCTTGCAGCATAGGAGCAGCAACCCATACGGGACACGCTCGCCACGTTGTTGATCATTTGATTGAAAAATATGGTCGAAGGTATCCTATCGACGTAGGCGGCTTAAACGTTAAGGTTGAAGCTCCAGTTACTAGGCTTGTTACAGGAATAAGACCTGAAACCCTCGGAGACTTAGACGAAGTTCTGACATATTGCGAGACACAGGTTACACATTTGCTATCTGCTGCACACACAGGTCAAGAAGCGAATAACTTGGATTTTGAATCAAAGGCATTCCACGCAGGGAGAGTTGACCAGGTAGGCATGGAGGTCGCGGACATGGCTCAAATTTCCGCATTTGACTTTCCAAAGGCTGACCCTGAAGCCCCGCTCGTTCAAATGGGCATCGGAACAGTTGACACGTCAAAGCCAGTCATCATGTGCATCGGCCATAACGTCGTGCCTTCGGTTGGAATTATCGATTACATGAAAGATAACAAACTCGAGGATAAGATGGAAGTTGTAGGATTATGTTGCACTGCCATCGACAACACAAGATACTTTGACCGAGCAAAAATCGTCGGTCCAATCAGTTGGGAACTCCGCTTCATAAGAGGCGGGTTTGCCGACGTAGTGGTTTTGGACGAGCAATGTGTCAGAACGGATTGTTCCTTAGAGGCTGAACGCGTCAACGCACCAGTTATAGCTGCGTCAGAGAAGAACTGCATAGGCTACAAAAACCGCACAAACGACCCTGCAGACGAAATAGTGGCAGATTTGGTAAGCGGCAAAGTCCCAGGCGTTTTGATTCTTGACCCTGAAAAAGTCGGTGAAGTCTCGGTCAAAGTCGCGCAGCAAATAGCGCCCATACGCAAGAAAAAGACGATCTTGCCCAAAATTGAAGAAATCGTGGCGCTTGCGAAGACCTGCAGGCAATGCAACTTATGCCAGAGAAGCTGTCCGCAAGACCTAAACATCCCATCTGCGCTGAAGGCAGCTGCTGAAGGTAACCTTGTCCCGCTAACTGACCTGTATGAGGAATGCATCGGTTGCGGACGTTGCGAACAAGCATGCCCAGTCAAACTCGAAATCCACAGCTTCATACTCAAAGCTGGCGAGAAGCGCATGATCGAGGAAAAGA